>JASHQX010000176.1 GCA_030038895.1 Thermoplasmata archaeon
GCCTCTTCGCCGAAGTGGACCTCGTCGAGGCCCGCCTTTTCCTCCTCGGTGCTGGTTCTCAGCGGCGAGAGGAAATTGACGATGTGCAGGATGATGTACGTCACAAAGAACGCGTAGGACGCGACGACCGCCACCGCGAACATCTCGAGCAGCGCGAAGTGGGGGTTTCCGAAGACGAGCCCGTTCTGGCCAGCGGCGTTGATGGCTGTGGACGCAAAGAGCCCCGTCGCCACCGTTCCCCACATCCCGCCAACGCCGTGACACGCGAAGACATCCAGCGAGTCGTCGAGCCGGGAACGGGCTCGCCAGCTCGCGACGACGTTGCAGGCGGCGCCGGCCACGATCCCGATCACCAACGAGAGCTGAGGGCCGACGTAGCCGGAGGCCGGCGTCACGGCGGCGAGCCCGCAGACGAACCCGACGCACATTCCGACCGCGGATGGTTTGCCCTTCAAGATCCAATCCATCAACATCCAGGCGACCCCGGCGGCGGCGGCCGCGAGATTCGTGACAACGAGTGCGTTGACTGCGACGCCGTTCGCGGAGAGCGCGCTACCGGCGTTGAACCCGAACCAGCCGAACCAGAGGATTGCCGTGCCGAGGATCACGTACGGAACGTTGTTCGGGCGACTCTCCTTACCGAAGTCCACCCCACGCCCGATGACGAGCGCGGCGGCCAGCGCGCTGACCCCGGCGCTGGTATGAACGACCATTCCCCCGGCGAAATCCTCGACGCCCATCACGTGCAGCCAGCCACCGACTCCCCAGATCCAGTGCGCGATCGGGAAGTAGACGAACGTCACCCACGCCAGGATGAAGATCAGGAGGGGCTTGAGCCGGATTCGGCCGGCAAACGCCCCGATGATGAGCGCCGGGGTGATCGCGGCGAATTTCAGCTGGAACGCGAAATAGAGCAGTGCCGGTATAGTCGAGGAGTAGGCGGTATTGGCGGCGTACCCGACTCCGTTGAGTCCGAAGAATCGGAAATCCCCGATGAACCCACCCAGGACGGATGGGCCAAAGGCCATCGTGAAACCCCAGATCGCCCACGCCAGGCTGACGACCGCGAAGATCGCCATGCACTGTACGATCGTCGAGACGAGGTTCTTCCGCCGGACGAGACCTCCGTAGAAGAACCCCAGTCCGGGGGTCATGATCATGACGAGCGCGGTCGCCGCGATGACCCACGCGATATCTCCAGAATTACACTGGGCACCAGTCGCTGGGATGCAAACTACCACGGGCCCCTCTTCTCTCTCCCACGGACCCGAGTCCGCTGTGGGATTCGGCGGTACCTGCCGCTACAGGTTAAGAAGGTTACCCGAAAGAGCGCCGTTTCCCGGGGTGTTCCGAGGTTCGATCGCAAACGATCGCCGCCCCAGCCCCCGATTCGACCTGCGGGGCGATCCTTCGAGGAGTCGGGATCGCCAAAGTCAGATCCGGGGATCTCGCGGTCCCGGCTCTATCCGGGCTACTTCGGATCCGCTGGCTCGCCGCGTCCCGTCAACTTCCGGCAGACGGAACAAAGAGAGACGGGGACCTCCACCGATGTGCGCCCCTCGCCGGGGTCGTGGTGCAACGGCTCTCGGTCACTGGCCGGAGAAGACTTCCAAGTGAACGGGAGTCCATCGACGTTCCAATCGACGGGGAAGGTGAGCCGAACGACCTCGAGGGTCAGGGGGGACCGAGAACCCGTGGCGAACCCGGAACGGAGTTGGCCGAGCGCCTGCTCCATCTGCGTGGCGGCCCGATGCTGCTCGCGGAGGAGGTCTTCGACCAGCTGCGCGATCGTCCGGCCGTCATCCGGTGGGAGGGGGGTCGTGCGAGCGATGTCGATGAGCGTATCGATCCAGGGCATGAGCTTCTCGTACGCCTTCGGATCGCCGAAGACCTGCTTCGCGTTGATCCGGAAGTGTGCGTCGCCGCTCTCTTCGTCCTTCAGGCGCTGAAGGAATGTGTGCTGTCGCTGTTGCTCATCGATCTGGCCGCGGGCGCTGCTGAAGTACGAGAGGTAAACCCGAGCCCGGATCTCCTCGTTGAGGTGATCGAGGTCGGACTGGGTCCGACGGCAAAGGAAACATGACTCCACCATATTTTTCCCCTCGGGACCCGCGGTCGCGAGGGGGAGTCTTCGCTATTGAGTTTAGCGCTCCCCGAGGGAATATTTCCCCAGGAAGTCGCGGTCGGGGGATGAACTCCCGCAGGGAGGTCTTCCAAAGGTCCGAAACGACGAAGGTACCACCTCGTCAGTGACTGGCGTTCTCGCCACTTCGAATTTATCCACCGGAAGAAAGTCCCAGGAGTCAGCTATGCCGAAAGTTGAGATTGTCTCGAACGAGAACGGGCCGAACCTAGTGATGGTGGATGGCAAAGTCTCGATGGCCCTCTGCCGATGCGGTCACTCGTCGCACAAACCGATGTGCGATGGTACCCACCGCAGCGTCGGCTTCCGCGCAGACAAAGCCCAGTTGAAGGTCATCGACTGAGTTCAGCGTTGCCTCCTCCGCTGAGGAGCGCGACGCCCTCGAGGAATGGCCGGCGCGCCCGGCAAAGTGGCCACGTACAACCCTCGCTTGGTCGTGAAGCGGCTGGGAATGTGCCTCGGAATGAGCCCTGCGGCGCGGAACGCTCGAAGCTGGGTCGGAACGTCGAAGAGCGCCAGATTGTGGCGCTCGACCCAGTGTACGACCTTTCCGTGCTGCGCGACCAGGTAGTGCATATCCATCACCGACCGACCGTTCCTTCGCCAGGACGAGTTCATCCGAGCAATCGGTTGTTCGGGGGTGCCGGACGTGGCGAGATGAACCGACCCGGCCCGGTACCGATCCGGCGTAAGCCACGGCTCCACGATCACGAGCCCACCTGGGTTCAGGTGGCGGGCGAAATTCTGGAGCGTCCGCACGAGGTCACGACGGGAGCGTACGTGGCCGATGGCCGAAAACAGACAGGTGATCACATCGAACCGTTCGGCCAGCCGGAACCGTTGCATCGACCCTCGTTCGAACCGCAGGCCGGGGAGCTTCTTTCGGGCCACTCGGAGCATCTCGGAGCTGGCGTCAAGTCCGGTCGTATCGTACCATCGGGACAGGTACTCTAAGTGGGACCCGGTACCGCACGCGACGTCGAGGAGAGTGCGGGCCCGTGGAGGACCGAACCGGTGGATGAGTTCTCGAATGCGAAGCGCCTCAACCCGGTAGTTCTTCCACGCGTAGACCCGATCGTAGACCTGTGCGGAACGCCGGTAAGTTCGCACGGTGGTAGGGTTCCGCCTTTTGCCTCCGGTCATCGCCGTTAGGAATACCTCTCAGAATAGGCAACCGCCGAACCCCTGCCGAGCGCTCGAGGGTGGGGAGATGGTACCACCAATCCTCTCCCGTTGAGCTTACGCATTCGAGTCATCGGAGATTCGGACCACCGTCTTCCCGGTGGCCCGGCCCGCTTTGATATCTGCGAGCGCTGCTGCGGCCTCTTCAATCCCAATCGTTCGTTCGACGGGTACCGGGAGACGACGTGTCCTAACCTCCCGGGTCAGTCGTTCGAGGAGTTGGGTGGTCGGATGGAGGTCGATTTCGATCGCTTGAACTCCCGGAGCAATCTCACCATTGCGCGGAGCGGCGAACACAGTCGTGGCCGCGCGTCCGCCGGACCGGACGATCTCCGCGAACCGGGCTAGCTCGGGGGTCCGGCTCACGAGATCGAGCAGGCCGTCCACGCCGTTCGGGTAGAGAGCCCTCAGCTGCTCCATGAGGTGATCCGATCCATAGACCAGCACGTCGGTTGCGCCCAGAGACCGAAGACGGCTTTCCGCCGCGGCGCGGGCGATCGCGGTCACTCGCGCTCCCCTGGCACGGGCGAGCTCCGTCGCGAACGAGCCGACCCCACCCGAGGCTCCCACGATGAGGATCGAACTCCCCCGATCCGTGCCGAGACGCTCTAGGGCGTCGAGGGCAGTCATCCCTGCCATTGGAAGTGCCGCGGCCCGGATCGGGTCGAGCTCCGGGGGGATTTTCGTGACACTCTTCGATTCCGGAACGGTCGAATAGTCGGCCACAGTTCCGATGCCCACGGGGTCGTGAAGAAACTCGCCGAAGACCAGATCCCCGACGCGGAATCGCGAGACCCCCGTCCCCAGCTTCTCGACCCGGCCAGCCCCGTCCACCCCTATCACGAGGGGGAACCGGTGGGGCCGATGACCCTCTAGAATGCCGTCGACGATCTTCCAGTCGAAAGGGTTCAGCCCGGCCGCCGACATCCGGACCAGTAGTTCCCCCGGCGCGGGGGACGGCGCCTCGATCTCCATCACTTCGGGCGTTCCGCAGAACGCTCGCACCGCAACGGCCCGCATTTCCGTCGCGGATATTCCCCTAGACGGAAAAGGTCGCCGAAGACGGGCCCTGGGAGAGGGCTAATACCAAGTCCGTGTAAGACCGGTCCGTCGCATGGCCCTCGATCGCGACTTCCCGATGACCTTGACGCAAGTGCGCGTCTTGGTGGTGGGCCTGGCGGCGATGGCGGCTATCGGCATCGCGCTGTTCGGTGGATTCCTCCCAGGACTCCGTCCGAACTATTCGGCCGCCGACATTACGACGGTGGCGGGTCACCGATACTACGTCGAATCGTCCCTGCTCTCGACCCCTGTCTTCGCAAACTCGACCGCGCCATGGAACGTGACGTTCCACAACGTGACGTTCGAGCTCCGCCTCACGAACTGGTACTCCCTCCAGGGAGGCATCGTCCATGGAAACGGCACTGAAGCGAACGGAACGCGCTATGCGTTCACATTGGGCGAACTCCTACCGAACGGGAGTCGGTCGACGTTCTTCCTCTCTCCGGACTTGATCTTCGCCGCATCATGGACGGGTGGCTGGTTCGGAGGCCCAACGATCGGGCTCTTGGTCGAAGTCTCGTACGCGCCGGCGGCGGCGCCGACCTAGCTCGGGCGTGTCCATATCGGGATCGCGAGTCAACCGCGCTTGAGCGAGAGACCATCCCCCGGGGGTCCAACCTCCCGGGACATGCAGGCGATCGGGACGTGGAAGGGAGGATTCGAAAGCGTCCTAGAGGATGGCCGCGCCCATTCGGTCGTGGTCGACCTGCCCGTGCACGAAGGGGGCCACAGCGCGGGGACGTCGCCGTTGGAGCTCTGTATCCTCTCCCTCGCTGGGTGCATCACGACGACCTTCGCGCTCGTCGCGCACAAGCGACATCTCTCTTACCAGGGTCTGACCGTCGCGCTCGAGGGGGAACGGCCTCCCGGCTCCCCCACAATCTCCCGCGTTCGGGGAAGCCTACGGGTCCGATCGAGGGCCGATCGAACGGAGATCGAGACGATTCTGCGCCTCACGCTGAAGACCTGTCCGGTCGGAGTGATTTTCGAGCGGGCTCACATCCCCGTCGACGTCCAGCTAATCATCACTCTGCCCTCGAGCGTCGCCCTGCCGTTCGAGCCTCCGACCTCTTAAGTCCCGGGGCGAATGGGTCGCCCGGGCGGGCATGCACTTTTTCGACCGGGCCTACGAGGGCGTTCCGCCCTGGGACATCGGGCGACCCCAGCCGGAATTTGTGCGTTTGTGCGAGCGGGGAGAAATCGTCGGTCGCGTGCTCGACGTCGGATGCGGAACGGGAGAGAACGCGATTCACTTCGCTGCGAACGGCCACCCGACGTGGGGGATCGACTTCGCCCCGAAGGCCATTCGGAGGGCGCAGGCGAAGGTCGCGGGACGCGACCTAGCCATCACGTTCCGGGTCGGGGACGCCCTCCATCTCCAAGCGCTCGGGGAGCGATTCGACACGATCACCGATTGCGGCCTATTTCACACCCTGTCGGACGCCGAGCGTCCGATTTACGCCTCCAGCGTGCGATCGGCTCTCCGAGCGGGGGGTCGACTCTTCGTACTGTGCTTCAGCAATGAGGAGCCGGCGGACTGGGGAGGACCGCGCCGCGTGACCCGCGAGGAGCTGCGCTCCGCGTTCCGCGATGGCTGGAAGGTTCGTTCGATCGATCCCGCCCGATTCGCTGTCAAAGATCCGGGGACCGAAGGGAAGGCCTGGCGGGCCCGGGCAGACCGGTTGGAAGTCTGAATTCCCATCCGAAGGCGAGGGACGACCTCCCTCCTTCGGGGGCTATCGGGAGGAGAACGCTGGCGCGCAACCTTTCATCTTTCCCAACGATTGACCGGCCGGCCCACGTCCGATGGCGACGCACACGCCCGAAGAGCGCCTTGCCGAGGAGGAAGAGCACGTCGAGGGACTCGATGGTACTGGCAAGGACATGAGCCGGATCATTGGGATCAGCGATGCGGTTTTCGCTTTTTCGATGACGTTTCTAGTCATCACCCTTGTCCTTCCGCAGGTCGGTGCCTCCGGGAAGTATCCGAACATCCTCGACTACTTCCGTAACGAGTGGTCGAGCCTCGTGGCCTACCTGATCTCCTTCTTCGTCATCACCGCCTGGTGGAGCAACCATCGCCGGATATTCTCCCCCATCGTGCGGTACGACACCCTCCTCGTTCGGTTCAACAACCTGTTCCTCCTCATCATCGCGATCACGCCGTTCCTCGTGGTCATCCTGTACGACTACGGCCCCAGTAACTTCCTTGGCCCTGGGAGCCAGTCCACCCAGCTCGCAGTCGCGCTCTTCGCCGCCGTGCAGGTGATCGGTGGTCTGACCATGCTCGCGATCTGGCACCACTCCACCACCCACCACCGGCTGGTGGAAGAACGTCTTCCGGCGATCTGGATTCGTCGAACGGAGCAAGGCTCAATCTACAGTACGGCGGTGTTCGCGGTCTCAATCCCCGTGGCGTTCGTCTCTCCGTTTATCGCGATGCTTCTATGGATCGCGATGATATTCGGCCTGAGCCGGATCCGCCGGAAGCATCGACCACATCCGACTCGGCCTTCGTCTTCCCCGATGGAGTCGAAGGCTCCGCCCTCCTAGTGGGGGCTCGGGCCGCTGACGAACGGGAATCCCCTACCGTAGACTCCTCACCGACAGAATCCAGTCGGTCTGCCCGAGCCGGTCAGGGGGCCGCAGGGGAGATCGGCCGTCGTGATTCAAACAGCAGACGCTGGACCTCGCGGTCCGACACCTGATCGAATTGCTGGTACCACTCCCCTACCGCGAAGAACAGATCGGGCACTTCGAGCACGACGACCTCGTCCGCGATCCGCTCGAGCTGGCGGAATGCGTCGCGCGCCGCGACCCCCAACGCCACGACGACACGACGTGGGCCCCGGCTCCGTACGGAGCGTACCGCGACGCGCAGGGTAACGCCGGTCGCCACCCCGTCGTCTACGAGGATGACCGTCCGGTCGGCGAGGTCCGTGCCGGGGAGCCCGCCCCGGTATGCCTCGGCCCGTCGGCGTATCTCGGCGAGTTCGCGGTCGATGGTAGGCTCGAGATCGGCGAGGGTGTAGCCAGCCTCCCTCACTCGGGCCTCATCGATCACGTGGCTTCCGTCCTCGGCCACCGCTCCCAGCCCGTATTCGGGATTGTCGGGTGCGCCGATCTTGCGCACAATGAGTACATCAAGCGGGACGCCGAGGCGCCGTGCGATCTCGTACCCCACCTCCACGCCCCCCCGCGGGAGCGCTAGGACCACTGGGCGTTCCTTCCGGTACTTTTCGAGTCGGCTTGCGAGCCGCTCTCCCGCGTCGTGACGGTCGCGCAATATCGCAGAACGGGTCGAGTGCCCGAGCATTCGCCGAGCCCGAGCTCACGACGGGTCACTGGTCGTTAACCCCGGCGTTCAGCCGGCTTGACCCCGACGTCTTGGGCCGCGAAGCCTTCGAATCGGGTCTCCCACAGGGGGTCCTCCGGCATCAGATCGACTCGAGAGCCGCCTCGCGTGTGAGGATTCGCTTGGCGTACTCCCCCGGGTCGGAATGGGTGGGCGTCCCGGTCATCTTACGGTCAATTGCCTCGATTCTCCCATGCAGCCATTCAAATTCGTGGAAGACCCACGGGTCGTCCAGGCTGGAACGGAGTTGCGCGATGAGGTCGACGGGATGACGCAGGGCCCAGTAGTACGAGTCGATCCACGTTCCGAACGCCTCCCAGACCAAGAGATCGTCCAGCACCTTGCGGTGGGTGAGCGTTCCTACGAGTTCGAAGAAGGTGATCACCTCCATGCTAGCGATGTCCTCGTGGGCCTGACGGAGCAACCGGTCGCTCAGATGTCGGCGGGCGGCGCGCATCCGGGCGCCGTCGAAGCGCTCACGCAGCGCCATCACCGCATTCGCTGAGTTGAGGTGCTGGTTCTGATGGGTCTGCCAGTACATCAGGAACAGCGTGCCGACCACGAGGATCCACGTCGCGACCAGGGTGAGGATCGTGACGCTGAACCAATCTACCATTCGACGAACTCCTCCCCGCTTCGGTGCGGTAGGGACACGTCGTCCCTAAGGAGAACTTTTGGGTCCGGCCAAGTGAGGGCCCACTCCTTGTCCCGGGCGTCGCCCACCCCTCAGGCCAAGGACCGCGGGAACTGCGCGGGCGCAGTATCGGACCCTTCCGCACGGTGTCCCCGCCTTGCGCCGGTGCGTCGTGGACGACGCTTGACGGGGTCTTTATCCCGCTCCGACCGACTCACCGGTCGGAGTTCATCGGGCATGATCGCGGACAAGAAGGCGGATCTCGCGGGTCCGGGAATCGGGAACTACGAGGATGTGGAGAAGATCCTCCCCAGCGACTACCACTCGCTCCTCTCCCCCCGTGAGACGCAGAAGGCGATCTACGCGGTCAAGGGGTACATCGAGCAGCAGCTGTGCAAGGAGTTGAATCTGATGATGGTCCAGGTACCCCTCATCGTCACCGCCGAGAGCGGGGTAAACGACCTCCTGGACCGGGACGGTACGCGCACCCCGATCCAGTTCCACATCTCAAACGACCACAACGTCCATCCGGTGGACGCCCAGGTCGTCCAGGCCGCCACGAAGTGGAAGCGGATGGCGCTCCGCGAATTCGACATGAAGCCCGGCGAGGGCCTCGTGACCGACATGCGGGCGGTGCGGAAGGACTACTTCCTCGACCACGACCACAGCGCCTACGTCGACCAGTGGGACTGGGAAAGGGCGATCACCGGCAAAGACCGCAACCTCGAGTATCTGAAGTCCACGGTCCGGAAGATCTGGAAGGTGATCACCGGTGCGGAAAAGTTCGCCCAGAAGCAGTTCCCTGCGTTGAAGGACTCGCGATACCCGAACCTTCCCGAGGAGATTCGGTTCATCCATGCCGAGGAGATTCTCGACATGTACCCGGACCTACCCCGAAAGCAACGCGAGACCCTGCTCGTCCAGAAGTACCCCGCCGTGTTTATCATCGGGATCGGGTGGCCGCTCAAGGACGGATTCCCCCACGAGATGCGTGCGGCGGACTACGACGACTGGGTCACCGAGACGAAGTCGGAGTCCGGCCAGCCGATGCACGGGCTGAACGGCGACATCCTCGTCTGGAACCCCGTCACGCGACGGCGGCACGAATTGATGTCGGGCGGGATCCGTGTGGACGCAGTGTCGCTACGGAAGCAGCTCGAGATGTCCCAGCAGCTTGACTTTCTGAATTTCCCCTACCACCAGGCGATCGCCAATGGGACGATCCCGCTCAGCATCGGCGGCGGGATCGGCCAGTCTCGTACCCAGATGCTCCTATTGCGCAAAGCCCACCTGGGCGAGGTCAGCGTCACGGTTTGGCCCGAGATCCTCAAGGAGATCAGCGCCAAGAAGCACATCTACGTCCTCGACTGAGCCGGGACGGCGTCCGCGGCTCACGGGGGAGCCCGGCGCGCGAGCTCCACCAGCTCTGCGGGGGTGCGGATCCCTTGGGAAATCGCGAGGGCGACAAGGTGCTTACATAGCAGGCGCTGGGCGCGTCGCCCCGCGATGGGCGCGCCGGCCCAACGTCGGGTCCAGGCCGGGCATTCGCATCCGAGGGGGTCGAGGGAAACCCGGTATCGACCGTTCGCGATCCAGCCTCCCTCGACCGGCTCGAGCCGCACGTCCTTCGACCGGGCGATGATCTGTTCCATCCCCCGGATGCGACGGTCCGCCCGTTCGGCGTGGGCATGAAGCGCGACGTCGAGCTCCTCCGCGATGCGGCGCGAGAGCTCCGGATCGACGGTCCGGAGCCGGCCGACCCGTACCTCCTCAAAGTCCGAGAAGCGGGTCCGGATCCGTGCGGCGAGGCGTGCCGCTCGTCTCGCGCGGCCGGGAGATCCGCCGCTGAGTAGCCGGGCCGAGAGCGATCCCGGCACAGAGATCACGAGACGTCGCGCGTGATGCCGTAGCGCCTCTCGCAGCCCCGCCCTCGCGGCGGTAAGTTCAGCGAAGACCTGGGAGTGGCCAGATCGCAGGGCCCGCGCGCCAACCTGTGGAGAACCGTCTGGGGAGATGAGACGCCAGCCGATCCCCGCGCTGCGGGTCGTCTGCTCGAACCGACCTGCCGCCTCCAGACGCCACGGGTTTGCCCCGCCGGATGCGTCGGTCGCGCCAACCTCGGTCATGAGCGGCGTCCGCACTCCGAGACAATTGCACCGCCGGTAGAAGAACGACGGCTATGAACGATGGGGGCCGAGGGAGGCCCTTCGAGGGTCCGGAAACTTCTAGGCGAACTCCTCGCCAGATGAAGGGCCTCCGGGCTTCGGCGACGGCGTCGTAGGGGTGCGCTTCGAAGCGATCACGTCGTCGATGCGCAGAAGCATGGTGGCCGCTTCGGTCGCCGCTTGGATTTCCTGTCGGCTGACCCGCAGAGGCTCGACGGCCACGATATCCATGTCGGCTACCTTCCCTTCGAGCGCGTTCACTCCGGCGTTGCGGTCTCCACCCTTATGGCGCCGGCGCAGGTCGATCAAGGTGTCGATGATGTCCATCCCTGCGTTCTCGGCGAGCGCGGCCGGTACGACCTCCAGCGCGGACGCGAACGCATCGACCGCAAGCTGTTCGCGGCCCCCCACCGTGGATGCGAAATCGTGGAGATTCTGGCTCAGTTCGATGGCGGTCGCGCCCGCCCCTGTCACGACTCGGCCGTCCTCGAGCGCAACCCCAACGGTCATGGTCGCGTCGGTCAGTGATCGCTCGACCTCGTCGACGACGTGCTGGGCTCCGCCGCGCACGAGCAGGGTCACGGCACGGGCTTTCGGAGAACCCGAGACCAGGGTGAGTCGGTCGTCCCCGATCTTCCGCTCCTCGACCAGTGCGGCCGAGCCAAGGTCCGATGCCGTCAGGTCGACGGGACGGGCGACTAGGCGGGCGCCCGTCGCTCGGGCGAGGAGCTCTAGGTCGCTATGCTTCGCGCGTCGTACCGCGTAGATCCCCGCACGGGAGAGGTGTTCGGCCGCGAGATCGTCGATCCCCTTCTCGGCGAAAACGACGGTCGCACCGACACTCCGGACCGCTTCGACCATCGCCTCGAGGAGCCGGGTCTCCTCGTCGAGAAACGACTGGATCTGGTCGACGGCGGTGATCTTGATCTCTTCGCTAAACTCGGTCTTCTTCGTCTCGAACCCGCCCGAAATGAGCGCGATCCGGGCGTCAGCGACACGCTTCGGCATGTCGGAGTGGACTGGCTCCTGCTCGAGCACGTGGCCCTCGAGGAGCTCGGAATCGTGGATTTCTCCGCCCTGCCGCTTGACGATCTGGATGTTCTTCCGGTCGAACCGAAGTCTTCCGTCGGTCGTATCGATGACGCGGGTGACGGCCTTCGCGGCAAGTTTCGCGAGCTCGGCCCGATAACCTGCGACACCCTTCGAAGCCATCGAGGTCATGGCGACCCGTTCGAGCGTCTCGGTGTCGGTCGAATGCACCGCGCGACCGAGCGTCGCCAGGTGCTCGAGCGCGCGTGCCGCAGCGATCTGGTAGCCGCGGGTGATGACCGTTGGGTGAAGTTTCTCCTCCATGAGATCTTCGGCCTTGCGCAGAAGTTCCCCGGCCAGGATGACCGACGTCTTGGTCCCGTCCCCGACCTCCTGATCGGTCGCTTTCGCCACCTCGGCGAGCATCTTCGCTGCCGGGTGTTGAACCTCCATCTTCTGGACGATCGTGGCCCCGTCGTTCGTGATCACCACATCTCCCATCGAATCGACGAGCATCTTGTCGAGCCCGCGCGGCCCCAGGGTCGAGCGCAACGTATCGGCGATCGCGCGGGCCGTCTCGATGATCGTCCTCTGGGCCTCGGATTTCTCGACCCGTTCCGACCCTTCCCGAAGAAGGATGACAGGGGTACCGGTCAGCATGGTGCCCCGTACATCAGGCATCCTCTAAACCGTTGACGCCTCGCCCTTCCCCGGGGGGGCCGACGGACGGGGTTCAGCTGGTGTGCGCTCGCGCGTTGTGCTCCCGCAGGGCGACGGCGGAACGGAACTTCTGATGACAGAGGGAGCACTTCACCATCGGGGCCCGGGCTGCGCGGTCCGCGGTCTCCTTGCCCGAGTGGGCCTCGGCCTGATGCTCCCTGAGCGCCTCCTCGGATCGGAATGCGCGCCCGCAGTCCGAGCAGATGGCCTCGACCTCGTCGTACTCGACGTACGGCATAGGCTTGCGAACCCCTCCGGGGACACGTGAATCGGAGCTAAAAACGGATAGGACGACGCGCCGGAATCTGGATCGGCCTTCGGCGGCCCTGACCCCGATCTGTTTCGGCGATCGAGCCTACTCGAGGAACTTGATCGTCTCCTCGAGGGTCGTCGCGGGCTTGATCTCGCTGGTATTGAAGCTCCACCACTTGAGCAGGGCCGGCTCCATCGAGAATTTAAGCATCGAATCGAGATTGACCGCGTCGAACACCTGCACGATCAGATGCTCGGGGTTGACGGACCAGCTACCGACCACCGTAATCCCGTATTTTTTCGCCAGTCCGGGGAGGGCGGCCATCGCGTCCAACGCGATCTGGCGCGTCTTGCCGTTGTTCAATGGGCAGCTCTCCGCGGTGTGCCGCGAGATTACCACGAAGTGGCTCATACGATCCCTCGAAGTTGAGAGTGCGAGCCAACTGAAAAGGGTGCCTCGTCCCTCCGAGAAATCACTCACGGCCGGGCCGATCCAGGGCGATCCGCTCGCGGCAATCGACGGGGTCCTCGCAGAATTGACCTCTCCCTTTCGCCGAGAATGGGAGGGTCGTGCGAGACCGACTCAACGTCGGACTCGACGCGCGCCTCCGTCGAACTCATCGAACCTCGCGTTCAAGCGCCCCGGTGCCCCCTCGGTGATTGCGTGAATTCTCATGACGGACACCCGACCGGTCAGTACCGCATTCCTCCCATTACTGGCCGTGCTTGCGGTCTTCTTTGGAGCGTCGTTCCCGTTCGCGCGGCTCGGGGTCGGAGCGGGGGCGAGCCCGTTCGCCCTCGTGGTCATCGACCTCGGGATCGCCGCCGGGGTCATGGCCATTATCTCGGCGCTCAGCCGGGCTCCGTGGCCACGCCTGAGGGCTTTGCTGACCTCGACCGGAGTCGGTGCCCTGCTCATTGGCGGGATCAACCTTCCCTTGTTCTGGGGAGTCCAGTACGCGACCGGCGGGGCGGCGGCGATCGTCTATGCGACGGCCCCGTTGGTGAGCGTCCTAGCTGCACTGGCGTTCGGCAGTCAAATCGGCCTTTCCGGTCGTCAGTCCCTGGCCTTGGGTCTCGGGCTCTTCGGAGTGATCGTCCTGGTGCTCACCACCGCCGGGTCCGATGTCCTCACGAACTTCTGGGCAGTGGTGGGCTTTGGAATCGGGGCCGTTTGCCAGGGAACCGGAGCGGTCCTCCTCTCGCGAATCAAGCCCGAGGGAGAGGGGCGCTGGGGTCTCACCTTCCAGTTCCTCGGTGCCGGTGCCC
Organism: Thermoplasmata archaeon; assembly: GCA_030038895.1. Taxonomy (GTDB): domain Archaea; phylum Thermoplasmatota; class Thermoplasmata; order Lutacidiplasmatales; family UBA184; genus Lutacidiplasma. Next base: position 13,812 of record JASHQX010000176.1, read on the forward strand.
TCGCGACGTGCGTCCTCCTCGTGCTCTCTCCCCGGGTCACGGTCCCATGGTCGCCGGCGGTGGTCGAGTCGATCGTCTTCGTTGCGCTCGGCAGCCTCGTCACCGGCTATGTCATCTTCTACGAACTGGTACATCGGGCCGGACCGGTCCGGGCCAACTTCGTGACGTATCTCAACCCGATCGTCGCGCTGGTGATCGGGGTCGCCGCGTTCCATGAGCCGTTCCAGCCCTTCGAGCTCGCGGGGCTCGCGATCATCCTGGTGGCGCTCGGACTGATGCAGCGTTCCGAACGTCGCCCCTCCCGGGTTCCCGAGGGTCGAGCCTCAGAGGCCGGCGCGAGCCCTTCGTCTGGGCACCAGCCTGTTACAGACCCTCCGGTTATTCCAGCACCAGCTCGAAGAAGAGCGCACCCTTGATGGGATTGTAGCGGTACGGGGGAATCTCGACGAATCCCATCGACCGGTACATCCGGATCGCGGCGTTCATCGTCGGGACGGTGTCGAGCCGCATCCGCCGGTAACCGCGAGCCCTGGCCCGCGCAACCAGAAGGGTCGCGAGTTCGCGGCCGAGGCCATGACCGCGGAAGGCCGGCCGAACGTAGAGCCGTTTCATCTCGCAGATATCCGGTCCGATAGGTCGGAGTCCCGCACACCCCGCGACCTGTCCCTCGACCCGCGCGAGAAAGAGTGCGCCCCTCGGGGGTGCGTACTCTCCCGGCATTGAACGCAGCTCCTCGTCGAAGTCCTGAAAGTCGAGTGAGAATCCAAGCGAATCGGCATACTCGCGGAACAACCCAGCCACCGTAGCGATCGATCCGCCATCGAGAGCTTCCTCGAAGGATACCGAGGAGGAGGGATTCACGGAGCATCGATCGCCGGACGGTTCATGACGGTTCGCGAGGGGGCAGCGATTCGTGCGCCGCTGAGGGAACACCCCGGGTGGATCCGCGCGTTGCCCATCGGCTAGAGGAATCTCTGCGCTATCCTGCGGGCAAACGCAGCGGGTACTTCCAAGCGAAATACCTCCCCCACGTTCGCTGACCGGATGGTCTCGAAGCGAGTCGAAAGCTGGCTGTTCGATGACGAACAGCCCGCGGTCCGGTACTTGGCGATGCGACAGCTGGGGGGCCGGTCCGAATCGGACTCCGAGGTCCAGGAGGCCAAGCGGCGAATCCCCACGACCGGCTGGGTCGCCGGAATCCTCGCTGAACGGAATCCCGCCGGCTGGTGGGTACGAGGAGAGAATCACTACAGGCCAAAGTACACTTCGACAAACTGGAAAATGCTCGTCCTTTCCGACCTCGGTTTGACCCGCGAGAATGCCGCTATCCGTGTCTCGTGCGAACTCTGGATGCGCATGAAGCCGATGCAAAAGGGAGAGCCCGGAACCCAGCTGCCGGGACCGCTCCATCATTGCGTCGTCGGCAACGCCGTGCGCGCCTTGATTCGCTTTGGCTACGAGGACGACCCGAGGGTCCAGCGGGGCCTGGAGTGGCTAGTAGAGACCGCCAATTCGAAGGGCGGCTGGTCTTGTTTCGGTAGTAGTCGCGGACCGAGCAAGGGGCGAACACTCGACTCATGGGAGGGGCTGAGCGCCCTATCGGCATACCCGCGCACGAAACGGACAGCATCGATGCAGCGGGCGATTGATCTCGGCGCGGAATTTTACCTTGAGCGCGAGCTCCATCGTCAGGGAGCACGGTACCCACCCTGGCATCGGTTCCATTATCCGGTGCACTACTACTACGATCTGCTCGTTGGATTGGACCTGTTGACGGCCCTCGGATACGCAGACGATCACCGCCTTCGGTACGCCCTCGAAGTTCTGCGCCGGAAGCGGCGGTCGGACGGACGGTGGAACCTCGACGCGGTCCATCCGGACGTCGAGGGACCGATCGCCGCGTGGTACGATCGCCATCCGAAGGACCGACCGGTTCCGTGGGCGCTCGAGAGACCGGGCCAGCCGAGCCGGATGATCACGCTCATTGCGCAACGTGTCCTCGAAAGAGTGGAGGGCACGACCGGCGCTTCGTGACCCTCTCTCACCGCTCGGTCCCGTTTGGAACTCCCGTGCGGGAGTCCCCTGTCAGATTCGCTCAGGCTCCAGACGACTTCGGCGCCATTGGGCCCGGGGCGATCCGCAGTCCAAGCAGAACCTCTCCTGAGACCACCCACATCCGGCTGCGCAGACCCCACGCTCCGAGCCCCCCCTCCTTGTAGCTGGGCTCCTTCCGCTCCACGACCCGGAACCCCCGGCTTCGGAACAGAGCGAGGGAAGCCGAGTTCTCGCTCTCCACGGCCGCATAGACGACGTGGACCCCTTCCGCCCGGAAACGGGAGAGCGCGTCGTCGAGGAGAACCGCCCCAATCCCCCGACGCCGATGGGAAGCCGCGACGCTGATGTAGTAGACGTACCCCGCCTCGGGGACCAAACGCTCGAGCATCGCGACGCCGACCAACTCAGTTCCTAGCCAGGCGGCGCGGACGACGGGCACCCTCGCCAGTGTCCGCTTCGCGTGCCATCGGTAGATGCCCACGAAACCATCCTTGATGACCGGGATCGCCGCTTCTCGGTCGGCCGCCTCGAGCGTTGATAGGTTTAGGTCCGGGGGCACGCGGGTCGGCATGGGTATCGGCTGGGGGATTTGGGGTTCCCGCATAGGGATAGTGATGGTAAGGGCGCCCGCCCGATCCCGTACGCTCCTTAGACCGATCGTGCGGTCCCCAAGACGAGGGCCCACGCCCCGTTTTCCTCATAACCTCGGGGGGATGGCATGATGCCCACCATGACCGAGTCGAAGTCTTCCCACGCATCACCCCCGGTGCGAGTGCGGTTCGAGGAGCTCCCTCTCCACCCCTCGATCCGACAGGGGGCCAAGGAGATGGGCTATGAATCCGCCACGCCCGTTCAGAGTGGGGCGATTCCCGAGGCGGTCCTAGGCCGAGACGTCGTGGCAACGGCCCAGACCGGAACCGGGAAGACGGCGGCCTTCCTGCTACCAATTCTTGAGCGGACGCTCGATCTGCCCCCGGGTCGGATCTACGCGTTAATCTTGACCCCGACCCGGGAGCTGGCGCTCCAGGCCGAGACGTTCCTCCATAAGCTCGGACGGTACACGAAGCGGCTCGGCGCGGCCGTCTACGGCGGGGTTGGGATGGAGCCCCAGGTGCGCGCGCTCCGGGGCGGCGCCGAGATCATCGTGGCGACTCCCGGCCGCCTGCTGGACCACATGACTCGTGGGTACGTCGACCTGTCCGGGGTTCGGATCCTGGTCCTCGACGAAGCGGATAGGATGCTCGACATGGGTTTTCTTCCGGACGTCCGTCGGATCCTCCGCGAGGTCCCGAGCGAACGGCAAACGATGCTCTTCTCCGCGACTATGCCGCCCGAGATCGTCCAGCTTTCTCGCGAGTTCCTGCGGAATCCTCGGATGGTGCACGTCGACCCGACGACGGTCGCGGCAGTGGGAGTCTCCCACCTCGCGCTCCCGGTCCCCGCCCAGAGGAAGGCCGCCCTCTTGCGCGAGCTCCTGCGGGACGAGGCGATGTCGAGCGTGCTGGTCTTCACCCGGACCAAGCACCGGGCCGACCGCCTCGCGCGTCAGCTCTCCGGCTGGGGCCTCTCAACGAGCGTCATCCACGGCAACCGCAGCCAGAGCCAGCGTATCCGAGCGCTCGAAGGGTTCCGGGGCGGGCATCACCGCGTGCTCGTCGCCACCGACATCGCCGCGCGGGGCCTCGACGTGGAAGGCGTGAGCCATGTCGTCAACTTCGACGTCCCGCATGAACCCGAGGCGTATGTCCATCGGGTAGGGCGTACGGCCCGCGCCCAGCGCACCGGGGACGCCTACACGCTGCTGAGTCCGGAAGAGGAAGCCGACTTCGCCCGCATTGAATCGCTCCTCGGTTTCGAGATCCGTCGAGCTCGGATCCCGGGGTTCGATTACGGGGCGACTCTCCCCCCTGGGTCCGAAAGGGGTCGTAGGGTTGTCCCGGGACCGGGGAAAGGGCGCGGGCACGGCCGGGAAAAGTACTCAGTGGCCGGACGTCCCCCGCCTCATCCTCCGAGGACTCGAGCATCGTCTGGGGGAGACCGGGGCCATCGGACCTACCGCCGCTGGTGACCCGTAGGGGGCCTCGGAACAGGTCCGGTCAATCCGGCCAATGCTCGGCCCTACGGGCGGATTCGGAAGGTGTATGTACCGCGGTTCGGTCCGGAGGACGGAGGCGACGATGTACTGCCAGAACTGCGGAACGGAGCTGCCGGCCGGCGCCCTCCTCTGCTCGTCCTGCAGCGCCCATGTCCCTGGCCACCATACCGGTAGGGAACCTGCGTCGTTCCGCCAGCTTCTCGAAGAGACCCGCCGCTCGGCCCACGACCTGGTCGACTCGACGGCTCAGTTGACCAAGCGTCTTGCGAGTAAGGCCGAGTCGGCGGCCAAAGACCCTTCTGCCGCCGCGAAGAAGACGGCCCGGCGCGTAGCAAAGGAGCTCGACGCGGCGGCGCGAGAGGTCGAGCGGATACTCCAGGACCTCTGATCCCGCTACGGGCCGAACTTCTGTCCGCAGTTGGGACAGTAGAGGAACTGGCCCGCGTAATAGACCCGGCCGCACCCTCGGCACGCCACCTGCGCGCCCGAGTACGGGGCGAAGCCCCCATAGACCGGCCCGGCGGCGAAGCCGGGGGGCATCTGCTCCCGGAGCGCGTCTCCGAGCTTGATGTAGCCCACGAGGTACAGGATCCCGGGGATGATCCCGAGGAACAGGGATAGAATGCCGATCACGAGCGTCGGTCCCTGGGCTCCAGCGTAGTCCCCGTTTTGGATCCGGCGGTACGAGTACTCGTACGCCAGATAGAGAAAAACCACCGCGATGGCGAGGATAGTCCCGGTGACGAGAGCCACGACCACCGCGACGCGGAGGGGGTGGATCACGGTGAATCCGAACACGAAGAGAAGGACGGCTGCGAAGAGAACCGCCCCGATGATCTGAAGGATCAGGGCGGCGAGAACGAGGGTCTCCGCAGTGGACGCCGAGGGGGATCTGGGTCGGACCGCAGTTAAGTTCGAAGGGGACGCGAAACCGGTTCCGGTCATGGTGCCATCTAGGCGCTGGCTCCACATCAATCCCATGTGAAGTCCGCTGAATCCCTCCCTTGGGGCTCTCCGGAAGGAACCGGGGGGTTCTCTCACCGGCCGTTTTCGGTCGGGACGGATTTATTGAGGCGGGGTCATTCGGGGGGAGGAATCGGATCCCGCCAATGACACGAAGTCCCCGCAAGCGGCGCTCGGCCGCAGGAAAGAAGCGCCACCATCGCCTCCGTCTACGAAGGATCGCCTCGCGCCGACGTCGCGTCCCCCTCGGTGGAAACCGGATCGGATAGGAGCCGGACTCGGCCGTCCCCTTCGATTCCGTGGCCGGGGGCGGCCGGGGGTTGTCCTCTAGCTCGTCCGGGCCTCTCGGAGAAGCCTCAGCGCGGACGCGTGCAGCCGGCCGTTCGAGCTGACGAAATCGGTCGCGACGAGGCTGTGGCCCCCCTTCCAGTCGGTCAGCCGTCCACCGGCTTCCCGAAGAATCGGGAAGAGCGGAGAAACGTCCCAGATCTTGAGGCCCGGATCGATCATGACGTCGGCCCGACCGGTCGCGACCAGCCCATGGCCGTACGCGTCCCCCCACCCCCGCTGAGTCCCCACGCTCGTCGCGATGCGCTCGATCGAAATCCCCCGGGCATGCAAGGCCCGCGCCGAAGTGGTCAGGATGGTGGCCTCGGACAACTGATTGACGCTCGAGACGTGCGCCCGTCGGCCGTTCCACCGGCACCCCATTCCCACCGCGGCTTCGATGGTTTCACCGAGGGCAGGCAGGTGCAGGACCCCGACAACGGGGGTCCGATCTACCACAACGGCAACTAGGACAGCGTACAAGGGAACTCCCCGAATGAACGATTGCGTGCCGTCGATGGGGTCGATCGTCCACCGGATCCGTGGATCGCCTTCGGTGACCCCACCCTCTTCCCCGACGATCGTGTGCGACGGGAACGATCGCTGGATGACCCGGCGGATCTCCCGTTCGGAGGCCCGGTCCGCCGAGGTCACGGGGCTTCCATCGGGTTTGATCTCGGGGCGGATCCTTCGACCAAACCACTCGAGCGTCCGCCGCCCGCCGGCAAGGGCGGCGGCCCGTGCGACGCGGAGGAGAGCCGAGCGCGACGTCGTCGTCCGCTCTGGTCGTTCGGCCGCCGGCATCCCCCGGCCGCTCAGACGGCAAAGAGTTTGAAGATTCGCTTGGGAGATTACCGCTCCGCAGACCGACGTCCGCCCGGCTCAGAACGCGGACTGGTACGCGGAGACCTGTCGGGGTGGGCGGTTGGATCGGAAGTGCGGACCCAATGTGTGTCCGGCGAGCGATTGCTTGTCCGCGAAGCGTTTGCCGCACAGCGCGCACACGAGCCCCGGTTGCTCCGCCTCGGTATCCCTCCACCGACTCACCGGGGCGTTGCCTCCCGCGCGGCCCTCCTTCCGGTGCGAAACCGGTTCCGTTGACGCTGCCTGTAAAACGCCGCCACGGCGCTCTTCTGTCATCTTCTCCGCCTCCGTTGGCATCTTGAGGTCGGGGGCCCCTTTTTGTACCCTTGTCCAACCGGGCCCCCCATCGGCGATTGACGGAGTCCATCATCGACAACCTTCGCAATCGCCCCTCACGAAGGTGGTGCAGCCGAATGCGAGATGCCCAACGAAGGGCCGCTGATCGCCCTTCGCCCCCAGGCAGAACGGCCTAGGGGACGTAGAGCAACGCGGTAAGGAGCAAGACCAGGATGAGAACGATCAGGATGACCCGATTCCACTTCTGAAGGTTGTCCACCTTCGCTTCGATTCGTGCGATGCGATCGTTCGGATCCGAGGTTAGTGGGCTAGAACCCATCATGGGGTCGTCGAGGGCGGCGCCCCCATTTCACCTTTTCAATACCCGCCCGCCGCACCCGTGTCTTCGCTTCGAACGAGCCCCGGGCAAAGATCGCCTTAGCTCGTCAGCGTCTCCCTTAAGGAAGACCGTCGGCTCGACCGGATATGGGGCTTCGGTACTTTGGAATTCGCGTGACGGACCTCGGTCGGTCGGTCGAGTTCTACACCAAGGGACTCGGCCTGAAGCGCGCGTACGGCGGGACGATGCGGCACGGTGGGAAGTACGTATTGCTCCAGGATCCACGGACCCGGCAACGGCTCGAACTCAACTGGTACCCGCCTGGTTCGCCATACGCGACTCCGTACGTGCCCGGCGACGGGCTCGATCACATCGGCTTCCATGTATCGGACCCGGCTCGGGCCCATCGCCGTCTCGTGGAGCAGGGGGCGACTTCCGCGCTTGTGCCTCGTGACCGAGATGGGGTTAAGGGAATCTACTACGCAACCGACCCGGACGGAAACTGGATCGAGTTCTACTGAATTCCGAGGGTCGGACTTTCCCACCCACGGCAGCTCTTTCGGGGGTCCGACCCGAAAACCGGGCTTCGTTCGGAACGAAGTTGAGCACCGTCCCCCTTGCATCCGTCGCGGGGGAGGGTCGTCGTGCCGAAATCGACCGAGCTCGACTGGCACCGACGGGCCGGGGTCTTTCTCGCGGTCCGATACCTGCGAAGGCATCCGGTCCCCGTCGGCCCAGTGCCCATGACCGAGCTTCCCCGCTTCTCCCGCGGAGCGATCGCTCTCGCGATCCGAATCTTCCCGCACTTCCTTGACCGCGCGGACGTCACGTTTCCCGTGATCATCGCGGGTCGTGGCTGGTACCAGGTCGCCTTGGACGGCCGCCACCGAATCTCGAAGGCGATCTGGACCGGCATGTCCCAGCTGCCAGCGGTCCGCGTTCCGTGGGGCTATGCCCTCGAGCTGTTGATCCCCCCGATCTACGAGGTGGAGTGGCTCTTGCTCTACTCTCGGAACGAGCTGCGCAAGGCCGCGCGGTGGCGTGTCCATTGAGCGGTGAGTCGGTCAGGCCGCGTGGGGTCCCGGCGAGTTGCGGCAGGAGAAGCAGCGTCCCTCGGCACCGGTGAGGAACGAGAGGCTCAGACATTCGCGGCACATCGCCTCGCTGCACCGGGGGCATTCGACCCAAGATCGGAAGTCCGAGAGCTTGCGCGCGCACATTGAACAGAACCCTTGGTGGGTGTGCGGCTCCGCGGACGTCGGCCGCGTGACTTCGTTTCTCTTCTCGCGGTGGATGGGCTGGGACCGCAGATGCGGCGGAAGTGGGTTGATCGCTTCCAGGTAGACCTGGTGATCGATCGCGTCCAAGGTGGGAAGCATCCCTCCAAGGCCGGAAAACAGGGGAGCGGGCTCCGAAAGCCCGGCGAATGCCTCGGGCCCGGGAAGCTCCCAGGTTGCGGTAAGCGGGGCCGGGCCGGCCGAAGGAGGGCCGGGAACAAGCGGTGGGGGTGAGGGGCATACTTCGTCGGGTGAACGCACCTCTGGGTGGTCACGCTCCGGCGGGACGTCGGACAAATGATTCGGAGGCGAAACGACCGTGGGAGCCGGGGAGCTTCCGGCTCGGGCGGGCCTCTCGGGCGGGAAGAGGGCGTCGAGCTCGGTCTCCGTGAACGGGTGGGATCGGGGCTGTCTATCCGCCCTATTCCGCGTCCTTTGCACCAATGGGGGAGCAGGAACCGGCAGACCGCCCGCGCGGGTCACCGGGGCGGTCACCGGAGCGACACGGCCCCGGTCAATGAAGAGAAGATCCCCGTCCCGCTGGGAGAAGGGGTTGACCGTTCCGGGCTTGCTGGGGATGTACCAGCTGTAGGCCACCGGCCCCGCCACCTCGACTCCCAGAGGCCGAGTCCCGGGCGTCGCCCATTGACGCCAGATCTGATCCCCCGCGCGGACCGCCGCTGAGACGGCCGCGCGACCCAATCCGCTGAGCGGCACCGTAGGAGCCGGTGCATGCGACTTCGCCTGAGGCTCGGCCTTCTTCGAGGGGATTGCTCCGTTAGGGCTCCGTCCGGCGCGGGCCGGGGGGGATGGAAGGGAGACCGTTTCTTGCCAGGCGAGGAACCCGAAACTGCTGACGAGAGCCCCGAGACCGGCGAGGAGGAGGGTCGAGTAGATCGCTGGGCCCTCAACGGTTCGCAGTCCGAGAAGGATCAGGAACCCCAAGGTGGCCGCGCAAGCACCCGTGACCGGTAGCAAGTAGCGGTGCGAGAGGCGCGTGAGCCGCTCGGAAGCGCCACGGGACGCGCGGGCGCCGACGGAAGAAGTGGAATCGGTCACGGCCGAAGAGAACCTTCGAAGTTCTGGGGATTAACCTATCGAGACATCGGAACTCGATCGGTCCTATCGTGAGGCG
>JASHQX010000177.1 GCA_030038895.1 Thermoplasmata archaeon
TGACTCAAATGATCGGGCTCGGAGCGGTACGATATCTGTTTCGAATCGAGCCAATCGCCTCCGCTTCGCCGGAGAACCTCGCGAAGATAATCGGCCCGACCCTAGACCAGTACCTGCTAGGACGCACTCCGCGGTTCTGCTCCCCTTGACCTTCCCTTCGATCCCTCACGAGGCGCTCTGCCCCTTAATGAAGGGGACCAAGGACTTTCCTCATGGTAGACACCCTGTCCGAAGAACGGGAGGCCCTTTACGGGCGGGCTTTGAAGGGCGTCCTCGAGAGAGACACGAGAATCCGCGAGAGCGGAGTCCCGGCCGAGGCGGTCGCGGCCAAGGTCGAAGTTGCGCTTCGGAGCCGCACCCCGAAACCCGAGTACAAGGTCGGAATCTCCCCGAGATTGTCTACGCTGAGTTCCTTGCCGCCCTCTCGCGTGGACGAATCGTTCATCTCGATGCTCAAGTCCGAATCCGGAGCCGAACCTGCCGTCAACCGGAGGCGTCGGACTTCAGGGAGGCGAGCCGACCCTGGGCGGGCCCATCGCAGTCGGGTGGATGGGATTTGCCTTCTTCCCGAGCCCAATGAGACTCCTCTTTTGGACCAAGAGGTGCCTCCCCGGCGCAACGGTACTCAATAGCGAATAGCGTTCTATTTTCGGAATGGTTGTGCCTACCCAATGGACGAGTTGCTGACTGCGGCGGGAATTTCTCTCTCTATAGTGGGAGCCGCCCTTCTGGCCCTGATCTATCTGTACCCCCAGTCGGCGCGAAAGGAGAGAAGAAGGATCCGAAACCTCATCGTACGGGCTCGAGAGGCGGGACTGAAAGGTCGATGGAAGTTCGACTACCGCCGGCCCAGCTCGAGCCCGATCGACGAGTACGGGATCTACGAACCCGACGGTAAGGAGGACCGGGCTCTCTACGAGGTGGTCGGCTCGAGGATCGAGGGCGAGGCCGCATTCTTCGCGACCGAGATGTTGTGGACGGATGCGGTGCTTGCGTGGGTCGGGGGCGGCCTACTCCTCATCGGAGTTGCGGCTGCCGTCGGTTCGATATCCGCCTGAGGCGGCCGTTGCTTCCTTCCACCTCCCTCCGTTCCTCTAGGGGGACGAAGGACGGCGGTCCAAGCATTATATCGTGTTGCGCCATTTTCCCCTTCCCGTGGCGAAGTTCCCTAGCGAAGAGTGGGCCAGCGAATACGTCGCCAAGCTGAACTCGAACGCCAATTACGAAGACGCGGCGAAGAGATGGGAAGGGTCGATCACGCTCGTCGTCCGCAAGGACGCCGCGTTTGACAAGGATGCCTACATCTACCTCGACCTGTACCACGGGAAGTGCCGGGCGTCCAAATTCTCGTTCGCTCCGGAGGAATTGCCCACTCCGGAGTACAAGTACAGCGGCCCCTACACGAACTGGCGGCGCCTCATCAACAAGGAGATCGACCCGATCCAAGGGATTTTGACCGGGAAGTTCAAGCTCGAGGGCTCGATGATGACGATCATGCGGTTCACCCGCGCGGCGAAAGAGATGGTGGCCACGGCGTCGATGGTTGCCACAGAATTCTGATGGCGAAGGATGTGGTTCTTCCGGGCCCCGACCATCATCTTCGGTGAAGAGGCCCTCTCGTACCTTGCTTCCCTTCCCATAAGAAAAGCGGTCATCGTCACCGACCGGCATCTCCGGGAGACCGAGACACCTCAGAAAGTGCGTCAGGCCCTTCCCGAAGGCTCGCAGAGCCTAGTGGTGGGCGACATCGACGATGAGCCCAACCTCGAGCAGATGACGCACCACCTAGACGCGATCAGAACATTCGAGCCCGATTGGTTCATCGGAGTGGGCGGCGGTTCATCGATCGATACGGCCAAGATCCTCTTCTTCCTCTACGAAAGACCGGATCTCACCGTATACGACGCAACCCCCCTCGTGAACCTGGGCCTGAGGAAGAAGAGCCGCCTCATTGCGATTCCGACGACGAGCGGGACCGGGTCGGAGTGCAGCTGGGCCGCCGTCCTCACGGAAACCACCGCGAAGCGGAAGCACGAACTGGCCTCCCCCGAGATCATTCCGGACTACGCGGTTCTGGACCCGGATATGGTCATCTCTCTCCCGGCCGAACAGACGAAGAACACGGCCGTCGATGCCATAACCCACGCGATCGAAGGTTACGTGAGCAACTGGAGGAACCCGTTTTCGGACGCGTTTTCCGAGAAAGGGCTGGAGCTCATTCTTGGCAGCTTGCCCGGGGTGCTCGCGGAACCGACCAACCGGAAGCTGAGGGCCAACGTGCACATTGGCGCCTCGATGGCGGGCCTGTCGTTCTCGAACTCGCAGATCGGGCTGGCCCATGCGCTCGGTCACGCCCTGGGAGCGCGTTTCAAGTTACCTCATGGTAAGACCGTGGGCATCTTCCTTCCTCTCGTGGTCGAATTCAATAGCCCGGTGTGCGGAGACCGATACGCCCGGTTGAACGCGCTGTTTCCAGAGGCGTATCGAGCCGAGTCGCTCGCAGGCTCGGTGCGGAACCTGTTCCGAGCGATGGGCCAGGCCTCCACGGTGAGCGAGGCCGGCGTGGGAAGGGCCGAGTACTTTGCCGGTCTTGAGGAGCTGGTCTCCTCCGCATCGGAGTCGACGGGCTTGGCGACGAATCCTCGCGATGCGGGCACGACGGAGCTACGAGAGCTGCTCACGAGAGCGTACGGAGGTCACGGGTAGATGGAGCCACGATACGGCAATCGGATCGGGGAGCGGGAGGATTTCGACGGGGAGGGCCACCTGCTGAAGAGCCCCGCGGATGGCCGCGATGTGGCCACGGTCACCTACGCGGACGCGAAGAAGACCGACGAGGCGGTCGAGGCGGCCCGGGAAGCCTCGAAAAAGTGGAAAACGTCGACCCTGAAGGAACGGCAGAGCCTCTTGCTCCGCCTGGTGGAGCAGATTCAGTCCCGGTCCGAGACCTACGCCTTCCTAGAATCGCTGAACACTGGCAAGACCCTTCGGCAAAGCACCGTCATGGACATCCCCTTGGGCATCGAGAACGTTCGATACTTCGCCACCACCAAGGAGTTCGCTCTCCAGAGGGAGATCGAGCACCCCGAGTACCCGGGAACGCGTGGCGTTGTTCAGTACGCTCCGATGGGAGTAGTCGCGTCCATCGCCCCGTGGAACGTCCCGTTCCTGATGGCGGTCTGGAAGTTGGCCCCGGCGCTCCTCGCGGGGAACGCGGTGGTCCTCAAGCCGTCTCACTACACGCCCCTGACCGCCCTGGAACTGGGCCGGGACACAGCTGCGGTGGGATTCCCGCCCGGCGTTGTCAACGTGGTCACCGGCTACGGACCCGTCG
>JASHQX010000178.1 GCA_030038895.1 Thermoplasmata archaeon
TGGTCCCGCAGTACCTCGAGTTCATCGAGGAGATCCCCAAGACCGCGAACCAGAAGGCCCAACGGTACGCGCTGCGCGGACGCAGGGGAGGGTCCGAGTACGATCGCGACCAGCTCGGGGTCACGGTCCGCAAGCCGTGAGGGGCGGAGATCCCGCCGCCGACTGGTGTTGCTCGACGCGAACATCCTCTTTCTCCCTGTCCGCAACGGCTTCCCCCTCGACCAGGAGGTCGACCGGCTGAGACCCGGCGCGATTCCTGCCGTCCCTGCATCGGTTCTCTCCGAACTCGACCGGCTTGTCGAGCGGGGCACCCGGGATGCCGCGGCCGCCCGGGCGGTGGCGGGGCGGTACCTCTCCGTCCCTTCCCGTGGTCGGGGAGACGACGCGATTCTCCACGCGGCACTACGCGAACACGCGACCGTCGCTACAGCGGACCGGGGGCTCCGTTCGCGGCTACTCGCTCGCGGGGTCGAGGTCCTCTCGCCTCGGGACCGACACCGGCTCCATCTCTATCTAGCGCGAGTCCCTCCGCGTAGAGCGGGCCGCGTACCGGCCAACCGTTAAGAATTGCACCGAGCTCGAGTCTGGTAAGGCGGGCGGCTATGCGGGACGATGACCGTCTGCTCGACCTCCCGGCGGCGGAGTTCGGCAGCGGGGTGATCGGGGTCTGCGACATCTGCGGGACCCGTCAGGCGGTCATCGTCCTCAGCAAGGAGCGGTTCAAGCTCTGCGTCATCGATTTCCTCAACAAGACCTGGACCAAGACCGACAAGAAGCCCGGTGTGCCCGCGCCCCTCTACCGAAGTGAGCGTGTCTGGTTCGAGACCGAAGCGAGCGCGACGGGCCAGGCGCCGGCGATCGTACTCAGCCCGACCAAGATCGTCCGGCACCCGGTCGTCCTGATCACCCCTGACACCTTCGGGCTGACGACCACGGTTCTCGATGGGGCGATCCGGTTTGCGCGGGAGGGATTCGAGGTCCTTCTCCCCGATCTTCTCAAGACCGACGGGATCGGAGGGCTCCACCACCTTTCCCTCCGCGCGGGCGAACTCCTCCGCGGTGGGGTCCAGCTCGATGCTCCTAGGAGCGCTCGGCTCGTCGCCCTCTATGACGACGCGCTCGAATATCTCCGGGGTCGAGAGATGGTCGATTCGGCGAAATCCGCGGTCTTCGGAACCTCCTACGGTGCAAGCCTGGGGATCGGCCTCGCCGCGCGCGACACGAAACTCGCGGCGGTGGCACTCGCCTACCCGATGCCGGTCCGCCCCCGCGATCTCCCGCGGCTCGTGACGGCTCCGTTGCTGTACGTGGGGGGCTCGCTCGACCGGTCGGCCGCTCGGGCGCGCGCCCAGTTGAGCGAGAATGCGCACGACACCCGGGTGCCGTTCCAATTCGCTGACGTTCCGGGCGCCCGGCACGGATTCCTCTCCCGAGACCTGGCCGCCTACGACCTCCCCCGCGCCGAGGCGGCATGGAACCGCATCCTCGGGTTCCTCAAGCAGCAGCTGATGCCGCCGCCTCCCCGGCCTCCCCCGCCCGCCGTCAAAGAGTCCTCCACCGACCCCCTCGCAAAGGGGGTACCGAAGCCATCGCCCGGGTCGGCGGCGGCTCCCGCGGCATCTTCCGCCAGCCGGGCCGCTTCCACCGGATGACCCGACGGCCGGTGATCTAGGGTTCCGTCGGGACCTGGGCCGCCGTCTCGACCAGTTCTTTCGCTGCGCGGGTGAACCGCATCGCCTTCACGAGATTGCCCCGGATGCGGAACGTGCCGTCGAGGATCGCTTTCACCGGATCAACCTCGTGGCGCAGGAGCCGCTGCCAATTCTCCGGGGTCCCCTCGTAGACGAACTCGCTCACCACCCCTCGGGCGTCGGGGTGAAACGTCGCGTCCGAGCACTCTCCGTGCGCGAGGGCGAGGTGAACCCCCGGTGCCGGACCGTTCGGATCGGCGGGTTTTACGAGGAGCAGAATGTCCCCCTCCCATGCGGCGGCGGCCTCCCGGTAGGCGGGGTTGGCATTCAACGCGCTCCGGTACGCGGACGCCCACTCGGCCGATGGGAACTTCATCGTAGAACCTCTCGCGTCCGTAGGACCCTAAGTTCAGGCGTAGTCATAGAACCCCCGGCCGGTCTTTCGACCGAGATGCCCCGCGTCGACCATCCGACGAAGCAAGGGGGCGGGACGGTACTTGGGGTCGCCGTACTCCCGGAAGAGGGTCTCGGCCACCTCGAGCGAGACGTCGAGGCCGATCATGTCCGCGAGCTCGAACGGCCCCATCGGCATCCCCGCGCCGGCCTTCATGGCGTTGTCGATGTCGCGAGAGGAGGCGAGGCTCTCGTCGAGCGCGAAGCACGCCTCGTTAAGGACCGGTATCAAGAGGCGGTTGACGACGAACGCGGGGGATTCTTTGACCCGAATCGGGACGAGTGGGAACCGGTGGTTCCGCAACCCCTGCAGGAAATCGATCGTTTCCGTCACGACGTCCTCGCGCGTCTCGATGCCGCCGGCGACCTCGATCAGGGGGAGGGCGTACGGCGGATTGAAGAAGTGGGTAACCAGGGTCTCGCGGACATGCTTCAGCCCCCGCGCGAGTCGGGTGATTGACAGCGACGAAGTGTTCGAGGCGATCACCGCGTGGTCCGGTACGGTCCGGTCAAGCGCCTCGAGGACGGGGCGCTTCACGTCCTCGCGCTCGAAGACCGCCTCGACGACGAGGTCGACGTCCGAGAACGACGCGTAGTCGGTCGTGCCATGGATCCGGGCAACGATCTCCCCGCCGCG
>JASHQX010000179.1 GCA_030038895.1 Thermoplasmata archaeon
CCGATACGAGGAAAGCGGCGAGGTCGTTGAGGACGATCCACCGGTCGATCGCCGGGCGAGCCGGAAGCGCGGTCCGCAGCCGTTCGATGAGGCCGGGGCCGTAGTGGACCCGATAGAACCCCACCGCCCCCGGGTTGAGGTGGACGGTCGCGGAGCGGGGGATCGGGATCACCCGCTCGCGGCGGTCGAACAAGAGCCGTTCCCGATGCCCGTCGACGTCGAGGACGAGCGGAATCGGCCACGGGTCATCGTCGCGGATCCGCTCGTAGGTGAACCGGCGCTGGGTGAGGTGGAGCCCATCGGGTCCCTCCTCGGCGAGGATGACGGGTAGCCCCGGTCGGTCGACCCAGGGGCCGACGAGGCTCGTGACATCGGACCCTGAGCTTGCGGCGAGCGCCTCCCAGAGGTCCTGGGTCCGGGCATTCCGGAACCGGAACCGCTTGAGGTAGTCGGTGACGCCCGCGCGGAACGCCGCCTCCCCGAGGAAGGAGTCGAGCATGCGAAGCACGCTCGCTCCCTTGCCGTACGTGATCTCATCCGTCACCTGCCCGATCTCCTCGGGCTCGGTGACGTCCGTGCGCACCGGGTGGGTCGCGAGGAGCGAGTCCCCTTCCAGCGCGGCGCGCAGCCCCCACGTGTGGAGGACGAAGTCCGAGAACGGATCGAACTCCGGCGCGATCGTGTCGGTGATCTTCGCCTCGAGGAACGTCGCGAAGCTCTCGTTCAGCCAGATGTCTCCCCACCCGGACATCGTAACGAGGTTTCCAAACCACTGGTGCGCAATCTCGTGGCAGATCGTCTCGAAGACATCCGCGCGCGCGTTGGACGCCGAGGAATCCTCGATGAGGAGACGCATGTCCCGGAAGCTCATCGCGCCCCAGTTCTCCATCGCGCCGAATGCATGCTCGGCGACCGCAATCATGTCGAGCTTGGGAAGCGGGTAGGGGAGGTCGTAGTACGATTCGTAGGCGCGAAGGATCTTCGAACCCGCTCCGGCCGCGAACCGACCGGACTCGCCCCGTCCCGGAGGAGTGAGGACCCGCACCGGCACCCGCCCCGACGTATCCTCGACCCGGTCGAACTCCCCGACCCCGAGGTAGAAGAGATAGGTGGCCATCGGCGGAGTCGGCGCGAACGTCCACTCGCGGGTCCGCTCGAGGGTGTGGATTCGCTCGGCCGGGCAATTGGACACAGCCTCGAGATCCGCCGGAGCGCGGACCGTCAGGAGGATCCGGGACTTGGCGTCCGGCCGGTCGATGCACGGAAAGACCCGACGGGCCCCGATCGGTTCGCACTGGGTCGTCAGGACGTACCCGTCGGCGTGCCGACACCGGTAGAACCCGACGAGGCGCTGGGGATCGACCCGTCCCCGGAACTCGACCCGCATCGTGGAGGCCCCGGACTGACCGGGCGAGATCGCGAGGCGGTGGCGGACCGGATCGAGATGGAACGGAACGGGCGAGCCGTTCCGCACGACCGCGCGGATCTCGAGATCCTCCGCATCGAGCTCGACGCGATCCGGCCCCGGTCCGAGGTCGAACTGCGCCGAACCGCTCCAGCGCAGGCCCTCGAAATCGACGTCGAGGTGGAGCCGGTACTCCGGAATCAAGGGCCGGACTTCGTCCTGCACGTCCTATCCCCAAAACGCGAGCGGAACCCTGTCGTGCCGCCGAGCGAGTCGAACACCGGCCCACCTCTAAGCCCTTTGGCGAGAGCGGGGCGCGGGACCGCGCACGGGGGCGCGAACTAGTCTTAAATAGACCGCGTCCGTCGCGCCCGTCGGCTGACGGCCATAGCGGTGGGGAAACACCCGGTCCCATTCCGAACCCGGAAGTTAAGCCCACTGGCGTTCCGCGCGGTACTGAAGTGCGCGAGCCTACGGGAAACGCGGAAAGCTGTCAGCCTTCGGAACCGCATTTGGTGCCGGAGATAGGCTAATCACGGTCGGCGGGTGCTTCCGCCCGATGTTCCTTGGCGCGCACATCGGTATCGCCCAGGGCCTCGCCGAGGCGACGCACGAGGGCCGGCGGATCGGATGCGACGCGATCCAGATCTTCTCGAAGAGCCCCCAGATGTGGGAGGGACCGCCGATCGCCCCGGAAGCCGCGGCGGCGTTTCGCGAATCGCTGCGCACCGACCGAATCCGCGCGACCGCGGTCCACCACGGCTATCTGTTGAACCTGGCGACCCCCAAACGCCCGATGCTCCGGCGCTCCCGCCGCGCGTTCCTCGACGAGGTGCGGCGGGCCGAGCTCCTCGGCGTCGACGCGCTGATCTTCCACCCCGGTGCCCACCTCGGCTCGGGGATCGACGCGGGTCTCGCGCTGATTGCCGAGAGCCTTCTGGAGACCCTCCGGGTGGCCCCCGAAGGAAAGGTCCGTCTCGTGCTCGAGAACTCCGCGGGCCAGGGAACGACCCTTGGCTCGACCTTCGAGCAGCTCGCTCGCGTGCTGGCGACGGTGAATGCCCCCGGCCGGATCGGAGTGGCGCTCGACACCTGTCATCTGTTTGCCGCGGGGATCGACTTCCGGACCGACGACGCCTACGGCCGCATGATCGACGAAATCGACCGAACCTTCGGACGCCCGGCGGTGCGCGCGTTCCACCTCAACGACGCGCAGGCCCCCCTCGGTTCGAACCGCGACCGGCATGAGAACATCGGTAAGGGAGCGATCGGGCTCGACGGGTTCCGCCATATCGTGAACGATGCCGGGTGGAAGGAAATTCCGGGGTACCTGGAGACCCCACTCGACGGTCGAGATTACGAGAGGTACGCCGAG
>JASHQX010000180.1 GCA_030038895.1 Thermoplasmata archaeon
GCCCCGGAAGCGGAACCCAAGACCCGCACTGGGATTTCCACTTCGTCTATCGAGGCCTGTGGCCATCTGAGACACCTCCGCGTGCGCGGCCCTGGAAGCGGCTCGAGTTCGTGGACGTGTCGCGTACGGCTCGTGCCGAGATCGCCCGACAGCAGGGAGACGTACTCGAGCTGGTCGGCCTCCAACCGAGGGAATGAGGCACGGCCACCCGGCCGGACGGGTCGGCCGGGAGGCGAAGGCGCGAGTCCTGATCCCCGGCTACCTACCCGAAGGCGCCGGAAAAATAGAAGAGGAGATTTCCTTTCGAGGAATTGGGGTGAATCGGACGCTGGTTCGCTCCTTCGCTGAACCCCCGGATCATCGGAGCCCGGGGAGCGTGGCCCCCCTTCGTTGGGGGCCGTCCCGCGCGACGCGTCGCCGCCTCGCGATGGCGGGAAGCGTCGCCGTTTCGGTGCTCCTCTTGTTGGAGATCGGCGCTTCTGCTGCGGGAGGCGGCAGCGGCTACAACCTATACTTCGAGCAAAAACCGACCACCTCGAACTTGGACATTGCCCTTACCGAACTCACGACCAGTTATTCGACCGGACCCAACCTGACGTGCAGCCTCGTGGTCGCCGGGACGCTCGATCTTTCAAGTTCCGATTACGGGTACACCGTCTATTTTGACGGCAACACGACCACCGACTCCACGGCTTACGCCTCCTTTTCGGACAACACGACGGGAGTGCTGGTCCGAATCATCGGGAGCGCTTGGTACGGGTACACCGAGATCTTCCAGGCGGAGGATTTCGACCTGTCCGAAGCGGGCTCGACCCTCACCTTCGGCGTGAACGCGTCGTACATCGGCCCGGCCTCGAACTTCACCGTAAACGCGGAGGCGGCCGGAGAGAACGGTACCGGACTGCAAACCAGCTGGCTCGGCAGCGAAAACGCGCCGGGCAGCCAGCTCCCGGGCTCCGGCACGACTTCGCTCGGAGTCGTCGTAACAGCGGTCTTTCTCGCGGTGGTCGCTGGCGTCGCCGTGATCGGTGTCGTGGTTCTGGTCCGGCGGAGGCGCCGGCCCCCGAACACTTCCGAGTTCGTCTGATCCCCGAGACGAGGGTTCCGATGCCACGGAACGAGGGCCCTAGGAAGCCTACCGGGCGGGAACGAACCAGACGTCCGTGATGGAGTACTTCGGGTTCGGATCGAATCGAGCTTCCACCGGCATCCCGATGTAGAGGTCGGACTCGATGCACTCTTTCAATCGCACCAGGAGGAGGCTGCCCACCCCGTCGAACTCCACCATCGCGAGGTTGTACGGGGTCTCCTTCAGGAACGCCTCGCTGCCGAAATGGCAGGTCGTCCAGGAGTGTACCCGCCCCTTCAGTGGGAGGTCGACCCACTCGGTCGGCGCGCCGCAAACCATGCAGTGGCTGCGGGGAGTCGCGTAGACGAATCCGCACTTCGGCTTGCGGCACTTCGAGCCGCGGAGCCGGCCCTCAGCGAGGCCGAGAAAGAACGGGGAGTCCTCGGCGTAGCTGTGGATGTAGTTGATCGAGTACGGGAACCGGATGATGAGGCTCTCGATACCCTCAGCGTCGCGGAACAGCACCGCCCCACTCCGCTCGAGCTCCGCCTGCGCGTCGCGGAACTTGCTGAAGACCGGGGGACGGGTCGTCATCGGAACCCCCGCTCGAGGATCGAGACGGTCACGCTGGAGCCGGTCCCGGCATGGCTGTGGATCGCGCCACGCCTCGGCTTCGCGAGCTGGAGGGTCGGATCGCCGAAATGCTTCGGAATCGTTCCCTGGAGCTGCCAGAACGCGAAGACCGCCTGCATGAGACCGGTCGCGCCGACCGGGTGCCCACACGCGATAAGACCGCCGGAGGGGTTGACTGGGATTGCGCCCGCCTTGGGTGTCGGGAACCCATAGTCGATCCCTTTGAGGAACGGGTCGCCCCGCTCGACGAAACCGTACCCCTCGCCGTACTTGCAGAGCCCGAGGTCCTCGTACGTCTGAATCTCGCTCGAAGCGTACGCGTCGTGGAGCTCGATGAAGTCGAGCTCCCGGTTCGGGTTGGTGATTCCGGCCATCCGGTACGCCTCGATCCCCGCAGCCCGGCCGGCGCGGAAGGAGTGAACGCCCGGGTACCGGAGTTCCTCGTAGTCCTTCGGCTTCTCGTGGGGCATCAACGGGACCTTGCCGAACGGCCGGTCCGCGAGCCGCATCGTGTCCGTGCCGCAACCGACCCCGAGGACCCGCACGGGACGGTCAGTGAACTCCTTCGCGCGCTCCTCGGTACAGAGGACGACCACGGCCGCCCCGTCGCTCATCGTGCAGATCTGCTCCCGCGTAAGCGGATAGCTGATCATCTCCGACTTCAGCACGTCCTCCACCGTGAGTCGCTTCGGGTACTGCGCGTACGGGTTGTGGAGCGCGTTCAAGTGGTTCTTCACCGAGACCTGGCTCATGATCCGCGAGCCCTCCGCGATCGCGAGCCGTTGCGCCTCGCGCTCATCGGTGACCCCTCGGAACCGGCCGAGTCGGAGGTATTCGTAGATGTGGCGGACGACCATCAGTGCGTAGTAGCCGGTGTAAAACCCGCCGAGCGGAAAGTCGAAGTTCGTGTCCGACGCGAGCGCGATGAACTCGTTGCCCTTCCAGGTCGCGACGCGGCTCATCGTCTCGAACCCGGCGCCAAGACAGATGTCCATGCGGCCGCTCGCGACTGCCTCGTACGCGGCCTGAAAGCACTCGCCACCCGTGGCGCCGCCCCACTCGAGCCGAACCGACCCCTTCGGGTTCATCCCGAGGTAGTCCTGGACCATGCTCGCCGCCTTCAGTTGGCGGGCGAAGTGATCGGAGAAGTACGAGATGCGGGTCCCGTCGATCCGGTCAGCGGTGAGATTCGGGATCCCCTTGAGCGCGTAGTCGTACGCCCGTTTGACCATCAGGCGAAAGTCCATCGCGGGGTGGGCCTTCGCGAACTTCGTTACGCCGCCGGTCACCATGTACACCTTGCGGCCCCCGGAACGGGGAACGGGAGTGCGCTTTCTCACCGGGGCACGAGCTCTCGATCGTGACTTCCGCCGGGCGGGCATGCGAAAACCTCGAGGGCGGATTCGGGTCCGGCTCATAAGCCTCGCTCGACCCTGAAAACTCTCCGAGTTCGCGAACTGTTTAACGCGCTCCCGAGCTAACGCTCTCCATGCCCAGTCGCTCCCCTCCGACCGACCTCCTCTCGATCCGGGACGTAGCCGACCGGCTCCCCGAGCTCCTCCGCCACGCCGCCCGTCTCAAGGCCGAACGCCGGCGGGGTCGTCTCACCCCGACCCTTCGGGGCCAGAACCTCGCGATGATCTTCGAGAAACCTTCGACGCGGACGCGGACGTCGTTCGAGGTTGCCATGAACGACCTCGGGGGGCATGCGCTCTACCTTTCCTCCCGCGACCTGCAGCTCGGACGTGGGGAGACGATCGCCGATACGGCCCGCGTGCTCTCCCGGTACGTGAACGGTGTCTGCTACCGCGCGTACCGCCACGTCGACGTCGTCGAGCTCGCCCGATGGTCGGAGGTGCCGGTGATCAACGCACTCGACGATGTCGAACACCCCTGCCAGATCGTGGCCGATCTGCTCACGATGTGGGAGCGTTGGAAAGGGAAGTTCCGCGGCCACCGTCTCGCGTGGATCGGCGACGGCAACAACGTCCTCCAGTCGCTGCTCCTCGGCGCGGCGGCCGTCGGGCTCGACCTGACCGCCGCGATTCCCGAGGGATACCGGCCGCTCCCCGAGATCGTCACGGCCGCGGAGGCGCTCGCCGGTCGCTCGGGTGCGCATCTTGTGTTCACGACCGACCCAGCGGAGGCGGCCCGGCAGGCCGACGCGCTCTACACCGACGTCTGGGTCTCGATGGGCGACGAGGCGGAGGAAACGCAGCGAAAGGAGGCGTTCCGAGGCTACCGGATCGACGACGCACTCCTCTCCCGGGCCCTTCCGTCGGCGTTCGTCCTCCACGATCTGCCGGCCCACCGGGGCCAGGAGATCACGGACTCGGTCCTGGACGGGCCCCGAGTGGCGGTCTGGGACCAGGCAGAGAACCGCCTTCACGCGCAGAAGGCGATCCTCGAGCTGCTCCTCGCTCCCCGTCCGCGCTCTCGGCGTCCCGCGTAGAGGGACGACCCTAAGGCGGTTCCGAGTGGATGAACGACTTTTCCCACCGGGACAGCCGTACCTACCGGTCGATCTGGCGCAGCTTCGGCATGATCGGCGGCGGAGCGCTCGGAGCCGCGGTCGTGGTGATGCTCGCCCCACCGGGGGGATGGGGGTTCCTCGGCGTGGCCGGGCTGCTGGCCGGGGGCGCCGCTTACTTGTTCTGGAGTTCCCGGCTGCTCAGTGATTACAGTCGCGAGCTCCGATCCTATCGCGATGGCTCGGGCAAGCGCACGTTCGCTCGCCCGGAAGCCGCGAGCCGGGTCGGCCTCGAACGCGAGATCGATCGACCGAGCGATCCTCTCGCTCGCGACCCCGACGGCCCGTCGACCCTGGGTTAGAGTTTCCCGACCTCCCGCACGATGGTCAGTCGTGATCGGCTGGACTAGGCAGGGGTGCCCGTCGGTTCTTCCGCACGCAGACGGATTTTGAGCAGGTGCTCCAGCTTCCGGACGAGCTCGTCCGGTGGGTGAAAGCTCCCCGATTCGATCTTCAGCACAATCGACTTCTTCTCGTTGAGCTTCTTGCCGAGATCCTCCGGCTTCCAGTTGCGCGCCTCGCGGGCCTGGCGGACCCGCTTCGCCCAGTCGGGAGCGAGTTCGAGCTCGCCGATCTCCGTGTAGAGGTCACGCTCCTCGAGACGCCGCCGGGGAGCCACGAGGCGAGCCCCTCCCCCGAGAGGGGCCGGTCCCCGAGCCGGGGCGATCGACGCTGGGGGGGCCGGGGAAGGGTCGACCGGTTGGCCGAACCGGGCGCAGTCCGGGCAGAGCGCCAGGACGGATCCCTCGATGCGCACGCGGCTGGTCGCCACGACATCCTTGCCGCACATCTCGCAGAGCATCCTAGTTCCCTCCCCCGGGTTCAGCCTCGCGGGTGCGCTTGCGCTCCTCCATCCGACGGAACGATCCAGACGCGGTCTCGACCGGCCCCGCCGCTAAATCGATTGCGCCGCCGGGCCGACTCACCACGAATCGAAACGGTCGTCGTCCCAGAAATAGCGATGCATCCGGAGGCCCCAAGCGACCCAGATTCCGATCACGATCGCAGGTACAGCGACGAGCGTCGACAGGATAACTGCGAGATTCTGATACCATGCGAATCGGCCAGCCCAGAACGCGGCGTAAAGGATTAGCCAGACTAACCCGCCGACGGCGAGACCGAGCGTCGCGACGATGCGTGCGCGGAACCCCCGGAACATTCGAAGTCCCTGCTCCCAAGCCCCCCATCCCACTCCTTCGGACATTTTCCCTCCGTTCTAGCTCCGGCCCCCCGGGCCGGCGGTCGAATTCGTGGCCGATTGCGCCAGGGATTCGAGCCTCTGCGCCAACGAGCGAAGACGGCCGTCCACGCCCCGGACACCGCTCGGGTCCCCGCGAACCACGTCCTCGAGATACGTGGCGTACGCTTCGAGCTCTCGGACCGCATCCTCCGGGTTCCGCGGCCCGCTCATCCCGGGAAAGATGCCCGGGATCCAGTTCGGACCCCTCCGCGCCGCCTCCGTCAGTTCGTACCTTCCGTCCGGCTTCTTGCGCACCAGTTTTTCCTGCTCGAGTTCCTCGAGGAGCGGATAGACCGATCCGGGCGATGGGCGCCACCAGCCCATCGTCATACGGTCGACCTGCGCCATTAGCTCCGCGCCGTTCATCGGTCCCTGCTCGAGAAGTTGGAGCACCCACACACGCAGTCCTCGTCGGTGCCGTGATCCCCACCCGTGCGCCCACATATCGGAATACCGATATCGATTAACCGATATAATCCTTGCTCACCACGGGAGTTTATCCCGGGAGATGAACGAGGGGTGCTCGATTCTCGGTGAGGATGGGATATCGCGGGCCCGCGCCCCCCGATTCTTGTCAGGAGTGGAGAGGCGGAGGGCTCGCTCGGGCTCGTTCCGAATCGGTTTCGCGTCCGGCACTTCGCATATGAATCCCCGAAGGACGACGACCGCCACTCGTCGCGCGTCGCCCGCGAGGGACCGAGGGCGAGGGGGTTCGAATCGCCCGGCGGGCACCGGCCTAGACACTCAGCCGCTCTCGCACGATCCGGAGCAAGGATTTCCTCCGGATTCGGGGCGACCCACCGGAGCCGTTGGGACCCGAGGCAGGAGTAGAGTCACCTTGCTGGTCTCTCGTGACCTTTCCAGTCAGGAGTCTGTTCAATCTGGCCGATCCGCGTCGTGAGCGCGAGATGAACGCTCTTCCCACTCGCGATCGCCTCTCGTCGAGTTTCGACCGAGACACCTTGCTCACGGGCGGCCCGCGTGAGGGCGCCGGCTACACCGGGGGGAACTGTCCCAAATCGATGCAGCGGCGCGAGGAGAGCGACGTGATCGGTCGATTCGTCGGAGGAGAGCGGGTCGATGGAGTAGTCCCGGAGCGTCAGACCGAAGCGAGGGTCGGCCCACTTCTCTTCCAGTCTGTATCCATCCTCGAAGGAAAGCATCACACCCTGAGGGGTGATCCGGACGTCATTGAGGGCTCGTTTTGTTCGGCTTCTCGCCGCCCCGTAGAATAGCAAGGCCGCTAGCAGCCATAGCACTCCTGCCAGGACCCCCACGAACACGAGCGGTTGGTGGTACGGTGGGAGGACGCTGAGCGCGCCGAACAACGCCACCATGGCACCCAAGGCCCCGAAGTAGATCCCCATGATTCGAACCCTCCGGTCGACCCGTCGTGCCTCGGCTGCCAGCCCGAACTCTTGGGACTCGCTCGCAAGGGGTGTGGCCATGGCTCTCCGCTCATCGCTCTCTGCAGTACTCGGGTCATCACCTAGATAATGCCCATGAACGCCCCGAAACAATTTTCTCCGATAGAACACGCGCGACTCTAGACACCGAGAGATCCTTGCGCCTACACGCTCTCGAGGTTTTCTCCCGACAATGCCTATATAGGGGTACCTTTTGGCCGCGCCCGGAGTCTCGCGTACATGGCACAGAAGCCCCACCTCAACATCGTCTTCATCGGCCACGTCGACCACGGCAAGTCCACGGCGGTCGGTCGTCTGCTCCTCGATACCGGCTACATTCGCCAGGAGGAGATCGACAAGTACCGCGCCGAGGCCGAGTCAAAGGGCAAGGCGACGTTCGAGTTCGCTTGGGTGATGGACGACCTGAAAGAGGAGCGGGAGCGCGGCGTCACGATCGACATCGCCCACCGGCGGTTTGACACGCAGAAGTACTACTTCACCATCATTGACGCGCCCGGCCACCGTGACTTCGTCAAGAACATGATCACGGGGACGAGCCAGGCCGACGCCGCGGTGCTCGTCTGTTCCGCGGCGGAGGGCGTCCAGGAGCAGACCCGGGAGCACATCTTCCTCGCGCGGACGCTCGGGGTTACGCAGCTGATCTGCGCGATCAACAAGATGGACCGTCAGGAAGTCAACTACTCCGAGGCGAAGTACAACGAGGTCAAGGAGGAGCTGACGAAGCTGCTCAAGAACGTCGGGTTCAAGATCCCGGAGCAGGTGACGTTCCTTCCGATCTCGGCGTTCAAGGACGACAACATCAACAAGCCGAGCCCGAACATGCCCTGGTTTAAGGGCCCGACCTTCCTCCAGGCTCTCGACAGCCTGAAGGTCCCCGAGAAGCCGACGGAGAAGCCGCTCCGGCTCCCCGTCCAGGACGTGTACACGATCACGGGGATCGGGACCGTGCCGGTAGGGCGAGTCGAGACCGGCAAGATGAAGGCCGGCGACAAGATCATCTTTCTCCCGAGCGGCAAATCCGGCGAAGTGAAGTCGATCGAGATGCACCACGAGGCGATCGCCGAGGCGGTCCCCGGAGATAACGTCGGGTTCAACGTCCGCGGGATCGATAAGAACGACATCCACCGCGGTGACGTCGCCGGGCCGGTCTCGAACCCGCCGACTGTCGTCGAGAGCTTCACCGCGAACATCCAGGTCTTGAACCACCCGAGCGTCATCACCGTCGGCTACACCCCTGTCTTCCACGCCCACACGGCTCAGGTCGCGTGCGAGTTCACCGAACTCCTGAAGCGGCTCGATCCGAAGACCGGCCAGACCGCCGAGGAGAACCCTCAGACGCTCAAGACCGGTGATGCCGCGGTCGTCAAGATCACGCCAAAGCGCCCGCTCGTCATCGAGAAGTACAAGGAGTTCCCGCAGCTGGGACGGTTCGCGGTCCGGGATATGGGCCAGACGGTCGCGGCGGGCGTCGTCGTCGACCTGAAGAAGCGCGAGTAGGCGGGCCGGTCCCGCGGGGTCGAGCGAGGGGAGGGGCTATCGATGCCGCAGAAGGCCCGCATCTCGCTCTCTGGGACCGATTCGCGAAAGGTCGACTCGATCTGCAACCAGATCCGGGAGATCTCCCAGAAGACCGGCGTCCCGATCTCCGGACCGATCCCTCTCCCCACCAAACGGCTCCGCGTGCCGGTGAGGAAGGGTCCGGATGGGGGCGGGACGAGTACGATCGATCACTGGGAAATGCGGATCCACAAGCGCCTCATCGACATCGACGCCGACGAGCGCGCGCTCCGCCAGGTGATGCGGATCCAGGTTCCCGACGGCGTCAACATCGAAATCGTACTGACCGGTTAGGCGCGTGTTCGCCCCGGGGGCGGCCCGTTTCATCGGCCCCGAGGCGGCGGTTGCCATCGTCACCGGCCTTCTCGGCGCATTGGGTGGACTTTCG
>JASHQX010000181.1 GCA_030038895.1 Thermoplasmata archaeon
GTTCTGACGCCCTTTTGCTCGAAATATCAGTTGGCCTCCTTCGCCCTCACCGAGCCGAGTGGGGGGAGCGACGCCGGGGCCGTACGGACGCGGGCTCGCAAGGAAGGCGACCACTACTTCCTCGATGGCGAGAAGTGCTTCATCACGAACGCCCCCCACGCGTCGCTCTACACGATCTTCGCTACCGTGGACCCGAGCAAACGGCACCGGGGGGTCACGGCGTTCATGGTACCTCGGTCGGCCGAGGGGGTCCTCCCCGGCAAGGACGAAGAGAAGATGGGCCACCGAGCTTCCTCGACGGGAACCGTCCGCTTCGAAAACGTCCGGGTGCCCGAGGGCGACCGCCTCGGCGCCGAGGGCGAAGGGTTCACTCTCGCCATGCGGACGCTCGACCAGACCCGCACGCCGATCGGCGCCCTCGCGACCGGCATCGCTCAGGCCGCGCTCGACCACGCGGCGCGATACTCCCTCACGCGCGAGACTTTCGGCAAGCCGATCGCCGAGCATCAGGCCATTCAGATCAAGCTCGCCAACATGGCCCAAGCCGTTCACGCCGCCCGACTGCTCACGTGGCACGCGGCGTGGACTATCGACCAAGGGAGGAAGGGGACCCTCGAGTCATCCATCGCGAAGTGCTTCGCTTCGGATGCTGCGCTCCATGTCGCCGACGAGGCGATCCAGACCTTCGGCGGGTACGGGTACATGAGGGAGTACCCGGTCGAGAAGTTGCTGCGCGACGCGAAGCTCACGCAGATCTACGAGGGGGCGAACGAGATCCAGCGGACGGTGATCGCCCGCGAGCTCCTCCGGGACTACCAGTAGCGGGGGTCCCGACGTGGAGATCGTCGTCTGCGTGAAACCCGTCCCTGAAGCAGAGACCCGGCTCCGGGTGGCGACGGACGGAACCCGACTCGACCCCGAGGGGGTCAAGTTCGTCCTGGCCGGCTACGACGAGTCCGCGGTCGAGCAGGCGCTCCTTCTGAAGGAGGCAGTCCCCGGATCGAAGGTCCACGCGATCGCGTTCGGACCGCCCCCCCGGGCCGAGGAAATCCTCCGCGCGGCGATTGCCCTCGGCTGCGACCAGGCGACCTGGGTCGATGCGGGTTCTAAATCCTCCGATGATCCCATCGTCGCGGCCCGCGCGCTCGCGGCGGCGATCGCACCGCTCCCCCACGATCTCGTCCTTTGCGGCAAGCAGGCCGGAGACGACGAAGCCGGGCTGGTCGCGGCGGCACTGGGAGCGCTTCTCAACCTCCCGGATTTCGGCTACGTGGTCGATCTTCGGTGGGACCCGGCGCGGAGCCGGTTTACGTTCCATAGGGCCACGGAATCGGGCCAGGAAGCGTGGGAAACTGCGGCTCCGTGCGTCGTCGGCCTCCAGCAGGCCTGGAACGATCCCCGCACGGCGAAGCTGCCCGCGATCCTGAAGTCTCGGAAAGCCCCGATTGCGAAGACCGCCGCCCCTGCGCCGCCGGGCCCCGAGTGCTCGGCCCCGGAGAAGTTCGAGCTGCCCGTCGCACGGACGGGGGCCAAGATGATCGAGTACAAGACCCCGGAAGAGGCCGCCCAGAAGCTCGTGCGGATCCTCCGCGAGGAAGCGAAGGTCTTCCCATGACCGGCGCGATCCTCGTTGTCGGCGAAGTCCACGACGGTCGACTCATCGGAGCGACGCTCGAGGCGATTGGCAAGGCTCGGGAACTCGCCGGGGACGGTGGGGTCGTCGGCTTCGTCGCGGGATCCACCGTCGAACCGGCGGCGAGGGAGTTCGCCGACCGCGGCGTCGCGAACGTTCACTGGGCCAAGAACGCCGAGTTCGATGACGGCGCCGCGGGCCGGTTCGCCCCGTCGGTCGTGTCGGTCGCCGAGGCCACCGGCGCAGACCTGATCCTGGTCGGCGGGACGACGCTCGGCCGCGACTTGGCGGGCCAGATCGCGATCCGCTGGAACGCCGCCGCCGCCACCGGAGTGACGGAGGTCCGACGCGACGGGTCGGGCCTTCACGTTCGTCGCCCCATCTTCGGAGGCCGGGCCACCGAGACCCGTCACCTGGAAGGATCACGGGCCGTGCTCGCCCTGCGCCCCCATGCCTTCCCGGAGGCCTCCGAGTCTCGGGTGGACGTTCTCCT
Organism: Thermoplasmata archaeon; assembly: GCA_030038895.1. Lineage (GTDB taxonomy): Archaea > Thermoplasmatota > Thermoplasmata > Lutacidiplasmatales > UBA184 > Lutacidiplasma. The sequence continues at coordinate 2,127 of JASHQX010000181.1, forward strand.
CGAACCTGCGGCGCGGATTGATCCGCCGGCCGGTTGGCGCGAATCGAAGCGCCTCGGCGTGGAGACAGCTCCCGCGGGCAGCGGGCCGGGCCTCACCGACGCATCCATCATTGTCTCGGGGGGCCGGGGAGTGCGGGCCCCGGAAAACTTCCACCTGATTGAGGAGCTCGCCGCGTCCCTCGGAGCCGCGGTTGGGGCGTCGCGCGCGGTGACCGATGCGGGCTGGCGTCCCGCGTCGTACCAGGTCGGGCAGACGGGGAAGACGGTCTCACCGCAGCTCTACGTCGCGGTGGGGATATCGGGCGCGATCCAGCACATTGTGGGGATGGTCAGCTCGAGGGTGATCGTCGCGATCAATTCCGATGCTAGCGCCCCCATCTTCAAAGTCGCGGATTACGGGATCGTCGGCGACCTCTTCCAGATTGTCCCAGCCCTCACGTCGGAGATTCGTAAGGTCCGCGGGCTCTGACGCTGTAGAAGCCGGTCCGCCAGGATCGGGCTCTCGTTCTGGGCGGGGACAGCTCTATCTGCGCGACCGGAAGGCGGGAATGTGTTACAGGCTTGCCTCCAAGGTGCAGAAAAACCGTCCCATTGTTCTCACAAGGGGTACAATTTGGCCAATTCTCTTCCACGTCGATTAGTAGACGTAGGCAAGCCCAGCGTCGGGCTCTCCTGAGGCGGTCTCGTACGGAGCCCCGACCACGACCGTCGTCGCGCTGATCCACACCGAGTAGCCGAAATTCGCGTACTTTTGCGGTTTGGGATTGGCGAGTGTCGAGATCAGTTTGCCCGTGGTAGCATCGAATGTGTATGCCTGACCCGCACCGCTCTTTTTCGAGACTTTCTCGCCCCAAGCCCCTATCACGACCGTCGTGCCGCTGATCGCCAGCGTGCCGCCGAACCACGCGTGCTTTTGCACCTCGGGACTGGTGAGTGTCGAGATCAGATCGCCCGTAGTCGAGTTGAAAGTGTAGGCATGCCCGGCATCGTTCACTCCCGAGGCATTCTCACCGTCAGCTCCGACCACGACCGTCGTCCCGCTGATCGCCACCGAGCCGCCGAACCACGCGTGCTTTTGCACCTCGGGACTGGTGAGTGTCGAGATCAGTTTGCCCGTGGTAGCATCGAATGTGTATGCCTGACCCGCACCGCCCTTTCTCGAGATTTTCTCTTCCAAAGCCCCGACCACGACCGTCGTCCCGCTGATCGCCACCGACCACCCGAAGTCTGCGCCGGATTGCGGCTTGGGACTGGTGAGTGTCGAGATCAAGCTACCAGTGGCTGCACTAAATGTGTACGCATCGCCCGCTGCGACCACTCCCGAGGCATTCTCACCGTCAGCTCCGACCACGACCGTCGTTCCGCTGATCGCGACCGA
>JASHQX010000182.1 GCA_030038895.1 Thermoplasmata archaeon
GGGCGAGCGCGTCGTAAACGGCCTTCTGAACGGCGATATTGCGAGAGGGCATGCATATGAATCTACATATATGGTAAATGAAGGCAACGGCGCATCGGTTTCGACGGGCGCGATCGCTGCGCGGCGTTCCTCCGCGAACGACCGCGGACCCAAAGGCGATAGGAGGACCTCGACAGGGATGGTAGGACCTTCGACAGGACAAGCGCTTTGAATCGAAGGAGGTCCACTGGGCCGTGGGCACGGACCGGTTCCGGCTCGTGGTGATCGGACTCGACTCCGTCTCTCCCGATCTTCTCTACCGAAGGTTCGTCCCCGACATGCCCCGAATGCAACGGTGGCTCGCCGGGGCGGCTCACGGAACGCTGACCAGTTGCGATCCTCCAATCACGGTGCCCGCGTGGGCGGTGATGTTCTCCGGGGTCGACCCGGGAACCCTGGGGCTCTACGGGTTCCGCCACCGTCGACCCGGCTCGTACGACCAGATGTACACTCCGCTCTCGACGACCCCTCGCCATCCCATGGTCTGGAGCACCCTCTCGCGCCTGGGAAAGAAGGTCGCGGTCCTCGGGATGCCTCCGGGATACCCCCCACCCACCGTCAATGGGTTGAGCGTATCGGATTTCTTGACGCCGGAATCTGCCCAAGACTGGGTGAACCCCGCAAGGTACCGAGACCAGATCGCGCGCGTGGCCGGCGGACGTTTCTTCGATGTTCCGTTCCGAGTGGAGGACCGGCGTCAGGTAGCGACGGAACTATCCGAGATGACCCGCCGACGCTGGAAGGTCGCCCGGTACCTTTGGCGCCGTGACGACTGGGACCTCTTTGTGGTGCACGACATCGGCCCCGACCGTCTCCACCATACGTTTTGGAAGTACTTCGACGAATCTCACCCGCGGTTTGAACCGGGCTCGGAGTACGCCTCGGTGGCCTCGGACTTCTACCGCCTTCTCGACGAGGAAGTCGGAGAGTTTCTGGACGATGTCGGTGCCGAGGTCGCAGTCTTGATTGCGTCGGATCACGGTAGCCAGGCGATGCGCGGCTGCTTCTGCATCAACGACTGGTTGGCCCGGGAGGGGTTCCTGGCGTTCCACGAGACGCCGAGGGTGGCAGGGACTCCGTTAGAGAAGGCCCGCGTGGACTGGTCCCGGACCCGAGCGTGGGGGGCCGGCGGTTACTACGCTCGACTGTTTTTCAACGTGCGAGGACGAGAGCCCGAGGGAATTGTGGACCCGACGGACATCCCTGGACTGACGGAGCAGTTGCGCTCTCGGCTCGACGGAGTTCGCCTCCCGAGCGGCCAGCCCTTGGGAATCCGGCTGTTTTCGCCCAGTGACGTCTACCGTCGGGTGGAGGGCGACCCTCCGGATCTGATGGCCTACTTCGGGGGGACCTCGTGGCGATCCGCGGGTACGGTAGGACACGGTCGACTCTTCCTCGAGGAGAACGATACGGGGCCGGATGATGCCGTCCATTCGTTCGACGGAGTGATCGCGTGGCGGGAAGCTGATTCCGTCCGGCCCGGAGAACTCGCCCCACAGAGAATCCTGGACGTCGGTCCCACGATTCTTCGGCGGTTCGGAGTCGACCCGGGTCCCACGGTTCAAGGTCGACCGATTCCCGAGCTCCTCGGACACTGAAGCCTGAACGCGTCCGTGGTCTCCGCCGGCATGAGGGGCGACCCGGACCCGGCAGGCTCCGGTCCGAATCCGCGCCCATCCCGGTGGGTCGCCACAAGCTCAGTTCGAGCTGCGGGAGACCTCTCGGGGGCTCATTGGAAACTTCCCGTTCCGTTCGCGGGAGTTGCGGAATCTCCCACTTTGGTGCGGAACGTTCCTATTTCGAACGGTCAGGCTTGCCACGGAGTATAACACTGGACCAGTTCCTCCATGGGAGGGTTCCTCCGGGGGAATCTAAACGTGATAGGGAACAGTAGGAGACACGAGACGAGATATCGGGTGGGGCGGAGCCTTGGTTGGGTCGCTAGCGTCGCGCTGGCGATTGCTGCGGTCATGATCCTGTCGACCGGACTGACCTCTGCGGTGACCACCCACCCCGCGAATGCTGTCGGGACGGGAACGTATGTAAAGGGCTCCCATTCCTCGGTTCCGGCGGCGCCCACGGCTTCGAAGAAGAGCAAGACCCACTTCACCGTCGGCGAGGGTCCGAATCGCGCCGCCTATGACCCCGTGAATCACGACCTGTACGTTCCGGAAACCGGGGCCCAACAGGTCCAGGTTTTCAACGCCAAGAACAAGCTGGTCGGCACGGTCCCGCTGCCTTCCGAGAGCTTCCCGGGTCAGGCCGCGTTCGATTCCCAGAACGACCTGATCTACGTCACGGGGGAGTCGTCGAACGACGTCTATGCGATTTCGGGGACCACGCTGGTCGCGACCATCTCGAGCCCTCTGCTTAACGGTCCGTACGGGATCACTTTCGACCCAGGCGACTCCGTGATGGGGGTCGTGGATCAGGACGGGGACAACGTCTCCTGGATCCTCGGCACCGAGGTCATCGCAAACACTCCCGTGGGCACGGAACCGTCCGGGATCGCGTACGACCCCTTCTATGCTAGTATCCTCGTGACCAACCAGCTGAGCAACAATGTGACGTGCATCAACGCGCTCTATCTGGACGCCTACGCGAGCGTCACCGTCGGCATAGAGCCGTCCGGCGTCGCCTATGACCCGTACGACGATCTCGACTACGTGGCTAACTTCGGCTCCGCGAACGTCTCGGCTGTGTACGGGGACTGTTACACCGTCGCCAGTACGATCAGCGGGCTCGACGGACCCGACGGCGTGGGATTTGACCAGGCGACCCTCCAGATGTTCATCACCAACACCGGGAACGGGAAGGTCAGCGTTGTGGACACCTACAGCGTGGTCCAGACGGACACGACTAGCTCGACGGCCGATCCGGTCGATGCGACGTACGACGCCTACAACGACGATGTCTACGTCGGGGCATTCGGGAACAGTCTTGGCACCACGATGTACTTCTTCACGTAGCGGATCCGAAGGCAGGAACTACCTGTCCTTCGACGCGCCCGAATGAACCCCTTCCCCGAGCGCCTTCCCGTCGTGATAGGGAGGGCGCTTGAATTCTCAACGCGTCAAGAGGAGCTGCGGAGCGGGGAAACCGTGGCCGGTGAAGCTCGGGAACCCTCCGGGGACCGGCGACCGGCGGCGCGGATCAGTGGCCCCCTCGTAATTCGCGGAGAGCCCGCGCCCGAAGGGCGACGAGTCTCATGGGCCTACGGCCCGGCGCTCCCTCAGTGACCGTTCGGCCGGCTCGGAACGATGCTTCCGCCCGATCGCGGCCGCCAATTCGGATCCCTAGGCATCGATACCCCCGACTACGGAAACTGTGCAGCGCCGTCAGTTATATAATCCCCAAGCCGGCATGACTATGCAGAAATTGCGCCGCCGAGGCGGTTTACTTGCCCGATCCTGCACATCTACGAGGTAGAGCCGCCTTCTTTCCGGCGGACGTTCCGGAGGTTATACGACCCCGGCCGAACGGGATCACCATGGTCCTCGACCGGCTCGGCGGCCTGAACCTCGCCGAGCTCGAGTACCTCGCACCGTACTTCGACGTGGCGAAGTTCGGCTGGGGGCTCCCGCTCCTGCTCACCCGTGAGAAAGTGCGTCAGCGGGTCAAGGCCTACCACGACGTGGGTGTCGAGGTTTCGACCGGCGGGACCCTGCTCGAGTACGCCGTCGTCCACGACCGTGTCAACCAGATGCTGGACGAGTCCCGGGAGCTCGGATTCAACCTGGTCGAAATCTCGAGCGGGATCATCGAGCTCTCCACCCACCAGATCGAACGCCTCGCCGAGCAGGTGAAACGGAGGAGCCTCGATTATTTCGTCGAGGTCGGGAAGAAAGATCCCCAGCACCAACTCTCGCTCAAGGAGACCAACTCGCAGATCGCGCACGCGCGGACGCTGAAACCGCGACGCGTGATCCTCGAGAGCCGGGAGAGCGGCCGTGGGGTCGGGATATACGACAGCGACGGAGCGATCAAATGGGATTGGGTCCGATCCATTCTTGCCGAGAGTCCGGCCGAGGATCTCCTGATCGAGGCTCCGCTTGAGACCCAGCAGGTGCAGCTCCTTCGCGAACTGGGCGCGGAGGCGAATCTCGGGAACGTGGCGATGGCTTCCGTCGCGCCGCTGGCCTCGGAGCGGCTCGGCCTACGGGGCGACACGTTCGGCACGATCCGCCATTCCCGGAACGTCCGGGGCCCGCCCGCGGCGAAGTTCCTCTATTTCCTCCTCGAAACATACCGGGGCCTCGACCAGACCCAACTCGCACACATGTCCCGGCTCCCGCGCCGCACGGTCCAGAGCGCGCTTGAATCGCTCCGGCGCCAGGGACTGGTCCAAGAGGCAATATCTCTGCACGACTCGCGTCGTCGGGAGTACAGGCTCGCCTAGTCGCCCTGGGTCCGGGTCGCGCAACCCCTAAGGGGCGCGGCTCTATTGGCTTCCCCAAGGGATATGAGCGCGGCAGTGGGCCGGCCTCTGGCGGGGCGCGTATCGGTCGTCACGGGCGGGAGTTCGGGCATCGGACTGGAGATCGCCCGCGGGCTCGCTCACATGGGATCGACCATCGTCCTCGTAGGTCGAGGGGAGGAGAGGGCGCGTGGGATCGCGCAAGAGCTCGCGGCCGCGACCGGGAACCCCAATGTAAGCGGGGTCGGGGTGACCGATCTAGCGCTCCTGTCGGATACGGCGCGTCTTGCGGATACCCTGCTCACGACGTACCCCCGGATCCACGTGCTGGTCAATAACGCCGGTGCGTACTTCCGGCGGCGCGAGGTGACCACGGAGGGACATGAGCGAACGTTCGCGCTCAACGTCCTCTCGCCGTTCCTCCTTACCTCGCGCCTCGTCGCCCGTCTCCGGGAAGGCATGCCGTCGCGGGTCGTCAACGTCGCGTCGGCCGCGCACCAGGGCTACACCGTGGACTTCGCTCGGCTAGAGACGCCGGACGCGTACGGGTCTGGCTACCCCGCGTACGGTACGTCGAAGCTCGAGCTCCTCCTTCTGACGAGGGAGTTCGCCCGTCGCCTCGCGGGCTCCGGGGTCACGGTGAACGCGATCCATCCCGGATTCGTGCACTCCGGCTTTGCGAAGAACAACGGAGGGGGAGCCGCCGCGATCGTCTCATTCTTGGGACTCCTCTTCGGGCGAAGCGTTCGGAAGGGGGCCGACACTCCTATTTTCGTCGCCTCAGACCCCTCGCTGGTCTCGGTTACGGGCCGGTACTTTGCCGACCGCAAGGTCCTGCCGGGCTCCACCGCCTCCCAGGACATGGCGGTCGCCCGCCAGCTGTTCGATACCTGCCGCCAGCTGACCGGCGCGCCCGAAATCCCCGAGCCCCCGACCAGCCCTCCCGCTAGCCCTCCCTAGGTCAGGCGCCGCCGCGCCGCGGCTCGAGTGCCTTTCCCGAGAAATATCCGCTCCAGCGCGGGAGTGAACTGTTTGTGCTCCGGCGACTCCCTCTTCCGCCACCGGGAGGGTTATCGATGGCTTCCGCGGAGGAACTGCGCCAGGGGGCTTGGTTCCGCAACGCCGTGTTCTACGAGATCCCGGTCCGGTCGTTCTACGACTCGAATGGGGATGGGATCGGGGACCTCGGCGGGGTCACGCAGAAGCTGGACTACCTCTCCGAGCTCGGCGTACGGGCGATCTGGCTCCTGCCGTTCTACCGCTCGGCCTGGCGGGACGAGGGATATGACATCACGGATCACTACTCGATCGACCCGACGCTCGGGACCCTCGACGATCTCGATCGCCTCGTGACGGACGCGCACGCACACGGGATCCGGGTCCTCGGCGACTTCGTCTCCAACCATGTCTCGATCGACCACCCGTGGTTCCAAGCGGCCCGGAAGGACCGCGGGTCACCGCACCGGAACTGGTTTCTTTGGTCGGACACCGGCAAGGAGTTCTCCCGGACCCGGATCATCTTCCGGGACCTCGAGCGATCGAACTGGACCTGGGACGAGACGGCCGGGCAGTACTATTTCCACCGGTTCTATGCGACCCAGCCCGACCTGAACTACGACGAGCCGGCGGTCCGCGCGGAGATGACCAAGATCGCCCGGTTCTGGCTGGGTCACGGGCTGGACGGGTTCCGCTGTGACGCCGTTCCCTACCTGTTCAAACGAGAGGGAACCCGCTGCCAAAGCCTGCCGGAGGTCCACCAGTTCTTCCAGGAGCTTCGTTCGATCCTCGATGCCGAGTTCCCCGGAACGGTGCTCGTGGCCGAGGCGAACCAGTCAGTCCCCGAGACCGTCCCGTACTTCGGGAACGGGAGGGAGTTCCCGATAGTGATGCACTTTCCACTGATGCCGAACCTCTACCTCGCGCTCGGAGAGGAGGATCCCCGTCGCATTCGGCACGTCCTTCAGGCGACCCTTCCCGCCCCCCACGGCTGCGGATGGGCCTACTTCCTCCGCAACCACGACGAGGTGTCGCTGGAGCAGGTGAGCGACGACGAGCGGGAGATGTTCCTGTGGATCTACGGACGGTACCCGAGGACCGTGCTGAATGGGGGGATCCGCCGCCGCCTCGCCCCGATGCTCGACGGGAACGATGCGACGATCGCGATGATGCACGCGCTCCTCCTGAGCCTGCCCGGTGCCCCGTTCCTCTACTACGGGGACGAGATCGGGATGGGCGACCGGCTTGACCTTTCCGACCGGGACGGCGTGCGGACGCCGATGCAATGGACGTCGGAGGAGAACGCCGGCTTCTCCGCCCTGCCTGTCGATCGCCTCGTCCGTCCCCCCGTGACCGATCCCAACTATGGTCCCGCGGCGCGGAACGTCGCGGAAGAGCGGTCTCGCCTGGGGTCGCTCTACCATCAGATCCAGCAGCTGATCGCGATCCGGTCGGCGAACGTAGAGGAGTTCGGGTCCGAACGGCTCGCGGCCGCGGACGCCCATGCGACGAGCGTACTCGCCTTTTGGCGGGACCAGCCGTCCGCCCGGGTGCTCTGCCTCTTCAACTTCTCCCGGGCGACGGTCACGGGCACCGTCTCGATCGACCCGGAGCTAAGGTCGGCCCCCGTGCTGATCGCGGGCGACGGCACGATCGAGCGCCAGGAATCGAACCTCATGTACACCCTTGGAGGTCGCCGGTACGCGTGGGTACGGTTCGTGCGTCCGGTGCCCCCGCTCGGGACCCCCGCCGCGGCTCCTCCCGAGAGCTCACCGAGTCGATAGGCGAAATTTGCGCAAGGCTCGTACGCGCTTTACGCCCGTACATCAGGCTATCTTCTACTAGTCGGCTGGATGCGGACGATGAGTCCAGCGATAGCTGTCGCGGGTGAGGGCAGAAAGCCGAACGTCGACGCCCAGTCGGGTGGTACGGGAGGGCTCGAATGAGCGCGGGCACGACTCCCACGGGAGGAGCCCCGACGGAACCTCCGGCGCCGAGCACGGTCACCGTCAAGCGACGAAAGAGCTGGGGGCCGCTCATCGCGGTCATTGTGGTCGTCATCATCGTGGTCGCGGTCCTGGCCGTCGGCTACCAGCAGAAGTGGTTCGGCCCGACGTCCAGCAAGACAGCGACCTGCGCGGCGGGCGTGGTGCTCCAGGGCGATGGGGCCCAGTTCGTCGCCCCGCTGATGAACGCCTGGATCTACAACTACTCCGCCCAGACCGGTGAGCAGATCAACTACCCGGCCTCGGGTTCGGGGACCGCCATTACGCACTTCTCGGAGAACCCTCCTCTCATCGACTTCGCGGTCGCCGACAATCCGCTCAACGCCTCCGAGCGGGCGGCGATGCCGGGCCAGCCGCTCACCTTGCCGATCGTCGGCGGTGCGCTGACAATCATCTACAACATCCCGGGCGTCACGGCGCACGTCAACCTCACCGGGGCGATGCTGACCGACATCTACGATGGGACGATCACGAACTGGGACAACGCGTCGATTGCCGCAATCAACCCCCACGTCACCTTCCCCAACCAGGGCATCACCGCGGTCCACCGCTCGGACCCGGCGGGGACGACCTACGTCCTGACCGATTTCCTGTCGCAGAGCTCGAAGTATTGGAACGCGACCGTCGGCAAGGGGCTCACGGTCAACTTCGCGCAGTTCAAGAACGCGACCCAGACGGCCGAGAAGGGGAACTCCCTGATGCTGAGCACGGTCGCGGGCCTGCCGGGATCGATCGGTTACACCGACCTCACGGACACGCTGACGTACAAGACCCCTATCACCTACGCAGCGATCCAGAACCCCACGAAGAATTACATCGTCCCGACGGTCGCCAACACGCTCTCGGCGATCGCGGACAAGGTCGCCGCCACGTCAAGCTTCCCCAACTCGACCGGTAACTGGTACCCCGTGAGCATGGTAAACGCCCCTGGCGCTCAGGACTATCCGCTCGCCACCTTCGTCTACGCCTACGTCTACCAGTCGGCCAACCTGCTGACGCCGCCCTCCGGACAAACAACGCCGACCGTCCAGAAGGCCGAGGTGCTGGTCGACTGGCTCAACTGGGTCCTCACTACGGGCCAGACGATGACGAGCGAGACGTCGCCGACCCAGCTCTACTACGCCTCGCTGCCCGCTTCGATCATCTCGATCGATAACGCAGGGATCAAGACGATGACCTTCGATGGAGCTGCCATCCCCGCCTGCTCGTAACGTCGCGGGTGCCCCGGGAAGAGCCCGAGACGAAGAGGCCACTCCGCGGATCGGACCCACCCGGTGGGCGATCCTGAAATGGCTGGGCCGGACGTTCCACGGGGCGACACTCGCCGTCACCCTCGGGGTGCTCGGCTTCATCGCCGCGCTCGTCTACTTCCTCCTCGACGGGTCGTGGCAGTCGATCACCTACTTTGGGTGGGGGTTCTTTGCGGGCACGACCTGGGATGGCGTGCACAACGTCTACGGCGCCGCCCCAGCGATCGTCGATACCCTGATCACGAGCGCGCTCGCGCTCGTGATCGCGGTCCCCGTTGCCCTCGGCAGCGCGATCTTCCTGTCCGAGGTCGCCCCGTCGTTCCTTCGGCGGCCCTTGACCTACGCCCTCGACCTGGGCGCGGCGGTTCCCTCGGTCGTCTATGGATTCTGGGCGTTCATCGTGCTCGTTCCCCTCATGCGGTCGACGATCGAGCCGGGGCTGAGCTCGCTCACCGGCGGCCAGTACCCGTTCGCCTCCGGGAGCTCGGGGTTCGACATCTTCACGGCGACCCTCGTCCTTGCGATCATGATCATCCCCACGATCGCCGCTTTCTCCCGTGAATCGTTGCGCGCGGTCCCCCGCATTCACCGGGAGTCCGCCCTGAGCCTCGGGGCGAACCGCTGGGAGACCACGCGTCTCGGGGTCCTCCGCCCGGCGCAGGACGGGATCGCCGCCGGGGTCATCCTCGGCCTCGGCCGCGCGCTCGGTGAGACGATTGCGGTGACGATGGTCATCGGGAACATCTTCATCCTTCCGGGGACGCTCTTTTCGCCGGGATCGACGCTCGCGAGCTGGATCGTCAATAATTTCACCGAAGCCCCGCCAGGGATCCAGCGGAGCGCGGTCGTCGAGCTCGCCCTCATCCTGCTCGGAATCACGTTGTTCGTCAACGTCCTGGCCCGCCTCCTCCTACGACGTATGGCCAGCCGTTCCTCCACATCCTCTTCGAATGGTCGGAGACTCCACGCCCCGCGGCACCACCCCCTCGCGACCTGGGGGACGTCGGTCCCGACCGGGGGAATGCCGGGCGCTCCCGGAGTTCCCATGGCGGCAGGTACGACGAGGGAAGAGACCTGGCGGGAGCGGGCCGCGAGGCAGCTCCCCGCGCGACTGCGACGCCGACAGATCGCCGAGTGGGCCTTCGTCGCGATCGCGGGCGCGTGCCTCATCGGCGCCGTCTTGCCCTTTGCGAGCGTGATCTACACCGCGGCCCAGTACGGCGGCACCGAGGTGATCCGCCCGGCGTTCTACACCTCGCTCCCGCCCCTCGGCTGCAACCCGGCCCCGTCCGTCACCTGCCAAGCCGGCGGGATCGGTCCGGAGATCCAGGGAACGGTCATCATGCTCGGCATCGGCTCCCTCATCGCCGTCCCCGGGGGCCTCTTTGCCGGCATCTACCTCGCCGAATACGGTCGGAACCGGTTCGGCCGTGCCGTGAGTTTTCTCGCCGACGTGATGACGGGGGTGCCGACCATCATCCTCGGCGTCTTCGTCTTCTCGCTCTTCCTCTATTTTGACCACTATGCCGCGCTCAGCGCGCTCTCTGGCGGCGTCGCGCTCGGGGTCCTCATGCTCCCGATCGCCGTCCGGTCCTCCGAGGAGGCGCTGAAGACCGTCCCGCAGTCGTTGCGCGAGGCGGCGCTCGCCCTCGGGTTCCCGCGCCACCGGGTCACCGTGCGCATCGTCCTCGGGAGTTCGCGGAGCGCTCTGGTCACCGGGATGCTCCTCGCCGCCTCCCGGGCGGCCGGGGACACCGCGACCCTTCTCCTCACGGCGGGAGGGAGCAGCCTCTGGTTCCAGGGTCTCACGACCCAGACCGCCGCGATCACCCCCTTCATCTTCAACAATTTCGGTTCGAACTACGAGAACCTCCAGGCGGCGGCATGGGGTGCAGCGCTGGTTCTTTTAGCCCTCATGCTCGTAATCGGTCTAGGCGCCCGGCTGGCCGTCCGTTCGCGGATGGACGCCGCCGACGTCGCCTGACCGATGAACGGCACCAAGATGGAAACCCAGGGCCTGAACGCCTGGTACGGGCGGAAGCAGGTCCTCTTCGACGTCTCGCTCGACGTGCCGGACGGCTCGGTGATGGCGATCATCGGCCCGTCCGGCTGTGGCAAGACGACGTTCCTGAGATGCCTCAATCGGCTCCACGAGGAGACGCCGGGAGCCCGTACCTCCGGAACGATTCGCCTCGATGGCGAGGACCTGAGCCAGCAGGACGTCGTCCACGTGCGGTTCCGGGTGGGGATGGTATTCCAGAAGCCGACCCCGTTCCCGCACATGTCCATCTACGACAACGTCGCGGCCGGGCTCCGACTGCTCGGGATCCGCCAGCACGCCGAGCTGGACGAGGGGGTCGTCGAGGCCCTGCAGCTCGCCGGGCTCTGGGACGAGGTCGAGGACAACGTCGACGCGCCCGGGACGAGCCTCTCCGGCGGCCAACA
>JASHQX010000183.1 GCA_030038895.1 Thermoplasmata archaeon
CCTCGTGCCCGGCTACTTCGTGATGTTTCGTGCGTCCCTGCTCGGCATCTTTACCGATCCGGGCTTCGCCCGGACGCTCAAGACCAGCACCGAGGTCCCGACGCCCGCGAGTGGACCCGCGGCTTCCGGGGTTACCCTAGCCGGGGCGGGATCGAGCCCGCTGCAACGTCTGGCGTGCCGTCGGTGCGGCACGCCGCTTTCCCATCGCGAGGTGCTGTTCTATGCGGTCGCGGCGCCGGACGTACCCGACGTCACGTGCCGCAAGTGCGTCGCGGCCAGCGAACGGGTACAGTACCGGGGATTCGTAGCGCCGAGCTAGACTCGGTCCCCTATCGCGCCTCGCGAGGCCGGGGTCGAGACCCCCTCGTTACGTTCGCTCGGACGATCTTCCTGGAGAGCTCTAGCATCAACGCGGACGCACGAACTCCGGCGTGGCTTCGCGACCGAGCCAGAGTCCGCCCGGCCGAAGATCGGCATCGGGTGCGGCCCCCCGTCCGACGGGCACGAAGCGATGGGGTTGCCTACGAAGGGTATCCACCGAGCCTCCCCGGGAGGTTGATGCCGCGGGCGATTGGGACATGATAAAACGTCACATGTAGCGCGCTCAGTTCGAACGGTTTTAAGAGGTGGAGCGGGTTGGTTCCATGGGAGGGAGCTCACCCGGGTGGTATCCATGACCGACGCGGAGTCTCGCTATCTGCGCATCGAGGTGCCCGAGGAGCATCCCGAAGAGCGGATCACCGATTTCCGGGAAGTGCTCCACTCCTACACGCGGGAGGAAGCGATGCTCGAGGCACAGCGGTGCCTTCAATGCGCGCTCCCGTTCTGCGTCGAGGCGTGCCCAATCACCCAGGACTGCCGCGGGTACATCGGCCTCGTGGCCGATGGCCGGTTCGACGAGGCGTCGCGCCTGACCCTACGAGAAAACCCCCTCGCCACCACGCTGTGTAAGGTTTGTTACCACTACTGCGAGGACGCCTGCATCATGAAGGGCCGCGGCGTCCCGATTGCAATCCGCCACCTAAAACGTGCGGCGCTCGAGTTCGGCGACTCCAATCTGGAGTACATTCCGAGCGCACCACGTCACCAACGGATCGCGGTCATTGGGGCCGGGCCGACCGGGCTCATGGCCGCCTGGGAGCTGTGCATGCGGGGCTATGCGGTGACGGTCTTCGAGCGGCAGCGAGCGGTGGGCGGACAGGCGGGGGCGATCCCGCACTACCGAATGCCCCACCACGAGCTCCTTGTCGACCTCCAACGGTTCCGTCGGTTCGACCTCACTTTCGTCGAGGGGAAGGCCGGAGGCGTCGACTTCACTCCCGAGAGCCTCCTCAAGGAAGGGTACCGCGCCGTCCTCGTCTCAATCGGAGCGTCGCGGGCGGGGTTCCCCGGGATCGCCGGAGAGAACCTGCCCGGGGTCATCCCCGCGCTCGACTATCTCTACGACGTGAACCAGGGCCGGTCGGTCCTCCTCGGGAAGAAAATCGTGGTAGTCGGAGGCGGCGACGTGGCGGTCGACGCTGTCCGCACCTCCCGCCGTCTTTCCCCCGGTGCCTCGGTCACGATGGCGTACCGTCGTACGCGCGGAGAGTCCCCCGCGGGTGAGGAGGAGCTTCGCGAGACCGAACCGGAGGGAATCGTGTTCAAGTGGCTCCTTTCCCCGCTGAAGATCCTCGGAACCGACCACGTCGAGGGGATGGTCTTCCAGAAGATGGAGCTCGCCGCTCCGGACCACTCCGGGCGCCGGGCGGTCCGACCGATCGAGGGGGCCACCGAGACAATCGAATGCGACACCGTCATCATGGCGATCGGTGAAAAGGCAGACCTCACGGGCTTCTCGACCGAGCTCGGCCTCAAGATCGGCAACAAGGGCTGGCCCGAGGGCGGACACCCGGACTACAGCACCGACCTCGAGGGGGTCTTTGCGGCCGGGGGTCGTTCCGTGGTCCACGCGATGGCCGCCGGCACCAAGGCAGCCTTGGCGATCGATGACTACCTCTGTCGAAAGGAGGGGCGACCGGTCCGTCCTCGTCCCGACCCGTTCGGCGAGGGAGTGACGCCGCCGGATTTCCCGGAGGGCTACTCGGGCCCTGTCTGGAAGCCGTAGGTGGCGGCTAGGATCCGGAGCGCGTCGCTTGGACTCGGCTCGACGATCGGTCTCGACGGCGTCGCGGCCGCTTCGAAGCCTGGAGGGATCGCGGGGCGGTGCGGGTCCAATCGAAGTGGAGGAATTCCCGGTCGAGCGTCCACCCTCGGCCGGCGTAAAGACGCTGCGCCGGGTTGTCGATCGCGGTCTCGAGCCACTCGCCCCGTGCCCTGGTCCTCTTCACGAGCCGCTCGCACTCCTCGAGAAGACGTGACCCGATCCCGTGCCGACGCGCCCCAGGCGTGACGAAGAGATCGTTCAGAATCCAGACGGGTCCAAGGCGAGTGGAGGAAAACGTAGGGTAGAGCTGCGCGAACCCCACTGTCTCTCCATCCTGACGGGCGAGGAAGACGATCGACTCTCCGGCCGAGAGGCGCTCTCTCAGGAACCGACGTGCCGCGGCGAGGTCGGTGCGCTCACCGTAGAACTGGCGATACGCGTCGAAGAGGCGAGCGGCCGGGTCGATATCCTTCGAAGTAGCGCGGACGATCCGAAGGTGAGCGTCGTTGCCCAAAGGTCGGTCCGGTCCTCGCGCGCGCACCGGTTCGGTGTACCCCCGTCGCGGCCGTCGTGTCAGCTCGCCGTCGCACGACGGGCATCGCCAGTGGAACCGGCGAGCGCACGGCGCGCAGAAAGTGTCGGCATAGGAGCAGACAAGGGCCGGATCATT
>JASHQX010000184.1 GCA_030038895.1 Thermoplasmata archaeon
CAGGTCCATTATCGAGTTCAGGTTCGCCTTGATTCCCGGTTCCTTGGCCCACACATTGGTTCCAGCACCCGGCACGATCGCCTTAGCGAATGACCGTGCCTCGCTCGCGTTCTCGGGCGCAATGGGCGCGGATACGCCTGCGGCAACGGTCCGTGTCTTACGATTCCGATTGGACCCGCGCAGCTATGCGATGGAGAGGCAAGCACGCAACCGCGCTTGGGTTCAATCAATCACCGGCGGGTACCTGCATGGTTGAGCAGCGTCCCGCCATGTCACCTCGGATTTGGCCTATTAAATACCAGGAACCGCGCCGTCAGCCTCGCTGGGGCCCCACCGCGTCTCCGAACGACATGCCGGCCTGTGGTGGTATGGTTTTGCGTGGAAGGCCTGCAACGCGCGCGCCTTTGCCACGTGATCATTGAGCATCACGGGGTATGCCATAGATTTGCATGCCACGTCCGTCGACCCCCTCCCGTCATATGCCGGCCATGATACTATCAGCTACCGCCGAGGTTGGGGACCGTATGAGCTACTACGAGTTGCATTTCCGGCTACGGCACGATTGCCCTTACGTCGAATTCTCGGAAAAGCACCCCTCCGTCGTAATTTCGCACTGGTGCAACTGGAGTCGGGATGTCCTAGAGATCTTTGCCCCGAAGCCCATCGACCCAGACCTAGGCCGTGCGATACGGCGCATGCTCGCTCGTCTGGGGTCGAAGGCGATCCGCTCCGTCGAAGGGAGCCAAGGTACGCGAGTGGTCCTGCAGCATTGCGCCTGTGATCGGCTTCCCCCTCCCACTCTCCCGGCAATCGAAAAGCGCAACTGCCTCAATCTTCAGCCGATGGTGTATCATGGGGGATGGGAGGGCTACCGAATCATCGCGTTCTCCGACCTTGACGTACGGAAGCTGTTCCGCGACCTCGAAAAAAGGGCGACTCTCGAACTGCTCTCGCGGCGCACGGTCGCGGCGGAATCAGTTCACAATAGCCTCACAATCTCGACAGGTACGCTCCTCAGTGGATTGACGGGGCGACAGGCGCGAGCGCTCGTGGCCGCGCTCGACCACGGCTACTACAGGTTGCCGCGGGCCGCGACCTCGGTCGAAATCGCCCGACGGCTCGGCGTCCCTCGATCGAGCTTCGTGGACCATTTACGCAAGGCGCAGAACAAGATCATCCAGTCGATCGGCCCCTATCTACGCATGCGGACCGCTCTGGACTACTCCGAGTAACCGGGAAGGCCGGCACATGCCGGTCGTAATGTTATGGCTCGGGCCTCCGGTCAGCATTCGGGAAACGCCCATGGCACCAAAACTTACCTACACAGGGATTCGGGTGAAGGACCTGGAGAAGTCGGTAGCGTTCTATTCGGGACTCCTCGGCATGAAAGAGACCGGCCGCTCGGAGATTCCGGAGAGCAAGGGCACGGCCGTGCAACTGGTTAGCGCGAGCGGCGGACCCGTGCTCGAGCTGAACCATTATGCTGACGGAACTCGATTTGCCACAAAGTACTCGGTGGGGGAAGCGCTCGACCATCTCGCCTTCCACGTCGACGATCTCGACAAGTTTCTGGCCGATGCCAGGAAGGCCGGTAGCCCGACGGTGCTGGAGATGCGATCCGGGACCAGCCGTTGGGCCTACGTCGAAGACCCGAACGGCATCTGGATCGAGGCTTTCGCTTGAGCGGCCGGGTCGGTATCCTCAGCTGACTGTCCGAGTGTCGAGGGCGTATGCCTTAGTCGATGAGCGAGAAATCGACGGTGGCCGTCTACGGCGCGTACGGACACACGGGCCGGTTCGTCGTGAACGAACTGCACCGCCGGGGATTCCGTACAATCCTTTCGGCGCGAGGCGAAGGCCATGGACCGGCCGAGGAAAGTGCCGGCCCACGGACCGAGATACGCATCGCCTCCGTCGAAACCCCCGGGGAATTGGACTCTGCCATCTCGGGAGCGTCGGCGGTCATCAACTGCGCTGGCCCCTTTATCGACACGGCCGTGCCGCTCGTGGAAGCCGCGATCCGCGCGCGTATTCCGTACGTGGACATCGCCGCGGAACAGCCCTCAGTGGCCAATGTCTTCGCCGAGTTCTCAAGGACCGCGGCCGAGGCCAGGGTCGTGGTGACCCCAGCGATGGGCTTCTACGGCGCCCTAGGCGATGTGCTCGCGACCGCGGCGATGCGCGATTGGACCTCCGCCGATGATGTCTCGATTGCCGTGGCCCTCGACAGCTGGCATCCCACACGTGGGACACGACGGACCGGAGAGCGGAACGCCGGAACGCGACTCATCCTCACTCACGGCGCCCTGGAACGGATGGATCCTCCGCCCGGGCCACCCTGGACCTTTCCGCCGCCGTTCGGGCTTCAGGAAGTTGTGGGACTCGCTCTTTCGGAGACGATACTAATTTCGCGTCACCTGCGCGTCGCTGAGGTTCGCGGATTCCTCAACCGGGCGCCGCTGCGCGACCTGCTCGATCCGGCGACTCCGGCGCCGGTGCCTTCCGACAAGCTCGGTAGATCGTCTCAGGTCTTCGTCATGGAAGTTGTCGTGCGGAACGGTAGCCAGCAACGACGGACGGTCGCGCGCGGACAGGACATCTATGCCGTAACCGCCCCCATTGCGGTGGAAGCCGTCGAGCGGATCGTCGCCGGACGGGCTTCCGGTGTTGGTGTCCTGGCCGCGGGAGAGGCCTTTGACGCGAGGGATTTCCTCGGCGCTCTCCAATCGAGCTATCCCGGATTGGAGATCCGCGGGGTTCCATTCGAGTAGACCAACCGTACCGTCCCTCTCCCGACAGGCGACGCAACTCGGCGGAGACAACGCGGACACCTACTATCGGGTCCGCGAGTCTCGAGCTTACGAAAGGTACCTGTCGCCCGTGCCCGGGCGACTCGCCCGTGTCCCGGTCGCGGAGCTTCGCGGGGAGCGTCCGGGGCGCTTCATTCCCGAGATTGTGGCAGCGCTAGTGGAGTGTGAGAGAAAACGAAAGCAGGGAAGCAGCTTCGAGCCTTTACCGCATGCGCTCGAGTGACTCCATGAAATCGTGGAGCGACCGCAACACGTCCGTCCGTTCGTGCCCCATGGCGATACGAATCCAAGCGCCGATGAAGGCGGTCTCCAGAATCTGAGCTAGAATTCCCGGATCTATCCTGGTGCGGAGAGCCCCCTTCTTCCGCAAATTGACGAGGAATTTCGAAAT
>JASHQX010000185.1 GCA_030038895.1 Thermoplasmata archaeon
GATGCGCCGCTGCTCCTATCCGTGAGGTCAGGTGGCCCGTTCTCTATGCCGGGAATGATGGACACGATCCTCGACCTAGGGGTGACCGACCGTGTCGCCGAGAGGATGGCCGCCCGGGAGGGTGACAGGCGCTTCGCGATGGACGCCTACCGACGACTCATCCAGATGTACGGCTCGACGGTGCTCGGCGTTCCCAAAGCGGACTTCGAGACCGTACTCGACCAGAAGAAGAGAGAGCTCGGGCTCGGCCAGGATGCCGACATCCCCGCCCGCGTGATGGAGGATATCGTACGCGCCTTCAAGGAAGTGGTCTTGGAGAAGGCGGGGCGGCCGTTCCCCCAGGATTCTTGGCAGCAGCTTGAGGACGCGGTACGGGCGGTCTTCCGGTCGTGGGAGAACCCAAGGGCTCGGGAGTACCGGCGGTATTACAAGATCGCCGACGACCTCGGAACCGCAGTGACCATTCAGACGATGGTCTTCGGAAACGCCGGGAAAGACTCGGGTTCGGGGGTAGGGTTCACCCGCAACCCATCCACGGGAGAGAAGAGGCTCTACGGGGAATTCCTCGGGGAATCTCAAGGCGAGGACGTCGTCTCCGGCACGAGGACCCCCGTCCCCGTCGATTCGGTCGACGGCTCCCTGTTGTCGCAGCTGGAGCGCGTGGCGGAAAGACTCGAGCGGCACTTCCGCGACATGCAGGATTTCGAGTTCACCGTGGAGAGCGGCCAGCTCTACTTGCTCCAGACACGGACCGGCAAGAGGACCCCGCAGGCCGCCGTCCGGATCGCCTACGAGATGGCGAAGGAAGGGTTGGTCACGAAGGAAGAGGCGGTACAGAGACTGGACCCAGCGGACGTGGAACGGCTGCTGCACAGGGCCATCGACCCTAGCGTCCGGGTCCACCCCGTCGCGACGGGGTTGAACGCCTCCCCCGGCGCTGTTTCGGGAACTGCGGTCCTAGATACGTCGGTCGCGGTGGCGATGGGGTCGAGGGGGCAGAAGGTGATCCTCGTCCGGCCCGAAACTACTCCCGATGATTTCAGCGGGATTGTAGCCGCCGAAGGGGTACTGACAGCGAAAGGGGGTTTAACGTCACACGCCGCCGTCGTCGCACGGGGGATGGGCAAGCCGGCAGTGGTCGGCTGCAGCACGATCCGGATCGACCCGGTCCAGGGCTTATTCACGGTCGAAGGTGGCGGGGTTGTCAGGACGGGGGACGTCATCACGATCGATGGCACGACCGGCAGGGTGATGCTCGGCGCGGTGCCCACGGTCGAGCCCCAGCTCACTCCGGAGTTCGGTAAACTCCTCGAGTGGGCGGACGAGCTCCGGAAGCTCGGGGTGTACGCGAACGCCGACACCCCTGAGGCAGCCGCCCGCGCGCTCGAGTTCGGCGCCGAGGGAATCGGACTCTGCCGGACCGAGAGGATGTTCAACGCACCGGATCGCTTGAAGATCATGCACGAGATGATCCTCTCCGAGACCGACGAGGAGAGGAACGACGCGCTCCGGAGACTTTCCCCCTTTCAAGTGAGCGACTTCGTCGCGATATTCCGGGTGATGAAGGGACGTCCCGTCGTCGTCCGGTTGCTGGACCTACCCCTCCATGAATTCCTGCCCCGCCTGGAAGCGGTTCTGGAGAAGATCGAATCCCTTCGGGGCCAGGGCGCGGAGCCGGCGGAGGTCGAACTGTGGCTGAAGCTGTTGGGGAAGCTCGAGCAGCTAATGGAGCACAATCCAATGCTCGGGCACCGCGGCTGCCGGCTCGCGGTGACGTATCCCGTCATCTATGACGTGCAGGTGGAGTCGATCGTCCGCGCCGCCGTCCAGGTGCGGAGAGAGGAGGGCGAAACGGCGAGGGTCAACATCATGCTCCCCCTGGTGACCGACAAGGAGGAGCTGGTGTGGCTGAAGAGAATTATTGACGCCGCCGCCCAGAGGACTCTTACGGAACTCGGCGAGACTCTCGAGTACAAAGTGGGAACCATGATAGAAACTCCTCGGGCGGCCCTCACCGCGGGAGAGATCGCCCCGTACGCGGATTTCTTCTCCTTCGGGACGAACGACCTCACTCAGGCGACGTTCGCCTTCAGCAGGGATGACGTGGAGGCGAAGTTCATGGCAAAGTACCTGAAGGAGAAGATTCTTCGCGAAAGCCCGTTCGAGGTTCTGGACGTCGAGGGTGTGGGGAAGCTGATCGCCAATGCGGTCGCCGAGGGGAGGAAGACCCGCCCGAATCTCGAGGTCGGAATCTGCGGGGAGCACGGGGGTGACCCGAGGAGTATCGATTTCTTCAACCGCGTTGGACTGGACTACGTAAGCTGCTCGGGGTTCCGGATCCCGCTGGCCCGGTTGGCGGCCGCCCAGGCCGTGCTCAAAGGAGAGAAGGCATCCTCCTCGGTCTGACGACTTTCCTCGGTCCTGAGTCGAACGGCGTACTCACGGTCGAGCCTATCAAGATCGGCGTGACCAAGCGGACAAACTGGGTTTCGCGTCGAAAGGGCAAAACCTCTGACGGATAGCCCCGAGCGGATTCGAACCGCTGTCGCCGGCTCCAAAGGCCGGCATGCTTGGCCACTACACCACGGGGCTGTGCTGGGACATCGGCGATGCGGGCTAAAGACGACATCGGCGCGGAGGGGGAGAAAGTATGGAGGCAGACGCGAGCTTCTGGACCCTGATGTATCGTCAAGGGGCGATCCGGGGCGCGCGTCACCTCAGGATCAGCACTTCGAGTGGACGGCGACCGCGACTCGGTCCTACCAAAGGTTGAAGCCAACCATCCCGCTCAGTCCGCTCGCACGGCCATGATCTCGATGGGTCCGATGGGGCTGCTCGACAAGCGCGGCGGGGCGGCCCCCCCTCGAGTTCTCCGATATTCCCGCTCCGTCGACGTCCCCCGGGGACGCGGGCGGAATAATCCGGCGTAGAAGGTCCGGCCGGCGAGTCGCGCGAGGTCGCGCGACTCGGGGAAGACCTTCGGTGAACGAAAAATATGAGCGCAGCGGGAGCTAGGGCGATCGGAACGGACGAACGAGAACGGCAGCGGGCACGCCTCGCCCTGATGAGCGACGTGCTCTTGGAGACCACGCGATTTTTCCATCGGGAGGGGTTCACGCAATTATTGCCAGTAATGCTCGGGCGAAGCACAGATCCCCTAGGGCCGGATCCCGGTTCCTCGGTCCTCAGGACCGTCGAGGTCGACTACCTCGACCAGCGATACTATCTGATGAACTCGATGATTCTGCACAAGCAGTTTGCGGTCCGGGACCTTGGAAAGATCTGGATACTCTCGCCGAACGTGCGGCTGGAGCGGCCGGAACGGGCGGCCTCGGGGAAGCACCTGTTCGAGTTTACCCAGGCGGATTTCGAGATGCCCCGAGCGCGAACTCGGGACGTACAGGACCTGGTGGAGCGGTACTTCTCCGCACTCGGGAAGGTGCTACAAGACCATCCAGCATTTTCTGTGCTCGACGTCGCGCCACCGCATTTTACCCTTCCTTGGCGCTCGTACACCACGCACGAGCTGGAGGAGCGGTACGGGGAACAGTGGGAAGAGGCGGCGTCCCAGGCCGAGGAGCAGCCGTTCTGGGTGCACTGTCATCGGCGCGAGTTCTATGACCGCGAAGATCCCGCCCAGCCCGGGCATTTCCTGAACTACGACCTGGTCTACCCGCTCGGGTTCGGGGAAGCACTTTCCGGAGCCGAGCGGGAATGGGAGGCCGAGCGAATCCGGACCCGCCTTCTTCGCACCGGCATTCCCCCCGCTCCGTTCCGCGCGTATCTCGAGCATGCGGGGGATCTCATTCCGTCCGCCGGGGCCGGGTTTGGCATCGAGCGGCTCGTGCGGTTCCTCACGCGAGCGCCCCACGTCGGCGACGTGCAACTCTTCCGTCGTGTTCCAGGAGAAGTACCGACCCTGTGAAAAGACGAACATCGCGGAGTTCCCAACTCGTGAATCGAAATCGGGCCCGGGCCCTCCGTAGACCAATTCACCTTCGGTCCGATTGGTTCTTCCGAGGTCCGGGATATTAGGTCGTCGCGTCTACCGACCGCGATGCGGAGAACGAAGATCCTGGCCACAGTGGGACCAGCATCGAGCTCTCCGGAGCGGCTTTCCGCGCTGGTTTCGGCCGGAGTGGACGCCTTCCGGCTGAACTTCTCGCATGGGGACGATCCGGATCACCGCGCGATACTTCGCCAGATCCACGCGACGATGCGGGGCTCGCACCGCGAGGTCGCGATCGTGGGGGACGTGCAGGGACCCAAGATCCGGGTCGGCGAAATCCAGGGGGGCTCCGTCCACCTCGTATCCGGTAAAGTCTGGATCCTCGACGACGGACCCTCGCCCGGCGACGAGGACCGAGTGGGGATCCAGGTCCCCTCGTTCGCCCACATAGCTGAGGCCGGGGATCCGGTGCTCCTAGGCGACGGCAGTGTCGAGCTGGTCGTGGAGAAGGCGCTCCCATGGGCGCTCGAGACCCGCGTTCGGAACGGGGGCATCGTGACGTCGCATGCCGGACTGTTCCTCCCGCGGGCACATCTTCGCCCGGCGATATTCGCCGAGAAGGATCAGCACGACGCGGAGATTGGGATCTCGGAAGGCATCGATTACCTTGCGCTCTCCTTTGTCCGGGAAGGCCGGGACCTCCACGAGGCACGGCGATGGCTCGACCGGCACGGAGGCTCGGAGGTCGGCCTCATCGCAAAGATCGAGCGGGCCGAGGCGCTCGCCGGGATCGATTCGATCCTCGATGTCGCCGACGGGATCATGGTCGCTCGTGGCGACCTCGGGATCGAGGTCCCCCTCGAGCGGCTCGCGCTGGAACAGAAAATGCTCGTCCGCAAGGCCAACCTCGCCGGGAAGTTCGCAGTCGTCGCGACCCAGATGCTGCTCAGCATGCTGACGTCGCCTCGCCCGACCCGAGCCGAGGCGACCGACGTCGCGAACGCGGTCCTCGACGGCGCGGATGCGGTCATGCTGAGCGAGGAGAGCGCGGTCGGCCAGTACCCGGTCGAAGCGGTCCAATGGCTCGACCGCATCGCGCGTGCGACCGAGTCCGCCGTCGACCCGAAGCCGGTCCGCGCCCTCGGCCTCGGTGGCGGCCACGAGCCCGAGCGCGCGGTGGCGGCCGCCGCGGTCGAACTCGCCGAGGGCGTCCGGGCCCGCGCGATCGTCACTCCGACCCATTCGGGCCGAACCGCGCGACTGGTGGCGCGGCTCCGTCCGGCGTGCCCGGTCGTCGCGATATCGAACTCGGCGTCGACGCGCCGCCGGCTCACGCTCGTCGGGGGCGTGACCAGCTTGCCGGCGCCGGTCCATGAGACCCTGGTCGAGCTTCGGACTGAGGCGTGGCAGCTCGTCGCGCGGGCCGGGTTCGAAGGTCGCGCCCCGATCGTACTGACCGCGGGCTGGCCGCTCGAGGGTCGCCCGACCAACCTCGTCACACTGGTCGATTCGGAACAGGAACCGCCCGTCCCGCCGAGGGCGATCCCACGGCCGGCCGCGCGACCGGACCGTGGCGGCCGCTCACCCACGCGAGCAGCGGCAAGGGGGCGAGCGCGATCACGCCGGTGAACCACCACGCCGGTGTGTAGCCGAAGGCGCCGGCGACGAATGCAAAGGCGAGCGCGAGCGCGCTACCGAGGAAGATCTGAATCGAGTTGAGAAGCGCGAGACCGAGCGAGAGGTTCTCGCCCCGAGTCTCGGGTAGATACACCGGAAGCAGGTAGAGGACCGCGAAGACCACCCCGTCCGCGAACCCGAGGACGGCGAAGAGTGCGAAGAGGGCGGGGAAAGCCAGGTACGGGATCAGGAAGAAGAGGATCCCCGACGCCGCTCCCCACGGCAGGATCACGCGACGCATCTCGGCTTGGCGCTCGCCCATCAGACCGCCGATCGGTCCGCCCGGGATTTCGAGGACGATCATGAGCGTCGGGATCCCTGCGGCGATCGCGATCGGCCAGGTGGGATGGTCGGTCGCGGCGAACTGGATGAAGTACTGTGCCGCCAGGACGTACGCCGCCCAGAGCCCGGCCGTAGCAACCGAAAGCGCCCAGAGCGAACGGGACCGCAGGGTAGGCAACGCCGCGTCCCAGAGTTCGCGGACCGCGCGGTGGGCTCGCACCGGGCCCGCGGGAGGGATGACAAACGTCGCGACGACCGCGCAGACGAGCAGCGCCGCCCCTCCCGCGAGAAGCGCGTACGACCAGCCGAGCTCGGCGCCGAGGAAGGCCCCCCCGAACAGACCGACCCCGGATCCGACGCTAAATCCGGAGTTGTAGATGCCGATGACGGGCCCTTGGGTTCCCGGCGGATAGTACGAGGTGATGAGACCGAGCGCCGGGGCGAAGAAGAACGCGGCGCCCGCGCCCGCTCCGAATCGGAGGGCGGAGAGGACGATCCAGTTCGGAGCGAATGCCGAGGCGGTCGCGAACCCGCCCATGAGGAACAGTGCGAAGACCGACACCGTGCGGTTGCCCCAGCGGAGCACCGCGAACCCTGCGACGAGCTGGAAGGTGGCCGCCCCGATGAGGAACGAACTCACGACGATCCCGAGCTCGGGAGTGGTCGCCTTCAGGTGGGTACCGAGGAGCGGGAGGACCGCGCCGACGTTGTACCAATTGAACGCGTAGACTACCCGCGCGACCATCAGGGTCGGGACGGCCGATCGGCCGGCAAGCGGATGAGAGGGGGTCTCGCTCACCGACCTTCCTGCCCGAGCATGCCGTGGGTCTCGAAGTAGCGGAGGAATCCGGCGGCCGCGAGCTGGTAGCCAGAGACCAGTGACTCCCGCTCGGAGACCGACTCTTGCTCGAGCGTCGAGAGATCGAACTCGCGGAGTCGCATCTCGATGAAATCGACTTCCGGCCGTTCGAGGGCGGCAGCGAGGGCGACGTCCCGCCACTGCTCGACCACCGAGCGGTACCGCACGAGGTCGGCGACCCCGTCCGGGCTCGGGCCGAAGTGGCTGAAGAGGACGAGGCGAGGGTCGGTGGCGCGCATCGCTTCGATGCTCGCGAAGAGCTGATCGAGGTCCAGATCCGGAGGTGGGACGGCCGGGCGGAGATGCGAGCTGTGCGGCAGGCGAACCCCGGCTCCATCTCCGCAAAAGATCGC
Source organism: Thermoplasmata archaeon (assembly GCA_030038895.1). Classification (GTDB taxonomy): domain Archaea; phylum Thermoplasmatota; class Thermoplasmata; order Lutacidiplasmatales; family UBA184; genus Lutacidiplasma. The sequence continues at coordinate 7,121 of JASHQX010000185.1, forward strand.
GCGTAGTCCGGAATCGAAGAACGCGAAGTGGTGCCTCGCGTGCCCGGGGGTCGGAAGGACCCTCAGCTCACCGCCGCGGAGGGGGAACCGCTCGCCACCGGAGAGGGCGACGATCCGCGCCGCGGGGACCGGCGCGATCGGGCCCCAAAGGGTATCCATCGCCGCTCCCCAGGCGCGCCGGGCGCTCGCGACGAGCCGGGTCGGGTCGACGAGGTGCGGCACTCCAAGCTCGTGCGCGTAGAACGTCGCGCGCGGGAACGCATCGACGACCGCGCCCATGCCGCCGGCGTGGTCGAGATGGATGTGGGTCACGAGGACATGGCGCACCTCCTCGGCTCCCACCCCCGCTCGAGCGACGCCGCGGATTAGCGACTCTCGGCAGGTAGAGGGTCCGGTCTCGACGAGCGTCCATCCCTCGGGTTCTGGAAGGAGGTACGCGGCGACGAGCCCCTCGGTGTCCCGAAAGTCGAGGTCGATCAGCTGCCGTCCCTGGCCGAGCTCCTGGACGGAGGGAGAGCTCATCGTCGCAGGGTCCCTAGGCCCCGAAGAGAGGAGTGCCGTAGAATTCGAACGCGAGGAACGTGACCGCGGTGAACGCTCCGATGAGGACGAATGATAGGATCCAGACCGACGCCCGCCATCTTAGTACCTTGGCCCCGTCGAGCGGGCCGAGCGGTATGAGATTGAAGGTCGCGAACCAACCGTTCACCCAGGCGAGCAGCAGGAGCCAGAAGGTGGTGGGCGAGTGCGCGAGGTACGCCCCGATCGAGCTGGCGTAGAAGAGGACGCCGAACGAGATGTTGGTGAGGGGGCCCGCGAGGCTGGTCCGCCCCCAGCTCTCCCGGTCGATCGGGCTCATCCCACTGATGACGGTCGCCCCGGGCGCGGCGAAGAGGAACCCCAGAGTCGCGGTGAAGAGCGAGAAGATGAGCCCGATGGGCGACATGCGGAACTCGGCCCAGAACCCGCGGCGCTGGGCGACCACCTTGTGCGCGAGTTCGTGGCAGATGAAACCGGTCAGGGCGGCTCCCGCCGCGGAAAGGACCAGCGGGAGCGAGAGTCGAGAGAGGAACGAGCTGGTCTGTCCGTAGAGCAGGCCGGCCCCGGTCAGGATGAGGATGAGGTCGAACGTGAGGACGACGTACGCGACCCCGAGATTCAACAGCTCGGTCGGCGAGGTTGCAAGCCGAGTGGTCTCGGCTCGAGTGGGAGTCCAGGTGTAGTAATAATTCGGACCGGATGTCACGGAGTCACCGCTCCTGGGGACGCGACCATCCACCGCTCGAACGGCATCGGCAAGATCTCGGTCCGTTGCTCCACTAGCGAGCGGAGGAGCCGTACCCCTTCCGCGAGACGCGGCCCGGGCCGGCTGAAGAACGCCTCGTCGGCGATGAACGTCCCTAAACGCGGCGAAAGTCGGGCGATCGCCTCCCGCAGCGCGGCGTCGGAGAGCTCTCGCCGAGTCCGGGAAACGGAGAAGCTGCATGGACTGAGGACGAGAAGGTCCACTTCTCGGTCCCGAAGCGAGTTCCAGTCGGTTCGCTCCCCCGGGTCCCCCGGCCCGGGGCCGATCGACTCTCCCCCCGCCCAGCGAATCATCTCGGTCGACCAGAGGCCAGCGACGATTGGGGGATCGACCCACTCGACTACGGCGACGCGAGGATGCGGACCGTCCCGTGACGGAGGGGGAGGAAGGCGCTCTCGAACGGCCCCGAGGAGCCGTGGTCCGGCGGCCGGGTCCCCGAGAGCCGCGGCGACGGCCGGAATCGTCGCCCAGACCTCCTCGAGGGTCCGGGGCATCAGGCTGACCACCCTGGGGCGCACGCCCGCACGCGCGCAGGCCACGGCCACCTCCTCGGAAGTAACCGAGCAAACGCCGCACAGGTCCTGGGTCAATAGGAGTTCGGGCCGAAGGGTCCGCAAGAGTTCCACGTCCAGGGTGTAGAGACTCTCGTCCCGGGCCCTCGCGGCCCGGACCCGGGCATCGATCTCGGCCGAGGGACGCTCGGAATCCAACGTCCGGGGCCTCATCACGACCGGAAGGAGTTTCGCCACCTCCGGATAGTCGCATTCCGCGCTGCGACCCACCAGTTCGGGACCATGCCCGAGCGCGAAAACGATCTCGGTTGCGCTGGGAAGAACCGATACCACACGCATGGCGCTCCCGGAGGGCGGCCTCGACTCGGCCGGGAGCTACTTACGCTTTCGGCCCGCTGGGTTGCGCTTCCGGCCCGCCGGGCGAGATCGGGCCGGCCGCCGGACCGGACTCCGGGCGGCCCCGGCCCGCAGTCGGGCTCGAGCCTTCGGCCTTTTCCGAGGAGCAGCCGTGCGGGGCGGTCTGCGCCGGGCGGGTGGAGTCGGGCTCGCACCGGGGACTGGCGAGGGCTCGGGTCGCGGAGGGGGAGGAAGGCCGAGATGCTGGCACAGCGTGACCTCCTGTTCGTACGTGAGACCGAGCCGCCGGGCCTCCTCCCGCTCCTCGTCTGCGAGACCGGTGTGGCCGGCATGCATCAACGCGACCGAGTGCAGGAATCGGAGCTGGGGCTGCTCCGGGGCCCGGGCCAGCAACGCCTCGATCTCGACGCGCGCGCCCGTCCAGTCCTTGAGATCGACGAGGGCCGCGACTAGGTGAACCCGTACCTCGCTGCGAGCCTGGTCCTCCGCGAGCAACCGACGATACATCTCGACCTCTTGCTTCGGCTGCGACCGAGCGCCAAAGACAGCGGCCTTGCCGAGACGGGCCTCGAGGTCATCCGGGCGAACCTTCAGGATCTCCCCGAACGTTCGGTCGGCGTCGGCGACGAGCCCGAGCGCGAGGAGGGACCGTCCGACTCCTACACGGGCCGGCAGGAACCCGGGCTTCAAGTCGGCTGCTTGTCGAAAGAACCGGAGGGAGAGTGCCGGGACCCCCCAATCGAGCCACGTTCGCGCCCGATGCATGATCTCGTCGAGAACCTGGGCGCTGGGGAGGAGGCGACGCGCCTCCCGAGGCGGCGCGTGCGGTTCCTCGCCGAGCATCGCTTCGAGCCCGAGTTGTCGGGCCAACTCCGTGAAGCGGGGTCCCTCAACCAGAGTGCCACCCCGGTGGACCAGGTCCTCGGAGATCGCGAGCGGAAGGTGCCCGGGTGTCAGGACGACCACGTGTGCCGGTTTCGAGAAACCGTGGGGGTCGAACAGTCGCTCGACCGTCTCAAGGGATATTTGGTTGGGGTCCTCAAGAAACGCGTAGAGGAAGCCGTCGCCGGTCCGGAGAATGAGACCCTCCGGGGAAGGCTTCGCGGCATCGAGCCGCTGACCCATTGCTTGCACGAGCGCGCCCGAGAGCTCGATGAACGGAGCGGATGCCATCGAGCGCGTCAAGCCCCGGTGAGTTAAATATGGTGGTCGTCCAACGGCCAGTGCCGTGAAACTCGCGGACCTCTACCGGTACCTTCCCGAAGTCGAGAAGGACCTGGGGCGCGCCTACGCGGCCGAGCGTAAAAGCGCCCCGACCGAGGTCCGTCCGTACTTGGATGTCAATCGGGAATTCACCCTTCGCGGCGGCAAGCGGTTCCGGGCGATCCTCGTGCTGGCGGGGTACCACATCGCGACCGGGAAGGCCCCTCGCCCGGTGATTCGAGCTGCGGCGGCCATGGAGCACTTCCAGAGCTGGATGCTGATCCACGATGACATCATCGATCATGCTGAGGAACGCCGCGGGGGCCCCACCGTGCACCGGGAGATGGCGACGGCGCATGCCCGCGAACAACGGATCGGATCGGGCGAGGACTATGGGGTGGGGATCGGAATCACGCTCGGCGACCTAGAGGAGCCGTTCACGGTCGAGGCGATCCTTCTGGCCCGGGCTCCGCCCGGAGCGCGGCTGGCCGCCCTCGAGGAGTACATCGCGATGACCCGCCGGACTGCCTACGGCCAGCTGCTGGACGTCCGGAACGGCACCCTGGCCCCGGAGTCGGTAACCGAGGCGGACGTGCTCCGGGTTCACGAGCTCAAGAGCGCGGTGTACACCGTTGTCGCTCCGCTCACGATCGGGGTGCTGCTCGGCGGCGGGCGACCCTTCCTACGGCGCGATCTCGGGGCAATCGGTACCGACCTCGGGGTCGCTTTCCAGTTGCGGGACGACATCCTGGGCGCGGGATTCGACGCGGAGGCCACGGGGAAGAGCTCCAACGACCTCATCGAGGGGAAACGCACCCTTCTCGTCGTCCGTGCCTGGCGGGACGGGACGGAAGCGGACCGGGCCTGCCTCGCCCGTGTGCTGGGGAACCCGAACGCGACCCCGGAGGACGTGGACCGGGCGCGCGAGGCAATCCGATCGACCGGCAGCCTCGACTACTCCGAACGTCGGATTTCCGAACTCACAGAGCGAGCGCTCGGGCGCCTGCTCCGGAGCCGCGCGATCGCCGAACGGGCGAAGCCGCTCGTGCGCGAAATCGCGGACCGGCTGGTCCACCGCAATGCGTGAGACCCGCTAAACTTCGGAGGACGGCCCCGCATCGTCCGCGGCGACCGGTTGTACCCCGGCGGTCTGGAGCGCCTGGGTCAGTTCCTGCTGCATGGAGGTGTACCGCTCTTTGAGGTGGTTCTCCTGGCGCTCGACGGCCTTGAGCCGGACCTCGGCGGTCTCCTTGTCCTCGGTCAGGCGCGTCTCGACGTCCTGCCGGTTCTTCGCCTTGACGAGAAGGCCCCCGATCGGACGGTAGACCACTGCGTCCTCGGGGAGCGTCTTGAGCTCCTCGAGCGTGTGGGAGAGTTCCCGGACCTTGAGATCGAGCTGGAGCCGCTGTTGCTGGACCGCCGCGAGCTCCTGCTGGAGCCGCTGGAACTGCTTGAGATCGTTCTGGAGTTTCGCCGGAAGGGCCACGAATGGTCTCACCCGATTTCCGTCTTAAGAGCTTCGGGAGCTCGGCTCCCTCTTTGCCGGGGACCCGGCGAGGGGGCTCCGGGCTGCGTACGCCGAGGCCAGAGCAAGGTGGATCCAGCCGAGGTAGGTGTTGAGGGCCGCCCGCATCGCTCCGGAATCACGGGCCGCGATCACGACAGTCACGTCTCCGCCCGGCCCGCGCCGTACCTCGGCGCTCGACCGGGGCACTTCGCGCGCGGCTTCGGGTCGGAGCGCCCGCTCGACCCATTCTTCGACCCGGGGTTCCGAGACGTGGAGCGAGATCGTCGCGGTCCACTCCGCTGGAACAGTCGTCACTGGGCGAGCTCCCGCTCGAGGCGAGTGAGGACGCGGTCGGTCTTCTGTGCAGCCGCGCGGACGTAGCTGTCCGGAGAGAGGAGCTCAGAGATCTCGGCCGGCGTGAGGTACGTGCGGACCGTAGGGTCCGACTCGGCGCGGGCCGCGAGGTCCATTGGAGCACCGGGGGCGGGTCGGGAGAGCTTGCGCAGGAGCTCATGGGCCTCGGCCCGGGCGAGTCCTTTCGACGTCAGCGCGAGCACGAGGTTCTCGGTCATCGCGGCCCCGCCGGTCCGCTCGATCTGCTCGCGCATCCGCTCGGGGTCGACCCGCAGCCCGCGATAGACCTCGGCGAGCTTCGTCAGGAAGTCGTCGCTGAGCACGATCGCGTGCGGGAGGACGATCCGCTCGTTCGCGGAGTTGGCGAGATCCCGCTCGTGCCACTGGACCATGTTCTCGAGGGGGGGTAGGGCGAACGCTCGCACGAGCCGGGCGAGGCTCGTCACGTTCTCGGAGACCGTCGGGTTGCGCTTCTGGGCCATCGTGGAGCTCCCGACCTGCTCCGCCTCGTCGAACGGCTCGGCGACCTCGCCAATCTCTGTACGCTGCAGGTTCCGGACCTCGGTCGCAAGGCGCTCGGCGGTCCCGGCCACGAGCGCGAGGTAGTTCGTGAACTCGGCCACGCGGTCGCGGCCAACGATCTGCGTGGGGGCCTCATCGGCGGAGAGGCCCAAGCGTCGCATGACCCCCTCCTCCACCTCGGCGGCACGCGCACCGAACCCGGCGCCGGTCCCTACCGCCCCGGCCATCTTTCCGACCGCGAGGCGGGGCCGCAGTTCATCGAGCCGCTGGACGTGCCGCGCAACCTCCGCCGCCGAAACGGCGACCTTGTACCCGAAACTGATCGGAACTCCGTGCTGACCGTGGGTGCGCCCGATCTCAGGGGTCATGCGGTGCCGCCGCGCGAGCTCGACGAGCGTGCGTTCGAGCTCCACGAGGTCGGAGCGGATCACCGTCAAGCTCTCGTTGAGCTCGAGGGCCAACGCGGTGTCGGTGATGTCCGCGCTGGTCGCACCATAGTGGACCCAGCGGCCCGCTGGCCCGGCGGCCTCGGCCAGCGCGCGGGTGATCGCCATGACGTCATGGCGCGTCTTGCGCTCGAGCGCGTCGACCTCCTCGACCGAGACATGGTGGACGTCCGCCACGCGCGCGATCCCCTCGGCCGCCTCCTTCGGGATGATCCCGAGCTCGGCCTGGGTCGCGGCGAGCGCGCCCTCGACGTTCAGGGCACGCTGAAGGCGGGCGGAGCGAGAGAAGAGGTCCCGGACCGGGGCACGCCCATAGCGGAACTCGAGCGGACAGAACAAGGAC
>JASHQX010000186.1 GCA_030038895.1 Thermoplasmata archaeon
CCGGCGGCTTCGCGTCCCCTATCGGGTAGTCAACGTCTGTACGGGGGATGTGGGAACGGTGGCGGCGAAGAAGTACGATATCGAGGCCTGGTTCCCGCGGCAGCAGGCGTATCGGGAGGTCATCAGCTGCTCCAACTGCACCGACTACCAGGCGCGTCGCCTCGGCATCCGAATGGGCAAGGCGGGGAAGCCCGGCAAGTCGGTCCCGCACACGCTCAACTCGACCGCGATCGCAACGTCGCGCGCGATCGCGGTAATCGTCGAGCAGTATCAGCTGCCGGACGGGTCGATCACGGTTCCCGAGGTGCTCCGTCCGTACCTCGGCGGCCGGGAGACGCTCGTCGCTGACACCACCCGGATCTGATCGCCGTCGGGCGCCCCGCCCCCCAATCGCTGGACCGCCGTACCCGGCGGAGAGCCTAAGACAGCATCGCCGCTCGACATCCCCCGGGATTTCGATGGATCGTCAGCGCCTCCTCGACGATTTCGCCCCCGAGATGGCCTTGGCGCCGTCACCTCCCGAGCCTCCGGGCCGTCCCCATCCCCCGCCCCTGCCGGGGGTCTGGCGCGTGGCGGAGAGACTCGTGGAGCATCCCCTGTTGCGGAAAGGAGAGATCCGGGCCTTACCGTTCCAGCTCGACCTCGCCCGGATCGGTCTGGACGAGGACCTGCTCGTCGTGCTGCCCACCGGCCTCGGCAAGACCGTCATCGCCGCCCTGATCGCGGCCGAGATCCTCCGCCGCTCCCAAGGCAAAGTACTCTTCCTGGCCCCGACCCGCCCGCTGGTCCAGCAGCACGCGGACTTCTTTGGACGCTGGCTCGTCCCCTTGCGCTCCGCGCGCTTCACCGGGACCGTGCGTCGTCCCGTCCGGGAAGGATCGTGGGAAACCGCCGACCTCGTCTTCGCAACGCCCGAGATCGTCCAGAACGACCTCGTCGCGGATCGGTACCACTTATCCGACGTCGCCCTGATCATCTTCGACGAGGCGCACCACGCGGTCGGAAAGTACGTCTACGTGCCGATCGCCGCCCGGTACGCCGCGGAACGGCCGGTCGGGGGTCGGGTGTTGGCGCTCACCGCCTCGCCCGGCGGCAAGGACGAGCGGATCGAGGAGGTCGTCGGCGCGCTCAGGGTCACCCGGATTGAGGCCCGCACGCGCGACGACCCCGGCGTCCAAGAGTACGTCCAACCGGTCGAGGTCGACTACCGGTGGGTCGAGCTCCCCCCGGCCGCCGTGCGGATCCAGGAGCTGCTCACGACCGCTGCGCATGCGACCGCCCGCAAGCTGCAAAAGATGGGATACCTGAGGAAGAAGCCGATCACCTCGCTCTCCGTCAAGGACCTCATCGCACTTCGTGCCGAGATCTTCGCACGCCCCGGTCCGATGGTCCGCCGGTTCGGGCCACTGTTCCACCAGCTCGTGCTCCTCCATCTCCACCACGCCCAGGAGCGGCTCGAGACCCAGGGCCTCGGACCGTTCCTGCAGTACCTCGATCGCCTCCAGTCGAAGGAGAAGCCGAGCCGGGGGGATCTCGCGGTCCTAAAGCTACCCGAGGTCGTTCAGGCCCGGTCGGAGGCCCAGGCGTTCCTCGCGACGTCGCGCGAACCGTCCCATCCGAAGCTCGACGCCCTGACCGAGCTCGTCCGTGAGACGCTCGCGGCGCCGCGCGACCATCCCCCGCGCGTCCTCGTCTTCGCCCAGTATCGAGACACGATCCAGACGATCCAGTCCTCGCTCGAGCTCCAGGGCTGGACGACGGGCCGGTTCGTCGGTCAGGCGACCCGAGACGCGGACGATCGCGGGATGAGCCAGAAGGAGCAGGCGCAGGTCCTAGGTGCCTTCCGGGCCGGCCGATTCCCCATCCTGGTCGCAAGCAGCGTCGCCGAGGAGGGGCTGGACGTGCCGGACGTCGACCTAGTGGTCTTCTTCGAGTCGGTCCCGAGCGAGATCCGGGCGATCCAGCGGCGTGGACGGACGGGTCGTACCTCCCTCGGTCGGGTCGTCGTGCTCCTGACTCGTGCGACCCGCGACGTCCGCTACCAAATCGCCGAAGCCCGCCGGGAGAAGGCGATGCATCGCATCGTCCGCCGCCTCTCCGCGGAAGCCCGACGCCGGGCCGATGGCACGGAACCGGCTCCCCTTCGGCGGACCGCAAGGAAGCAAGGCGCGCCAGACCCCCCGGTATAAACGGTTATGGCCCCCTCCCGCGAGGATACGACTCGGTGATTGACGCTAAATAACCTCCCCCGGGTCCTCGCCGCAATCGGAATTCCATGGGACTCCTAGAAGCCATGGCCCAGCACCTCGGGCTTGTGGTGTTCACGGCGATTGCGATCTTTCTCTGCGGCTTCCTAATCTATTCGATGCTCCACCCCGAGCGTTTCTGAGATGGACGGAGGCCCGTGTTCGAGCTCCAGTCGCTCTGGGACGTAATTCTTCTTCTCATCATCGTCGTGGCAGCCGCGCCGTTCTTCGGCTCGTACCTCGGCAAAGTCTACATGGACCGGCCGATCTTCGGGGACGGCCTCCTCACTCCCATCGAGAGCGCGATCTACCGACTGCTCGGGACCTCCCCCCGTCGCTCGATGCGGGCGATGGAGTACTTCCTCGCCATCCTCCTCGTCAACGGTGCGTTGCTCATCTTCCTCTTCCTCTGGTTCTACTTCCAGAACCTCCTCCCGATGGACGCGACCGGCGCCCCCGGGATGCGCTGGGACCTGGCGTTCCATTCCGCGGCGAGCTTCACGACCAACACGGACTTCACCCACTTCACCAACGAGACCCAGATGAGCCTGGGCTCGCTGGTCCTGGCCTGGCCCGTTGCGCTCTTTGGCTCGGCCGCGACCGGTCTCTCCGTCGCGGCCGCATCGATCCGGGGTTTCATCCGGAAAGACGGGACGATCGGCAATTTCTACGTCGACATGACCCGGACAATCACCCGGATCCTGCTTCCCCTCGCGATCCTCTTCGCCGTCATCATGGTCCTGATGGGGGTACCCGAGACCTTCACGAACTACGTGATCGCCCACCCGATCACGGGAGGCCAGCAGGAGATCATCCTCGGGCCGGTCGCCTCGTTCCAGGCGATCTCGCTCCTCGGCACCAACGGAGGCGGATTCTACTCCGCGAACGCGGCGATGCCGCTCGCGAACCCGAGCGCGGTGTCGAACCTCTTCGATATTTTCATCATGATGCTGATCCCGTTCTCCACCCCCTTCGCGTTCGGTCAGATCATCCGACGGCGCAACGAGGCCTGGCCCTACATGGGTACCATCCTCATCGTCTTCTGCGTCGCGCTGGGCATTTTCATCGCGTACCAGGCCGTCACGAACCCGGCGCTCGGAGGCCTCACCGCCTTGGGTCCCCAGACGAACGGGTATCCCGTCGGCCAGGAGACCCGCTTCAGCCTGCCCGAGGCGTCGCTCTTCCAGGTTACGAGCGTCTACAGTAACGTCGGCGCGAACAACATGATGATCGGCGCCCTCTCACCGGTCGCGCAGCTCGTCCTTCTGTTCGGGATGTTCACGCAGAGCACGCCGGGCGGGGAGGGGACCGGCTTCGGCATGCTCGTCCTCTTCGCGATTCTCGGGATCTTCGTCGGGGGGCTGATGGTGGGTCGGACCCCCGAGTACCTCGGCAAGAAGATCGACACCCGGCACGTTCGCTGGTCCTCCCTCGCGATATTGAGCCACCCGGCGGCGATCCTGATCCCGTTCGTCATCGCCGTCGCCGGCGGCTTCGTCTCCACGGTGACGGGTTCCATCCCGTCCTCCGCCCATGTTTTCACCTCGGTCCTGTACGAGTTCACGAGCGAGTCTGCGAACAACGGGAGCGCGCTCTCGGATGGCTACTTTAACGACGCAACGATGTTCTTCAACGTCGCCGGCGCGCTCGTGATGCTCGTCGGCCGGTTCGTCCCGATTCTCGCGATGCTCATGGTCAGCGGGCTGTTCTCCGAGCAGGATATCCTCCCGCCCGGACCGGGAACCTTGCGGACCGCGAGCACGACATTCACGCTGTATCTCGTCCTGTTCCTGATCATCGTCTCGGTCCTCCTCTTCCTGCCGGTTATCGCCCTCGGACCGCTCGCTCAGATCATCGGAGGTCCGTAACGATGGCCCAATCCGACGTCGAGCCCGGCGCCCGCGTGTCGGTCCGCAAGATCCCCCACATGTCGGCGCGTCTGGTCCTGGCGGAGTCGTTCCGGATGTTCAACCCCCGTCGACAAGCCCGCTACCCGGTGATGTTCTGCGTCTTCGTTCTCTTCCTCTTCTTGGCCGTCCTGACGGTTT
>JASHQX010000187.1 GCA_030038895.1 Thermoplasmata archaeon
CCACGACGACCCGAACGCTCCGCTCCTCCCACCCCTGAGGGACCTAAGGCACGTCGCGGTCGAGATCGCGGTCGCGGTGGGACTCGAAGCGCAGCGCAGCGGACAGGCGCCCCACCTACCTCCGGAGGAGCTCCGCGCCCGCGTGGTCGCGACGCAGTGGACACCCGCCTACCCGATCTACATCGGCGCGTAGTCACGCCCGTCCCTTGTCGAGCCCGATGTTGGGAGCGGGGCGACTTCGGGGACGAGGAAGCTAAGTAAGGCAGGGCCAACGAGACAATCCGCGTCCTCAGCGTCGCCGCGGGACTCCTCCGCGGTGCCGCTCTCGACTCGACGCTCGGAACTGTCCCGGTTCGGGCCCGCGACCCGGCTCAGCGGCCCGTCCCGAGTGCCCCTATCCCGGCGCCGACGCGCGGGCCAGCCGGCGCGCCGCGCGTAGGGCCCGGATCGATGCGAAAAACCCGACCGGGATCTGCCAGTAGTGATACTCCGAGACGCGTCGGAAACCCATCCGGGCATAGAGCGGGAGGCCCATGTCCGAAGCGGCAAGGTACGCGACGTCGGCGCCCAGCTCGCGACCGGCATCGATCGCCCTCCCCGTAAGCGCGGCTCCGTAGCCCCGACCCCGAACGCTCGGGAGCGTGCCCACATTGGCGATCCCTGCGACCCTCTCGGTCACGGTGACGGTCGAGCAGGCCACCGGTTTACCGTCGGCGTAGCCGAGGAACGCCCGGTTCTGAGCCTTGTGCTCGGGGTCGTCCGGCGGAATGCCAGGAAGCGCGATGGGGGCGATCCACTGGGGGATGCGGAAGGCCCGGCACCAGACGGTGGCGAAGTCCGCAAGGGTGGAGCGATCCTCCACCGGTCGCACGACAAGGCCGGGCGTGGGGCCGGGAGCCGGGGGGATGGGATCGAGCAGCAGGCCGGGGTCACCTCTCACCGGCCGAAGACCCAACCCCTCCGCCCCGGGATCCAGTCCGCCCGCCCCCGGTGCCGAGGCGATGAGCCGCCACAGCCGCTTGGGTCCAAAGAAGTCGCGCGCCTCGTCGAGGAACTTCGCGCCGGGGGTATCCGAAGAAAAGCGGTAGGCGATGTTTGGGGTATGGGAGGGAAGGTCGCAGCGGATCAGGAAGCCCCCGGGGACATCCCTACGGGCCCCCCCTACGATCGACCGGACGTACTGCCAGGTCTCTTCGGCCAAATTGCGGTGACACCGCGCGAGGAGGAGGTCACCGGGTCCTTGCGTTTCCACGCGTCGGCCAGGCGAGTCAACACAAAAAACCTTCATTCGCCGGCGCGTTCGCGCAGGTGATGCCGCCCTTGCCGCCCACCAGCCCCGGGCTGTCCGCTCCGGATCTCACGGGACCGACCTCGATCGTCGATTGGCCCCTCGTTCGAACCCCCGGCCACACCCGGCGGAGGGCTCGCCCCTTCCGTCACGTCCATCTCGAGGTCGACCTGGAACCCGACGTGCTTCGGGATGTCGGACTCCCGGTCCTTCGCCAGATGGAGGCGCTCATCCGGGAACGGCAGGTCGTCGAGATCGGCGACCTCCTCCGCCTGGTCGCCGGGGCGCTGCATGCGCTCGCGTCGGAAGGGTTCTCACGGGTCGACCACTGGGAGGTCGAGCCCGGGGGGTGGCTGCCGCTCCCGGAGGCGATCCATCCGGGAATCATCGAACCGGTCGGACACATGCTCCGCGCGCTAAGGGACGACCGTTGGAAGCATCTGACCGGCGCGCGCTCCTTCGCGGTCCGTCTTTCGGGGAAGGTCCCGTTCCGAGCCGATCTCGTGGTCCGTCGGGTCCACCGGGAACGGTCCCACTCCCTTACGCTCGACCTTTGGGGCAAGGTGAAACCCGGCGACGTGAAGGACCTCGTTGCGGCGTTGCGCACCCGCTTGCCGGTCCTGCGCTCTCAGGTGACCGAGTACTCCTACGACTGACCGACCGGGCAAACCGTATCTCCCTGCCGGCGCGTCCGACCGCTCGACGGACTCCCCGTGCTCGCGTTCTACCTGCCCGCAGTCGTGGTCGGGTTCGTCATCACCCTGCTCGAGATGACCGAGGTCGTCGCGCTCGTCTTCGCGCTGAGCGCTGACCACCGTACGATCGCACACGGCGCGGCCGGCGCCGTCGCGGGGACGGCCGTGGTGGCACTGATCGCGTTCACGTTCGGTGCGCTCATCATCGCCCTGCCGCGGGAGTACCTGCTCTGGGCCTCGGGGATCACCCTCGCCGCCTTCGGCGTCTTCCTGTTCCGCAGCACTCTTCGGAGCTACCGGGGGGCCCGCGCCGCTGCGCTAGGTCCGACCCCGCCTTCGAACAGTTCCCATGCGGTCCTCTTGTTCGCCGGAGGGTTCTCGGTCGGCGCGGTCGAGGCGACTGAGGTCGTGGTCGTCCTCATCGCCCTGGCGGCGGCGGGATACGGCTTCTCGGCCCTCATCGGGGCATTCGGGGCGGGGGCGATTCTCGTGATCGCGACCCTGCTCGTGCAGCAGCGGATCCGACGGATCAAGGTGCCGTGGCTGAAATGGGGCGCGACGTCGATGCTGTTCACCTTCTCCGTCTTCTGGCTCGGGGAAGCGGGCGGTCTGGCTTGGCCCGGGGGCGACCTCATCCTTATCCCGCTTTTCCTGGTGGCCCTCCTCCTCGTCCGCGCGTCGGTGGAGCTCGCGCTACGTCGGCCAGTGGACCACCCTTCGCCGTCGTGAGGTCTCGGAGCAGCTCACCGGGCTCGGTCGAATGGTGCGAAGCGGCTGATCCCCCGGGCGCCCCCCGATCTATCAGTGGGGAGAAAGCGCGCGGCGGGCGAGGAGGGTCGCGCAGATGAACATGGCGACGGCCCAACCGAACAGCCCGAGCAGGTAGACGCCCGCGCCGTACGGATAGTACGACGAAGCCCCTGCGAAGAGGACCTCGCGCAGGACGTTCACCGCGAGCGTGATCGGATTGTACGACGCGACGTTCTTGAGCCAGTCCGGCAGGATCCCCCACGGGTAGAGGGCTGCGGAGGTCAATAGGACCGGCAGATTGATCGCGTTGACAACCGCGAAGTACGTCTGGGGCTGCTCGAGGCTGAACCCGATGGCGATGAAGAGCGAAGCGAACATCATCGAGAGGATGACGATCGCCCCGACGATCTCGGCGGCGCCGATCACTCCGACGGACGCGGTGATGTGAAGCCCGTTCAGTCCGATGTAACCGAGGAGGAGCGAAAGGCCGAGGACGAGGAAGGCGAGACCGATCGGCTGGACGATCCCGGCGAGAAGCCGGGCACCGAAGATGGCGGTCGGACCCGCCGGGCTCTCGGCCGTGCGCTTGAGCGTCCCGAAGAGCCGGTCGAAGATGACGTTCGCCCCAATGAAGAGCGTCGCAGTCACCGCGACGAATCCCGTCATCCCGGCGCTGAAGTACGAGAAATACGACGGCGCCCCGCGATAGAGCTCGAGGAAGACCTGGTTCGGGATCGGGACCGGGCTCAACGAGCCGATGTTGTTCAGGTTGAACGCCTGGCCGAACAGCACGAGATAGAGGATCGGAAGGAGCAGAGAGGTCGCGATCGCCTGGGGGTTCCGTGCGACCCGGAGGAGCTCGCGCTTGGTGAGCGCGGTAAGCTCGCGGATCACCGTCGCGTCCTCCCGAACGCCTGGGAGACCTGGCTCACCCGGACCGCGCGATCCGTCGGCGTCATGCCGTCCTCGCGGTACTCGTGACCCGTGAACTCGAGGAAAACCTCGTCCAGGCTGGGCCGTTTCAGCGAGACCGATGTGAGGGCCACGCCGGCCTGTCCGCACGCAGTGACCAGTGCCGGGATCAGCTGTTCGCCCCTCGGTGCCTTGATCCGGTACGCGCCATCCTGGCTCGAGACGGAGAGTACGCCCGGTACCGCGCGCAGCGCCTCTTCCATCGCCGGGTCCGACCGCTCGGTGCGGATCGTCACGACGTCGCCCCCGAGCCGGTCCTTGAGCTCAGAGGAGGTGCCCGTGGCGACGATCTTTCCGTGATCGATGATGGCGAGGCGGTCGCAGATCAGGTCGACCTCGTCCAGGTAGTGGGTCGTCACGAAGACCGTCATCCCGTGTTCCTTCCGCAACTCCTGGACGTACCGCCAGAACCCGGCGCGCCCCTGCGGGTCGAGGCCGAGCGTCGGTTCATCGAGGAAGAGGACCCGCGGGGAGTGGATGATCCCGACCCCGAGTTCGAGGCGCCGACGCATCCCGCCGGAGTACGTCCGGGCGAGCCGGTCGGCGGCGTCGCCGATCTGCATCCGCTCGAGGAGGGAATCGACCCGCTGACGTACCTCCCCCCGCGGGACCCCGAAGAGCGCGGCGGCGAGCTCCAGGTTCTCCCGACCCGTGAGATCGCTATCCGCAGTGGATTCCTGGAAGACGAGGCCGATCCGCCGCTTGATCTCCGCGGGATCCCGGAATACATCGATTCCGTCCACCACCGCTCGTCCTGCGGTCGGGGCGAGCTGGGCGGTCAAGAGCGAGACGGTGGTCGTCTTTCCCGCCCCATTGGGACCGAGGAAGCCGAACGCCTCCCCTTGGGTGACAAAAAAGGAGATGTCGTCGACCGCCCGGACGGTCCCGTTAAAGATCTTCGACAGCCCCTCGACGTGGATCGCCTCGGCCATGAATCACTTCCCACTATGCGTGCTCGCCTTAAGGTACAAGGTCGTGGGCTCGTGGGACCCTCTTACTCGAGGGAAATTGTCGTAATCGCACGTGTCCGCACCCATAGAGCTTGACCCAGTTCTTGGCGTCCAGCCCATGCGGAGGAATATTGACCGGGAGCCATCCTTTCTGGTCACGAGGGAACTAGCATCAGGGCCAGCGCCGGGGATCTCGATGAGACCCGAGCTTCGCTGATTGGATCGCCACGAGCGCATCCAGGGCGCCCGGTGTCGCGGGTCTTCGGAATCGTCTAGCCCGCGCTAGCGTCGCCCCGGTGGACCGCGCATGGCGCTCGCGGCCGGCACGCACGCACATCCGCACTGAGCGCATCGGGCCCTAGGGACTCGGCGGAACTCACGAGCCACTCCCTCACAGTCAAGAGGCGTTTCGTGAGCGCAAGCGATGCAGGGATGGGACGGCCGCATCTCTTTATAGGAACGCAAGGAAGGAGTCGAACCTTTCGGACTGGTCTTTCCCCGGAGGTATCGCTCTCGGAGGGCTCTCGCTCCTGGGAGGGGGACCGGATTCCGGCGAGGTTCGCATCCTTCCGAAGAACGGGTGGGAACCGAGGGTACTTACACCGTACGTCGGCTCGAATTGACCGCGCCTCCCACGGCGCCGGTCGACTCCGACGGACCTTCCTGGGGGCGCTCCTCCAACTAATCTGCCCGCGTCGGCTCGACCCGGGTAGATTATGCCGCCCACCTGCCCGGTTTGCGGAGCCGATATGGAGTATTCCGAGCGGGCCGTCACCCTTCGCACCGGGACGTGCCCCTCGTGCGCCAAGGAGTTCGCCTACGTCGAGGGATCGACCCTTTCCCACCATCTCCCCTCGGAGCCGGAAGGCCCCCGCGCCACTCCTGTGGGTGCCCCGATCGTGGTGGAAGAGGGAGCGCCCGAATGCGAGGAGTGCGGGACGCCGCTCGCGTTCCGTACGGGCCGTGGAGGGGCGATTCTTGCGGTCTGCTCCGAGTGCGAGTCGACGACTATCTATCGTCCGGCCTCGGAGTCCCGAAGAGGAGGGGGCGAGTCACCGTACGCCGGTCGAGACCGTGGTCCCCCGGGGGGACCCCGGAGCCGCCCGTGCCGCCGGTGCGGGGCGCCCCTGCGTTTCACTACCGGCGAGGACGGGCTGCTCGTCGGCGAGTGCGAATCGTGCGGGAATCGCTTCACGCTCCCGCCTCGCGCGGGACCGCCCGGAGAACGGGGCTCCGGGGGCCGACCCTCCTACGGGCGGACGGGATACCGTTCGAGGGATCGCCGCGGGTCGCCCTACCGCTCCTCGGGTCGACCAAGAACCCGGACGTACTCGGACGAGGACCGTCGGGAGGGTCCCCCTCGCGACGAGGACCTCCGCCGACGGCGGCGACGGCCCCGGGACGAGTGAATCTCCCGGGCACCGGTGGGCGACGGACCTAACGCTAATTCGAAAGACAAGGGGAAGGAAGGGGTTGGCCGGCCCGTTCTGAGTCGTCGCTCAGACGGGGAGCACCTTTCGGCCGTAGTTCCAGTTCGTCAGGTCCGCCGTCGCGCAGTACCAGGCGAGGAACCCGGTGAGGATGATCTCACCGCCGACCGCCCAGTTGGCGGACGCGTCCGGGGCAAAGGTCGTCGCGCCCGAGGCCAGCGAGTAGAACTTCACCGTGAGTAGGATGAACGCGATGAACAGGAACAGGAACACCCCGAAGATGCCCCATCCGTGCTTCGGTGAATTGATCAGGAACGCGAACGTGAACATCATCCAGATGAACGCGAATCCGGCGATCCCGTACAGGATCGGGGCCCCGGCCCCGTAGATCCCGGTCGAATTGAACGTCACCAGCATCAGGGTGAATGCCAACCAGAACGCTCCGTATCCCATGAACGCCGAGCCGGCAAACATGTTCCCCTTTCGGAGGGCGATCAGGCCCGCGATCAGCTGGGTAATCCCTCCGAACGCGATCGCCATCCCGAAGACCACCCAGTTCCCGCTGAACCCGGCCGAGTAGGGGGTCGGCAGGTTCGTCAGGCCGGCGATCATCGTCGTCGTCCCGAACCCCATCAGGCCCACAACCGCCGGGCTCGCCCACCACTCAGGTTTCTCCTCGAGCTTAGGCGGAGCCTCCTCCATCCCTTTCGCCGATTCCATCGTCTCTGATGATGCCGGCATGCCAGCCGGCCGGCACGCCGTCCTCGTAGATAAACCCCTGACATTTCGATGGCCTTTGCACTTTCCGGCGACCATCGGCGAATGGGGCCGGGTCTCGGGTCGTTTCTCGCGGCTCGGGCGGGCTCAGCGTTATGGGCTCGTGAGAACCTTCGCCCGCCTGCATGGAGGACCGACAGGACCTCGAGCGGATCGTCTTCGGAGAGACTCGCGTCATACTGACCCGAGACCTTTCGGTCATGAACCCCAATCTCGTGGTCGGGGCCCAGGGCCTCGTCATCGGAAAGCTTGCGAACTACACGCTCAAGGTCGCGTTCCCTAAGGTTACGGTCGGCGTCAGCTGGCGGGACTGTGACATCGTGGACGGCAAAACCGGGATGCCGACCGATGCCGAGCAGCCGAAGGTCATCCCGAAGCCCCGCCACATGGGCGAGGAGTGAGCGCAGGCGACCAGGGTCACGCGCTGCTGCGCGGCGGCAACAGGGTCTCCACGAGGCGGGGGACCTCTTCCAGCCGGGACGCCCGGTAGGGAGCGGCGGGGTGGTCCCAGTCCGCGGGCAGGAAGAGCGACTTGTACCGAGCCCCATACTCGTGCAGTCCCGTGAACAGGATCGCTCCCCGGAACCCTGCCCGGCGGGCCCCCTCGATGTCGGACCACCCGTCGCCGACGTGTACAGCCCGGCCGGCGGTCTCGCCGAGCGGGGCGAGGGCGGCCTCGAAGATCTCGGGCGCGGGCTTGGTCCAGGGATGCTCGTCGCTGAACACGACAGAGGTGACGTACCGGTCGAACCCCATCTCGTGGAGCACGGGGCGCAGGAATGCCCCGGGTTCGCCCACCGTGTTGGAGATCAGACCCAATCGATACCCCTCTTCGGTCAGCGTGGCTAGGAGCTCGATCGCTCCGGGGGCCCGCCGGAACCGGGTCGAGCGGATCTCCGCTTCGAGCCCGCGGAGAAACGATTCGGGTTGGGGCTCGCGCCCGGCGAGACGGCCGGCCTCCGTGATCTGCTCGGCGGGCGTCACGGTGCGGCCCTGGTTAGCTGCGGC
>JASHQX010000188.1 GCA_030038895.1 Thermoplasmata archaeon
TACGGGAACGGCAAGAACCCCACGAACCGCCTTCGGGCGCGCCGACGCAGCCAAGTTAACTTTATCTAACCATTAATGTGCCTTAACTAATATGACAGCCGGTCGCGGCCGGGGCCCCGATACCGAACTCTGGCCCCTTCTCCGCGACGCACTGTTCGAAACGAAGTTCATCGGCGGTCAGGTGCTTCGTCGCGAGCACCTGTCCATCGGCCAGTACCTCACGCTGAACTGGATCCGGGAGACGGGGGACCTGCGACTCTCGCAACTGGCCGAGGGGCTCGGCGTATCCCGTCCCGCGGCGACGGAACTCGTCTCTCTGCTCGAGTCGCACGGTTGGGTCCGCCGGGTCCGCTCGACCGTCGACCGGCGTGGGGTCGTGGTACACTTGACGCCTCGAGCCATTCCCCTGTTCGAGCAGGTCGACCGAGAAATCGAGCGGGGCGTTCGGAGGGCGTCCGGACTCCTCAGCCGGACGGAGCGACGGACAACGGTCCGGGGGCTCGGATCTCTCCTGGCCGGCATGCGAGCTCAGCGGGAGAGGGTTTGCCACGCCACGGGAGCGCGCGAGCCATGACCGAGAGCTCAGCGTCCGGGGGAGCGCCGCTGGCCAACGGTCGCTCGACTTCCTACGATGCCTCGTACGCCTGGCGTGTGATGTGGATCTTGGCGGGCCTGGTGACCGTCGTGCTGTACGTCGAGGGGATGCTGACCCCCTCGCTCCCGACCATCGCCCACCAGTTCGGGGTGAGCGCGGGGCAGGCGAGCCTGATCCTTTCCTCCTATATCGTGACCGGCGTGGCGCTGAGCCCGGTCGTTGGGAAGCTCGGTGACATCTACGGGAAGAAACGCGTCCTGGGTGTCGTCCTCGTGCTGTACGCCGCGTGCGTCTCGGTGACCGGCTTCTCACCCACCTTCTCGTTCATGGTTGGGGCCCGGGCCTTCCAGGGAATAGGGCTGACGGTCTTCCCGCTCGGGATGAGCCTTGTCCGGGAGGAGTTTCCGAGGGAGATGGTTCCGCGGGCCCAGGGGATCCTGAGCGGAATGTTCGGCGCCGGGTTCGCGGTCAGTCTGCCGATTGGGGCGTGGGTATCGTTCCACTACGGCTGGCGCGTGACGTATCACTCGGCGATCCCGTTTGTGCTCCTGCTTGCCATCCTCGTGTTCCTGGTCGTTCGGGAGTCGAGGTACCGTCGGCCGGAGACGAAGGTGGATTACGTCGGCGCCGCGATTCTTGGGCTGGGCCTCGCACTCATCGTCCTTGCGCTCTCTGAGGGGCCCACGTGGGGATGGCAGAGCACCGGGACGCTCTCGCTTTTCGGCGTCGGACTCGTCCTCCTCGTTCCACTGATCCTCTACGAGCTGCGCTACCAAGAGGGCGGCGGGGAGGCGATCCTGAATTTCCGGCTCCTCCGAGAGCGGAATGTGATGGTGACGAACGTAATCGGGGCCGTGTCGGGACTGGGCATGTACCTAGCCCTGCTTTCGATGACGTACCTGTTCCAGGATCCGACGCAGGCCGGAGGGTACGGCCAGACGATTCTAGGGGCGGGGATCTCGCTTGTCCCGCTCGCCCTCGGTATGCTGGTCTTCGCGCCGATCGCGGGCGTCATCGTCACGCGGGTCGGGGCGCGTCCGCTGACCGCGATTGGCGCGGCAATCGCAGGGGTCGCCTTCCTCGCGGCGGTCCCGACCCAAACGTTGGGGTCTCTGCTCGTGGTCGAATTCTTCATCGGCGCCGGAATCGGGATCCTCAACTCCGGGATGATCAACCTGCTCGTGCTGACGGTCGATCCTCGTGATATGGGTCTTGCGACCTCGATGAGCGCAGTGTTCCGCAATGTCGGCAGCTCGGTAGGGGCGCCCCTCTCCGGCTCGCTCCTCTCGACGTTCACGATTGTGTTCCTCGGCTTCGTCTTCCCGGCCCACATCGCGTTCGCGTGGTCGTTCGGGATCGCGGCGATCGCCTTCGCTTCCGCCGGCGGCTTCGTGTTCTTCGGGCGGGAAGTACTCGGCCGAAGCGCGGTCCTCGCGGAGAACGGCGCTCCAGAAGCGACCACGATTTCCCCGGCACCCGCTCACTGATCCCCCGGAGCCCCGGGAATCGCCTTGGTTCGCTCGGACCGAGTTGCGTCGAGCCACTAGTCGTAGGATCCCGAGGGGCCCGCGCCAAGGGCTACCCGGCTCAGATGGGCTCGAGATCGGTGAAGACAAATCCGTCCCGCTCGATGGACTCCCCGACTTTCACGGGCACCGGGTCGCGGAACCCCGGGGCATCCGTGACAAAGGTGTGGAACTCCCCCCTCTCGCCGCAGGGATCGACCCGGTCCGGTAGCGCCTCGAGGAGCGCGAGGTCGAATTCCCGGCCCGCGAACGATCGGTCCAGTTGGCGCGGATCAAGACAGCAGATGCGCGCGCGGAGCCCCACGGCGATCATCTCCCGCGCGAGGGCCGCGGTCTCCTGGTGCCAGAGAGGGAAAAGGCACTCCATTCCGACCGCGCTCAGCCGGCCCTCACGGTACCGGCGAATGTCTTCGAGATAGAGGTCGCCAAAAGCAACGTGGCGGATCCCCTCGCTTCGCGCACGTCCGAGTGCCTGCCCCATCAACCTCTCGTACTCCTCATTCGGACAGGGATAGGGGAGCGAGACCTTCCACACCGGTAGGCCGACCGCTAAGGCCTGCCGGTCGAGTAACGTCTCCCGAACGCCATGCATCGAGACCCGGTCGAACGCGCCGGTCAGTGTGGTGAGGAGACCCACCACCTCGTAATCCTTCGATCGCCGGAGTTCGTATAGAGCGAAGGCCGAATCCTTGCCGCTACTCCAGGAAAGGAGAACCGGGATCTTCATCTCGACGCTCGGCCCGGCGACCCCACCCGGAGCCCCGCCGGCGCGTAGGGCCCGTGAAGTTCGAGGACGAGACGACGGGCTCGGAGGATAGGATCGTCCCGCATCAGCGCTCGTACTTCCTCGAGGGATCGATTCTGGAAGAGCAGAACCCCCCTGAGATCGCCTGAACCGAGGAACGGTCCTGAGAGGTTGAGGTCCCCCTGCTCCCTCAGACGCCGCGGATGACGAGGTCATCTACTCGTACGGT
>JASHQX010000189.1 GCA_030038895.1 Thermoplasmata archaeon
GCCCGGGACCTGCTCGATCACCTCATCCACCAACCATGATCCGGGCCGACCTCATCGTGACGGAACTCGCCGAGGTGGCGACCCTCGCCGTCGGTCCCGTGCCCCGGATCGGCGCGGCGATGGAGGAGGTCGGGATCGTCCCTCACGGCGCGGTGGCAGTCGCCGACGGACGCGTTGCCTGGGTCGGCCCGGAGCGCGCGCTCCACCGGAGCGTACGGCTCCGAGCGGGCGCGTCGAGAGTCGAGGGGAACGGCGGGATCCTTGTCCCCGGGTTCGTCGACGCCCACACGCACGTCCTCTTCGCCGGCGACCGGGCCTTTGAGCTCCCGCTCAAGGCCGCCGGTTTGGGCTACGCCGAGATTGCGCACCGTGGGGGCGGGCTCTACTCGACCGTCCGCGCGACTCGATCGGCGACCGATGAGAAGCTTGCACGCGAGACCGAGGCCCGTCTCTTCCGGATGGCCGCGTCGGGTTCGACCGCGATCGAGGTGAAAAGCGGGTACGCGCTCACTTCCGCCGGTGAGCTCCGGCTCCTCCGCCTCGTCCCCGAGCTCGCGCGCCGTACCGGGCTGCGCCTGGTCCCGACGTTCCTCGGAGCCCACGCCGTTCCGCCCGAGTTCGCGCGACGTCCCGACGCGTACGTCGACCAGATCATCCGGCGGACCCTCCCCGAGGTCGCGCGACGCCGGCTCGCGCGCTTCTGCGACGTCTTCTGCGAGCCGGGGTTTTTCACCGTGCGCCAATCCGAGCGGATCCTCCGCGCCGCTCTCGCCCTCGGCCTCGGGGCGAAGATCCACGCGGAGGAGTTCGTATTCTCCGGCGGCGCGCGGCTCGCCGCCCGCCTCCGGGCCCGTTCGGCCGACCACCTTCTCCGCGCGCACCCGGCGGATCGGGCGCGGCTCGCCGATGCCGGCGTCACGGTGGTACTGCTGCCCATCACCGCGTTCGCGTCGTCCGAAGCGCGGGTGAGCCCGGGGCGCGAGTTCGTCGACGCCGGCGTCCCGGTTGCCCTCGGCACCGACTGCTCTCCGAACTCCTGGGTCGAGTCGATGCCGCTCGTCCTCGCCGCCGCAGTTCACGGAGGACGGCTGACGCCGTACGAGGCGCTGACCGCGGCAACCGTCAACGCGGCGCACGCGAGCGGCCTGGAAGACGCCGGGACAATTTCCGCCGGGCGCCCGGCGGATTTCGCGCTCTTTCCCCTTCCGTCCGTCGACCACCTCGGGTACCGCTTCGACGCGATCCCAACCGTCGTTTACCGTCAGGGAAAACCGGTTTCTTCGAGGTGACTCCGTCAGTATATCTAAATAGGAGGGCTCTCCTCTCGCCGGCCGAGGTCGCCAACATGGCGGAGCGTGTAGGCAAGGAACAGATCAAGCGGGAGAAGGGCTACCTGTACTACCTCGGTAAGGACGGGTACCTCTGGAAGACGCCGACGAAGCTGAACAAGTCCGGGAGGAAGGGCCGGGTCGGCACGGAGAAGATCTCCCGCCAAGACGGCTACATGTACTTCCTCGACAAGAAGGGCTTCGTTTCACGCGCCCGGATGAAGAACGCCTGAACGGCGAACCGAACCTTCGGGGGACCCGAAGTATCTGGGTCCCCCCTACCCTTTTCCTGTCGTGCGGGAGCGATAACGGTTCGGTCCTAGCGGAACCTCACCGGTAGTTTCCATGGTCTGTCGCAACGATCCGGAGGATCCCCGGAAGTGCGAACGGTGCGGCGCGTTCCTCTGGGTCGCCGAGGAGGGTCTCTTCTGCGGCGATTGCGGGTCCCTGATGCCGTGCACGATGCGTGTACTGCCGCCGCGCGTTCCGCCGGCCTAGTCGTCCGTGGCTTGTGTGAGCGACGGGGCCCAAAGGGCTCGATCTCGCGACCGCGAGGAGCGCGCTCGGAAACCGAGCGGCGAAGGTGAAGGCGGCCCGCGCCGCGGTCGCACATGCAACGCGCAATCGCGCTAGCCAAGGAACGCGTTGAGCGCTTCGCGCGTCGCGTCTTGGACGAATTCCACGGGCTGTTGAACCGAGCAACCTTATAGTGGCTGATGGTAGCCCGCACCCGGAGGGTTCTCCCGGTGTCCCGAGCGACACCATCCGCGTCCTCGACCGAGTCCGATCGGCGAGAAACGGCCCTTCGCCCAGGGCGTTTCAGGAGCCGGCCGGGTACGGAATAGGTCCGCGCGGGCTGGTACGTTTGCTCGGTGCGACCGCCGTCGAGCCCTCGTTGGAGTGAGCCAGCATGGCTGCTGCGAAAAAGCGCGCGATTCCCGCCCCAGAAGAGCTCGGGAGCCGGCCGGCCCGGATTGGGCGCGAGCCGATTCCCGTCCCCCGCCTCGTCCCCCGGGGGAAGACCGCCTTCGACACCGTCCAGTGGCGGAGCCACGATGCGGTCATCAAGAACGCCGAGGGCAAGGTGATCTTCGAGCAGAAGGGGATCCACGCCCCGACGTCCTGGTCGGAGACCAGCGTGAACATCGCCGCGTCGAAGTATTTCCGCATCATCCACGGCCGCCGCGAGACCTCGATCGACGGGATGATCCAGCGGGTCTGTCACTGGATCGCCCAGCGGGGCGTCGAGCTCGGCTACCTCGACACCGCCGACGAGGCGACGACCTTCGAGGAGAGCCTTTCCTACCTCATGGTCCAGCAGATGGCGGCGTTCAACAGCCCCGTCTGGTTCAACGTCGGCGTCCGCGAGCCGCCGCAGTGCTCGGCATGCTTCATCCAGTCAATCTCGGATGACATGGACTCGATCCTCAACCTCGCGGCGAGCGAGGGACGCCTCTTCAAGGGCGGCAGCGGGACCGGCACGAACCTCTCGCCGCTCCGCGGGAGCCACGAGAAGCTCGCCGGCGGGGGGATCGCTTCCGGTCCCGTATCGTTCATGCGCGCGTTCGACGCGCTCGCCGGCGTCATCAAGTCCGGCGGGACGACGCGTCGAGCCGCGAAGATGGTGATCCTCAACATGGATCACCCCGACATCGTCGACTTCATCGATTGCAAGGTCCGCGAGGAGGACAAGGCGCTCGCGCTGATCCGGGAGGGTTACTCGGCGAACTTCGACGGGACGGACCCGGACTCGGCGTACGCGTCGATCGCCTACCAGAACGCGAACCACTCGGTTCGCATTCCCGACGCGTTCATGGACGCCGTCCTCCGCGACGGCGAGTGGAAGACCTACGACCGAACCGACCACGCGGTCGCGGGGACCTACAAGGCGCGCGAGCTCTGGCGCAAGCTCGCCTACGCGGCGTGGCGGTGCGGGGACCCCGGCGTCCAGTTCGACGACATCACCAACGACTGGCACACGTGCCCGAACTCCGGGCGAATCAACGCCTCGAACCCGTGCAGCGAGTACCTCTTCCTCGATGACTCGGCGTGCAACCTCGCGTCGATCAACCTGATGAAGTTCGTCGACGCGAAGGGCTCGTTCGACGTCGAGTTCTTCCGCCAGGCGGTCCGCGCGATGATCCTCGCGATGGAGATCGTCGTCGACGCCTCGAGCTACCCCACCGCCCCGATTGCGCAGAATTCGCACGACTTCCGACCCCTCGGGCTCGGCTACGCGAACCTGGGCGCGCTCCTGATGCACTACGGGCTCGCCTACGATTCCGACGCGGGTCGCACGCTCGCCGCCGCCGTCTCCGCCTTCCTATCCGCAGAAGGGTATCACATGTCGAGCGAGATCGCGAAACGGATGGGCCCGTTCGCCGGGTTCGAGAAGAACCGGGCGCCGATGCTACGCGTGATGGGCAAGCACGCGAGGGCCGCGGAGCAGATCCCGCTCAATGACCCCCGCCTCTCCTCTTTCGTCCACGCCGCGGTCGACCGCTGGCACGACACGGCGAAGGCTGGCGAGCTCTGGGGGTACCGCAACGCGCAGATCTCGGTCATCGCCCCGACCGGTACGATCGGTCTCCTCATGGGGTGCGACACGCTCGGGCTCGAGCCAGAGCTCTCGCTCGTCAAGGTGAAGAACCTCGTCGGGGGCGGGATCCTCCGGATGGTGAACCGGACGGTCCCGGACGGCCTCCACGCCCTCGGCTACTCGCCCGAGAAGATCCGCGCGATCGTCGGTCACGTCGAGAAGACCGGTGCGGTCGAGGGCGCGCCCGGGCTCGCCCCAGAGGATCTCGCGGTCTTCGACTGCGCGCTCGCACCCTCGGGCGGCTCGCGCACGATCGCGCCGATGGGCCACTTGAAGATGCTCGGTGCGGTCCAGCCGTTCCTCTCGGGCGGCGCGTCGAAGACGATCAACCTCCCGAACGAGGCGACCGTCGAGGACATCGAGAAGATCTATCTCGAGGCCTGGCGGCTCGGGATCAAGTCGGTCGCGCTCTACCGCGACGGATGCAAGGCGTCCCAGCCGTTCGAGACGGGGAAGGGTAAGTCCGGCGCGCCGGTCGGCCCGCGCGGGCCCGCCCGGGAGCGCCTCCCTGACGAGCGCAAGGCGATCACCCACCACTTCTCGGTCGGAGGACACGACGGCTACGTCACCGTCGGGCTCTACCCGGACGGCCGGCCTGGCGAGGTCTTCTTCCGCGTCACGAAGGAGGGATCGACCGTCAACGGACTCATGGACTCGCTCGGAATCTCGATGTCGATGGCGCTCCAGCACGGGGTGCCGCTCAAGGACCTCGTGCGGAAGCTCGCCCACCTCCGTTTCGAACCGGCGGGCGCGACCAACAACCCGAAGATCCGGTTCGCCAAATCGATCCCCGACTACGTCGCCCGCTGGCTCGCCCTCGAGTTCCTGACCGAGGACGACCGCCGGGCGATCGGACTCGAGGGCCCGGCGGAGGGGAACGGAAACGGACACGGGGTGGCCCCGGCGGCCCCCGCGAAGACCGGTGCTTCTGCCCCGAGCCAGACCGTGAAGTTCGAGACCCGTGCCCTCGACACGTTCGCCCCCGAACCGTCCGCGAGCGGCGCGACGAGCGAGGACGCGCCGTCGTGCGCGGTCTGCGGTGGAATCATGGTCCGGTCCGGCACGTGCTACGCGTGCACGGTCTGCGGATCGACCAGTGGCTGCTCGTGACCTTTCGGGCGCCTGGGCTTAAGCCCGCGGCTCGGCCGAGACGACCGGCTCCTCGGGCGCGGGCGGGGCCGACCCCGCCGCGACCTCTGCGGGATGGCCGGCCCGGCTTCCGTCGGCGAGGTACCGGAAGTTCCTGAGGCCGAGCGAGAGGAGGAGGCCCACGAGCGAGATCGCTGCCATGATCGCGAAGACGACCTGGAACCCGACGATCGAGTAGGTCGGCACCGGCACGGGCACCGGGACGTGGGGGACCGAGATGTAGTCGGTCGCCATGAAGCTCGCCGTCACCGTCGCTGCGATCACCGGCCCCACCGCGCTCCCCAAGTTGCGGAACGTCTGGTTCATCCCGGTCTGGATCCCGAGCTCGCGCGGCGAGACGGAGAGGACGATGATGTTCGACATCGCGATCAGGACCGCGACGTTCCCGACGAGCGCGGGGATCGAGAAGAGGATCAGCTGGGGGATCGTGGCGTTGAACAGGAGGAGCCCGAGCCCGCCGAGCCCCATGATCCCGAACCCGGCGATCATGACCGGCTTCGGCCCCCGCCGGGCGACGAGGCGGCCCCAGAGCGGGCCGAACGCGAGCATCGAGAGTGACGCCGGGACCGAGACCAGCCCCATCTGGAACTCGTTGAGCCCGAAGCCCGGCGCGAACGGGTACTCGACCAAGAGGACGAGGGAGATGAAGATCAGGAACATCCCCATCCCGACGAAGATCCCGTTGACGTTCGAGATCCAGATGTTGCGCTGCTTCAGCGCGGTGAACGACACCACCGGGTGATCCGACCGCGGCTCCCAGAACAAGAAGAAGAGCGTCGCGGCGAGCGCGAGGAGGAAGAACTGCGGTACCCCCCACGGCAGGCCGAAGAAGTGCACCGCAGAGAAGTTCGACCAGCCCCAGTACGTTCCCTCGGTGAGGCCGAACATCGCGGTCGCGAGCGCGAACCCGAGGCTCGTGATCCCCGGGTAGTCGATCGGGTTCGGGGCCTTGTGGGGGGACTCATGGAGAATGTAGGCTGCAAGGACGGCGAGGACGACCGCGACCGGGATCACCGTGTGGTAGGTGAGCTGCCAGCCCCAGGTGTAGGAGATGTACCCGCCTCCGACGAGGCCGAGGGAGGCGCCCGCCGCGAACATCGCCGAGACAATCCCCTGCGCCTGGCCGACCCGCTGGGCGGGGAAGACCTCGGGGAGCATCGCGAACGCGAGCGGGAACATCCCCATCCCGAGGCCCTGGAACGCCCGGATCCCGATCAGGACGTAGATCTGGTTCGCGCGGTCGAGGCCGAACGCCGCGCCGATGTTCGGCGAGAACCCGGCGATGGCCACCGCGACTGCGTAGAGGCTCATCACGAGGACGAGGATTTGCTTCTTGCCGTACTTGTCCCCGAGCTTGCCGAAGATCGGGGTCGCGACCGTCCCGACCAGGAGGTAGGCGGAGACGATCCAGACGACGGTCGTCGGGGGTGCGTTGTCGAAGAAGTCGACAAACGACTTGAACGCCGGGATGACCATCGTCTCGACGTACATCACCATCAACGCCATCAGCGCGAGAATGATCAGCACGTTCCGCGCCGCCCGGGCGTTGTAGGGAGTTCCGGCCGCCGTGCGCTCGGCAGAGCCGTTCGGTCCGCTCATGGCCGGCCTCGCCCGGCGGGAGCGGCGATCCGGTTCCGCAGCTCATCCGCGATCTTCCGCACAGTCCGAGCGGTGACCGCGACCTCCTCGGGCGGCACGTCTGCGAGGATCTCTTTCAGTGTCGCGTCGAACTCGCGCCAGATCGTCTCGAGCATCCGGTGGCCCTTCGGGGTCACCACGAGGTCGATCTGCCGGCGATCCTGCTCGTCGGTACGACGGGCGACGTACCCGAGTTCCACGAGCTGGTCGACCAGGGTCGTGCACGTCGCTGGGGTGACCCCGAGCCGGCGGGCGAGGTCACGCGGGTGGCGGGCCTCCGTTCGCTCGAGGTGGTGGAGCGGCCAGAAGGTGTTCGAGCGCAGGCCCGTCGCGGCGAACTCATCGCCGAACAGCTCGGTCATCGCGTGCGCGATGTCCCGGATTGGCTCGACCAAGTCGGTATCGGAGAGGGGCCGAGGGTTCGACGCAACGGCCGTCATGGGTTCGTTTGGAACCCATACATTTAGTCTATTTGATAGTTTTGCCTTCTAACTATTCGAACTTCAAACCGAAAGGAGGCAGGTCAGGGGAGCGCGAAACGGGCGAGGTCCACGAGGTCACGCACGGTAGGACCCGAGCTGTCGCCCCGGGCGATCCCCCAGGTCGCGCGGAGCGCCCCCTGGGGGAATGCGGCATCGACCCCGGCTTCGCGGGATTCCACGACCGGTAGCGTCCCCCTGCGATCCGATTCGAGGAGCAGGAGGAGGGCCCCGAGGGGGCCCGAGTCGACCTCCATGCCACCTCGCGGCGCCCGGCCCCACGATTCCACCCGGGCCTCCTCCTCGTTCAGGTGCGCAATTCGCGCGCGGCCCCGAGCCCGACCGGGGGTCGAGGTCTCCACGTTCCGCCAGGCGATCTTGTGGCCGGCCGCCCGGAACCGTTCGATGAGGCCGGGGTCCACCGGGAGTACGCCGCGGCTCATCTGCTCGATCCCCTCCGTCGCCAGAGCAGGCAATCCGGACGCACCGAGCACGGACCGCAGACGGAGAGGTCCCGCTCCTTCGGGCAGTCGCCGGAGATCCCAGTATGGCACAGGACGAAGTCGTACTTCACCGGGTCGATCGGCTCGAGGCGGCGAAGCGCCTCGCTCACCTCCTCGACAGCCGCCCAGGAGCGGGTCCGACGCGCGGTGAGGCCCAGGTGGTAGGCGATCCAGTGAACGTGCTGGTCGAGGGGGACCTTCAGCTCGCCAGTCGGGACGTGGCGCCAGGCGCCGAGATCGGGGTAGCCGGCGCGGACCATCCATCGGACGAACAGCGTCAGGCGCTTGCAAGGGCTCCGGGGCGCTTCGAGCGGGCTCGGGAAGAGCGCCCGGTACCCCCGCGGCGCCGGCCCGGACCCCCGCAGCACACGTGCGAGCATGTCCAGGCCTCCGACAAACCCGCCCCGGTCCCACCCGTCGAGGAACGCGGACTCGAGGGATTCCTGTTCGGCGTAGTAGTTCGTGAGCACCCTGGCGAGGTGGTCGAGCTGGTCCCCGCGGATCCAACGGTGCCGGAACGAGCTCAGGGCCTCGCGTCGCGACCCGGACCAGCCGGGGTCGACGAGGCGGGCGACATCGCCCCCGGCCCGGGCGACGAGGTCCTCGATCGCGCCCCGGATCGCGGTCGTGTTCCCGATCGCGAGCGTCGCGCCGAAGACCCCCGCCACCTCCGCCCGTCGGTCGTCCCGGGCGAGGGGACGGATCACCGAGATCGGGTCATCAGCGAGCGACCGGTCAAAGGCGAACCGGGCGTAGAGCGCGCGCAGATGCCCGGGGAATTCGGTGGTCGGGCGGTGGGCCGTCACGTCCGCCCGTCGACCCAGGGAGGGGATTTACGCTTGCGCCGGGGGCGGTCGGCCCTCCACGCATAACTAGCTCGAAGGTTTCCGGGAGGACGTGAGCGGCCCTCGGGTTGAGCTCCGTCCTACCATCGACCGCGCCTGGCTCGAGCGGGAGGAGGCGCGCGAGCCGCTCGCGCACGCGTTCGCGCTCTGGGACCTTGAGCGCACTCCGGACCGGGTCCGATTCTTCTCCGCGACCGAGGACGGAGTACCGGTCGGGTACCTCCTCGTCTGGCTGGGGCACCCGACCGCGACGATCGTCCACTGGGTCGGCCGCCACCCGGCGATGCAGGGGCTCGTCGAGCTCCTCCCGCCCCGTCCGCTCATCGCCATCGTGCCGGCGGAGGCCCGCGACATCGTCGTCGCGGCGCGGGGCCCGGCGCGAGAGCTGGTTTCGCTCCAGATGGTCCGCACCGCTGCGGCGACGGTCTCCGCCACCGAACCGGTCTCGGGCGTGCGGCCACTCGAGCGACGGGACGTCCCACGGCTCACGGAGTGGGCCCGCCGGCGGATCGACCCGGTCCTCTCGGCGTACGCCTACCTCGACCCCGAGGCCGATCGGGTCTGGGGAGCGTTCGATGGAGAACGACTCGTTGGAGCGGTCTATGCTCAGGTGCGCCTCCCTCGGATCTGGGTGCTCAGCGGGGTCTACGTCGATGCCGACGCCCGGGGGCGCGGGTGGGGCCGCGCGCTACTGCGCGTTGCAATCGCGGCAGCCGAGGAAACCGGGGCACAGGTCGGACTGTACGTCCGGGAGGACCGCGAGGAAGCCCGGCGGCTCTACGAGGACGTCGGCTTCCGAACGGTCGACCGAAAGGTCTGGCTCGACCTCGGAGCCGGGCTCGTGCCATGACCGACACCGCTCCCTCGCCGGCCGCAACGACCGGCCGATCGACGCCTTCGAACGCGGAGGTGGCCGAGCTGCTCCTGTCGATCGCGGATCTGCTCGACGTGCTCGGGGAGAAGTTCAAGCCGGAGGCGTACCGGCGCGCCGCCCGGTCGATCGGGACCCTGACGGAGGAGATCTCGCGCGTAGCGTCGCGCGGCGAGCTCGCGACGATCCCCGGGGTCGGAGAGGCCATCAGCGAGAAGATCCAGGAGTACCTTTCGTCGGGCCACCTCGCCTACTACGACAAGATCCGCAAACAGGTCCCCCCGGGACTCCTCGACCTCCTCCGACTGCCCGGCCTGGGGCCGAAGACCGCCCGGCGGTTCTGGGTCGAGCTGGGGATCGAGGGCCCGGTCGAGCTCGCCGACGCGATCGCCGCCGGGAAGCTCAACTCGGTCAAGGGGTTCGGACCGAAGAAGATCGGGCAGATCCGCGAGGCGCTCGAGGCCGCGCGCGCCGCGCCCGGCGGCGGGGGCCGCCTCCCCATCGAAGAGGCGTTCCCGGTCGCCGATCGGATCGTGCGCGCGCTCCGGGAGCGCTCGCGGTCGGACCGTGTGGAGATCGCCGGGAGCTTCCGCCGCTGCCGAGAGACGGTCGGGGACCTCGACATCCTCGTCACGTCGGTCGAGCCCGAGAAAGTGTTCGACACCTTCTCTATGCTCCCGGAGGTCCGTGAGGTCCGGTTGCGCGGGCCGACGAAAGAGACGTGCGTGCTGAAAAATGGGCTCCAGGTCGACCTACGGGTCGTCGAGCCGATCGCGTTCGGCGCGGCGTGGGTCTACTTCACCGGCTCGAAGGACCACAACGTGCACCTCCGGACGATCGCCAAGGACCGGGGCCTCAAGGTCAATGAGTACGGCGTGTTCCGGGGCGACGACCGCGTAGCCGGGCGGACGGAGGAGGAAGTGTACGCCTCGCTGAAGCTCGCCTGGATTCCGCCGGAACTGCGCGAGGACCGCGGGGAGATCGAGGCCGCCTCCCGTGGAAAGCTCCCCCCGCTGGTCGCGGAGGCGGACCTCGTCGGGGACCTCCATGTCCATCCCGCTGCGACCGCCTCTCCTTCCGACGTCGACCGACTCCTCGCCGAGGCACGCCGCCGCAACTACACCTACGTCGGCCTCGTCGTCGGGGGCCGTGGGCCGGACGGCGCGACCTGGGCCCTGCCGGCTCCGACCCTCGCGCGGCTCGACGTCGGGCGGGAAAAGGGGCTCGGTGTGCTGCGATGCGTTGAGGTGGGGCCGGACGGTGTTCCGCCGGACCTCCCGACCCGCTCGGTCGACTACGCGATCGCCCGCCCGATCCGGGGTGCTCCGGAGCCCGGGACGGCGTTCTCCGACGAGCTGCCGGTCCGGCTCATCGCCCATCTCTCCGGCGGCACCAATTCGGACTCGGAGACGATCCGTCGTTGGATCGAGCTCGCCCGATCGGGCTCCAGCGCGATCGAGGTGGGACCG
>JASHQX010000020.1 GCA_030038895.1 Thermoplasmata archaeon
TGGAGGAGCGCCGGCTTCGGGTACCCGAGCCCTTCCGCGATGTCCCGGGTGACGCGGAAGTGCGGGTCCTGGTCGATCCCGCACGGGATCAGGCACGGGACGGTCCGCCCCTCGGCCCACGACGGCCAGAACGCCGGGACCGTCTGGAGCGCGGTGTAGAAGACGAGCCCGATGTTCGTGCTCGGCTCGAAGCCGAAGACGGCCTTGACCGTCGAGTACGGGATCTTGCGTGCGACCCGGATCGCGAGGGGGTAGAGCGCCGCAATCGACCGCGAGTCGAAGAAGACGTGCGTCCGCTTCGGATCGAAACCGAGCGCGAGGAGGTCGTAGAGGTTCTCGAACCCCCACTGGGCGGTCTCCTCCCGGGTGAGCCCGCTCCTCGCCCAGAACTTCTCGTCGTCGGTGATCTGGATGTACATCGGCACTCCGAGACGCCGTTGGAACCACTGGCACAGCTCGAAGTGGAGCAGGTGGGAGGTGTGGAGGGGTCCGGAGGGGCCGCGCCCGGAATAGAGGAAAAACGGGCGGCCATTGGCGTACCCGTCGAGGAGGGGCCCCAGGTCCCGGTGAGAATAGAAGATCCCGCGCCGGAGCGCCGGGTGGAGCTCCCCGCCGGCGAGGTGGTGGATCTTGGCGAGGAGCTCGGGGGTCAGTGCCTGGGTCCCGAACAGCTCGCGGAGCCGGTCGTAGTCAATCTTCCCCCGGACCTCGTAGGGGGTTACGACGAACTCTTCCGGGCCCGGCACCGCATCCCCCCGATCAGCCTTCGGGGAACGTGATCTTGGAGAGGATCGACTCCCGTTCCGCGAGCGGGACGCCCGCCACGCTGAGCGCCTCCGCAACGCACGAGCGCGAGTGCTCGATATGGATCGTGTGGCCGCACGCCGGGCAGCTGCCCCACCCCTCGATGAGGCGCCGCAGCCCCTCGCGAGAGGAGGAGGAGTCGCGTCGCGCAAAACGGTCGACCAGGATCTGCGCGCCCGACGCGTTCTCGAGGTTCGTGAGAGGGATCCGCACCGGCGTGTTGCAGATCGGACATCGGGCTGGGGACCGGCACGTGCACGTCATCTAGCCAAGGTATCTAGCGGCCGGGACTAAAAGCCCGCCGCCCCGCGTGGAACCATACGTTCATCTCCCCTCTCTTCGGTCGAACGGGCGATGGACGACCTACCGGCGGGGGCCGCGGCCGCCGCGGACCTACGGGATGAGCTCCTCGAGATTCTGCGCCAGCTCAACCGCAACGAGATGGAGGAGACGGAGGTCGCCGGCCTCGAGCTGGGGGAGCTCCACCATCTGCTCCTGCATGGTCCGTACCCCCGCCTGTCCGCGCCTCAGGTCGAGACCGCTGTCGGGGTCCTCGTGGGGAACGGCTTCGCCCGGCAGCTCACCGACCTAGTCTACGCCTGGGATCGCGGCAGGGTGCTCGGGGAGCGGTACGCGATCACCCCCGAGGGCAAGGCGTTCCTTCTCGAGAGCCTCCGGCGGACGAACCGCGTTGAGTGACCGATGATGGGCGGGAGCCGCCCGTTTTAAGTACCTGAAGCCGGCGTAAACGTCGGTGCATGGTGACGGGTGAACGGGCGGACCCGGTGCGGTCCACGCTCGTGGCCATCCTGCAGCAACTCAACCGGGCCGAGTCGTTGCACGAGGGCCGCGCGCAGGACCAGGTGCTCGAGCTCCCGGAGATCGAGCGCCTCCTCGACTCGTTCTGGGCGGTCGAGCACGACCACGTCAAGATCCCACTGGCCCTGGGGCTCCTGGTCCGGAACGGGCTTGTCGAGGTCCAGGGAGGCTCGGGGTTCCCGACGCGCAAGCGCGAACCGCAGCGCGTGAGCTACCACATCACGCCGGAAGGCAAGAAATTCCTCGTCGAAGCCCTCGAGAAGTCCGACCGGATCGCCTAGCGCCGGCGAGCGCCGGTCGAGCGCTCAGGACCGTCCGCTCCTCACAAAACCTAAGTAGCGTACGCGTGTCCGCGCTCGAGCCGTGTCCCGCATCCACTCCGGTCGCAAAGGACGCTCTGGGTCCCACCGGCCGTATCCCCTCACGAAGCCGGAGTGGGTGACCGTCACGACCGAGGAGATGGTCGGTCAGGCCGTTCAGCTCGCGAAGGCCGGGCAGATCGCGGCGCAGATCGGCCAGCACCTGCGCGACTCGATGGGGGTTCCGAGCGCGCGCGCGGTCTCGGGGAAAAGACTCGGCTCGCTTCTCGCGGACGCCGGGGTCCGCCCGGAGATCCCCGATGATCTCCAGGCGCTCTTAAAACGGGTCGTTCACCTCCAGCGCCATCTCGAGGCCCACCCGAAGGACCTCGCGAACCGCCGCGGGCTTTCGCTTATGGAATCGCGCATCCGCCGCCTCGCGCGGTACTACCGCCAGCGCCGACGCATCCCCGAGAACTGGCGGTACTCCGCCCGGGGCGCGGCGCTTCAGGTGGAGTGATGCCCTCGGGGCCGGACGGGTTCGTTCCGGATCCCCGGTACTCGCGGGAGTTTGAACGCGCGCGATCCCTCGTGCTCGGCCACCCCGGTCGCTGGCGCGTGATCTACCACTACGATGCGGACGGGATCGCGAGCGCCTCTTCCGCGCTCCGGGCGTTCGGACGCCTTGGATACCCGGTCCAGGCGACGGCCCTCCAGGGCGTAGAGCGCGAGCGGGCCGCCAGCCTCCTAGCGCGGGCTCCTTCGCCCGTCCTCGTGCTCGATACCGGAGCGAGCTGGCTCGACCTCTTCGCCCACCACCCGAATCCGGTCGTGGTGCTGGACCACCACAAGTATCCCGAGGTAGCGGACCCGCCGCCCCTCCCGGACCACGTCGCGATGGTCAACCCCATCGACTGGGGGGTCGACGGGATGTCCGAACTCTCGGCGGCGACGCTGACCTGGCTGTTCACGGTCTTCCTTGATCCGCTCAACTGGGACAATGCCCCGTGGGGACTCTCCGGGGCGATCGGGGACCGGCAACACGTCGGCGGGTTCCAGGGTCTGAACGCACGGCTCATCGATGAGGCTGTCCGCCGATCCGTGCTGGTGCGGCGCCCCGGGCTCGCCCTCTTCGGTCCCACCGTCGCAGAAGCGCTCGCGAACAGCATCGACCCGTTCTTCCGGGGACTCTCGGGTCGGCCGGAGGAGGCGGTGAGGTTCGTTAAAGAGCTCGGCCTCGACCCCGCCCGCTCGCCGCGGGATCTCTCCCCCGAGGATTCACGGCGGCTATCGACGGCGCTGAAGGAACGGCTCGCGGCGGCCGGGGTTCTCCCCGAGTTCGCCGGGGTCCTCGACCAGGAGCGGTGGTTCGTCCCCGCCCTCGGCCTCGACGCCGAGGAGATCTCGAACCTGCAGAACGCCGCCGGGCGCGCGGGGATTCCCGGGGTCGGGATCGCGTTCGCTCTCGGCGATCCGAAGGCGGGGGAGCGAGTTCGGTCGGCGGAGGAGGCGTGGCGCTCGGGGATCCTGCGCGGGCTCCGCCGCATCGAGGACGGGGGAGTTAATTCGATGCGATTCCTTACCTGGTTCGAGAGCCCGGACATGACGCTCGCGGGCACCCAGGCCGGTCTCGCGATGAACTACCTCCTGCCCCCCGAGCGGCCCGTATTCGTCTTCACCGAGGCGGGCACCACCCCGACGAAGGTGAGCGCCCGGGGGACGCTGCGCCAGGTCGCCCGAGGGCTCGACCTCGCCCTCGCGTGCCGGGAGGCCGCCAGTGCGGTCGGTGGAGAGGGAGGGGGACACCGGGTGGCGAGCGGCGCGACGATCCCGGCCGGCCGCCGGGACGCGTTCCTCGAGGTCGCGGACCGAATCCTCGGCTCGCAGGCCGGTCCGACGGCCGGGGGGACGGCGTGAGCGCGACCCCGCCCGCGACTCCGGTCCCACCCCAACCGCCGGCGGACCGGGTGCACGACCGGCCCCTCGAGCAGGAGATGCATCGCTCGTACATCGATTACGCGATGAGCGTGATCGTCGGGCGCGCCCTGCCCGACGTCCGGGACGGCCTGAAACCGGTCCAGCGGCGGATCCTCTGGTCGATGTGGGAGTCCGGTGCTACCCACGACCGGCCCTACCGTAAGAGCGCCCGCACCGTCGGAGATGTGCTGGGCAAGTACCACCCGCACGGCGACATGGCCGTCTACGACGCGCTCGTGCGGATGGCCCAGCCGTTCAGCCTGCGCTACCCGCTCATCGATGGCCAGGGGAATTTCGGTTCGATCGACGGGGACGTTCCCGCGGCGATGCGCTACACCGAGGCACGGCTCAGCACCCTCTCCGAGGAGCTCCTCCTCGACATCGACAAGGACACCGTCGACTGGACCGACAACTTCGACGGCTCACTCCAGCAGCCGATCGTCCTCCCTTCGAAGCTCCCGCATCTCCTCGTCAACGGCTCCGCCGGGATCGCGGTCGGCATGGCGACCAACATGCCCCCGCACAACTTGGGCGAGGTCGTCGACGCCCTCCTGCTGCTCCTCCGCAGGCCCGAGGCGTCGCTCGA
This sequence comes from Thermoplasmata archaeon, assembly GCA_030038895.1. Classification (GTDB taxonomy): domain Archaea; phylum Thermoplasmatota; class Thermoplasmata; order Lutacidiplasmatales; family UBA184; genus Lutacidiplasma. The sequence goes on from JASHQX010000020.1 coordinate 4,486, forward strand.
CGAGATCCTGAAGGTCCTCCCCGGACCGGACTTCCCCACTGGCGGGTTCCTCTCGAGCGAGGGGATCCGCGAAGCGTACGAGACCGGGCGCGGGATGATCCGCCTTCGCGGGCGGGCCGAGCCCCGTGAGCGTGCCGGAAAGGACGAGGTTGTCATCACCGAGGTCCCGTACGAGGTCAACAAGGCCGCGCTGCTCGAGCTGATCGCCGACCTCGTCAAGACGAAGAGGATCGATGGGATCACCGACCTGAGGGACGAGTCGGATCGGGACGGAACGAGCGTGGTCCTCGAGCTCCGTCGAGACGCGCCGAGCGAGATTGTCCTCAACCGGCTCTACGAGCACACCCCGCTCGAGACGAGCTTCGGCGTGATCAACCTCTGCCTCGTGGACGGCGAGCCGCGCGTGGTCCCGTTGAAGGACCTCCTCGAGCTGCACTTGAAGCACCGCCGGCTCACGCTCACGCGCCGGACTCGCTTCGAACTCAAGAAGGCCGAGGAGCGGCTGCACCTCCTCGAAGGGTTCCTGACGGCAATCGACCACATCGACGAGGTGATCCGGATCATCCGTCGCTCCAAGGACGTCCAGGTCGCCGAGACGAGCCTGATGGGCAAGTTCCTCCTCTCGAGCGAGCAGGCGAAGGCAATCCTCGACATGCGGCTCGCCCGCCTGACCGCACTCGAGCGCGAAGCGGTCGAGTCCGAGAAGGCGGAGAAGGAAGCGCTGATCCAGCGGCTGCGCGAGATCCTCGCCTCGCCGGCACGGCTCGACCAATTGATCGTCGACGAACTCACCGACCTCAAGACGCGGTTCGCCGACCCTCGCCGCACCCGGATCGTGCCGGCGTTCACCGAGCGGACGCTCGAGGACCTGATCCCCGAGATGGACGTGGTCGTCCTCGTCACCCGGGACGGGTACATCAAGCGCCTTCCGCTCGAGCAGTACCGGCGTCAGCGCCGCGGGGGTCGCGGGCTCGTCCAGATGCAGACGAAGGAGGAGGACTACGTCATCCGCACGTTCCTCACCCGGACCCACGACAACGTCCTGTTCTTCACGAACCTGGGGCGGGTCTACCAGCTCAAGGCGTACGAGCTTCCCGAGGGGAGCCGCCAGTCGAAGGGGAAGGCGCTCATCAACCTCCTTCCGCGTCTCAAAGACGGCGAGCGGGTCCAGACCCTCCTGCCCCTCCACGACCTCAGCGGGGCCGGTTCGCTGGTCTTCGCGACCCGCCGGGGGACCGTCAAGCGCACGACGCTCGACCAGTTCCAGAACATTCGGACGAACGGGATCCAGGCCGTCCTGCTTGACGAGGGGGACGAGCTGGTCGACGTCGCGCTCGTCCCGGACGAGGCGACCGAGCTCCTCCTCGCGACCCAGGCCGGTCAGCTCGTACGCTTCCCGGTTTCGGAGGTCCGCCCGATGGGACGCGCGACCCACGGGGTCATCGGGGTCCGCCTCTCGAACGAGAAGGGCGACCGAGTGGTCGCGATGGCGCCGGTGAGCCCGAGGTTCCCGACCCTTCTCTCGGTCACGTCGACCGGGTTCGGCAAGCGCAGCCCGACCGACGACTACCGCCGCACGAAGCGGGGGGCGAAGGGGGTCCGCACGATCAAGACCGGCGGCCGGAACGGCTCGGTCGTCGCGGTCCTTCCTACGACCGACGCCTCGGAGGTCCTCGTCACGACCCAGCACGGCGTCACGATCCGCATGGCGGTGAAAGGGATCCGCTCGCAGGCGCGCAACACGCTCGGCGTCCGGGTCATCCGCCTCGACGAGGGGGACGAGGTCCGGGACGTCGTGATCCTCGAGCCGGCGATCGAGACGAACGGCACCGAGACGCCGGCCCCGGTGTCGGGCCCCTCGCCCCCGCCGCCACCGACCGAGCCCGAGGAGACATCGGACGAGGAGGACGCGGAAGAGACCCCGACGGACGAACCGGAGACGACGGACGACGAACCCGGCTCCTCCGACGACGAGGAGGAGGAAGATGCGCCGCCGACCGAGGAAAGGTAAGACCGTCCTGCTCTGCCCGAAGTGCGGGTCGTCGCGGATCGTCCTGATCGCGGGCTCGATCGTCGGGCAGGTCTACCACTGTTCCAAGTGCGACTACCTAGGCTCGCTTGTGTTCGAGACCGAGCTGCCCGCAGACGCCTCCGGGGAGTCCGAATCGTCCTAGTCGTCGGGGTCGACCGCGGCGAGCGCCTCCCCCGCCCGGGGAGGCCGCTCGGCGAGAGTGCGGGCAGCGGCGACGAGCCGAAGCGCCAGCACGGTCGGCCGGACGTCATGGGTCCGGACGAGTGCGACCCCGCGCTCGGCCGCGATCACCGCGGCGGCGAGTCCGGCCTCGAACCGCTCGAGCGGACCGGCGTTGTCGAGGAC
>JASHQX010000021.1 GCA_030038895.1 Thermoplasmata archaeon
CAGGTTGACGCGGACGAAGGTGCGCCGAAGAGCGTAGTTCAGGTTGAACGGCTTGCGGACCGCGGCGGCGTCGAAGACCGGCGCGATGAAATGGCGGTCCATCCTGCCTTGCCTCACCCCGAGAGCTTCCCCTTCCAGACGTGACAGAAAAGAAACCCGGGGTCCTCCAAATGTGACTCCGCGACGACTTGCTGGCGGTGCGCGAGCAATTCTGGGAAGAGCTCGCGGAAGAGCGGGTGAGGTGGGACCCGCCGAACCTTCCCGAAGCCCTGTTCGATTCCTTTCCGCTTCCCGATGAAGACGAGGGGATCCGAGGTGGCCTGCTCGACCGTGATTCGGCGGACCTCGCTCGGTCGCAGGCCCATCGTAAGCATTAGCACGACCATTCCGTAGTGAACGATTCCGAATCGACGCGCCGTGTCGAGAAGTCGAACACGCTCGGGCAGGCTCAAGGCAAGCTTTGGTCGCTGCGGAGTCCGGTCGAAGCGCAAACGAGCGCGCTCCACTGTCAGGTTGTCCGACCGCTTGAGGTATCTTCCAAGTAGGCATACGTTGTATGCTTTCCCATTCGGTTTCAGTCCGCGCCACGGCCCGTTCAGCAAGTGGGTGAGGTGGGCGTCGCCAAAGAAGCGGGGATCGCACGCAAGTCCCGCTCTCTCGAGCAGATCGCCGACGTTTCGGGCGACTCGAACGCACTCGCGCCGGTGTCGCACCGTGATTCTATCTCGCTCGAGCTCCGACTCATACGCCTCAATCGATTCTCTCCACCGCCGCGACCTTTCGGTCACGGCGACCTCCAAAGAAGGGGGACGGGGTTTGGAGTTCTTGACCCGAAGGTTAGTACGTGACACGCTTGCGGTCACCGGGGTTGCCAACCGGATGCGCCGGAGCACGAGATCCGGAACTGGAGTGAAGTCTGACGCGACCCGCTCAACAGCCTGCACCGGGAGGGCAGGCAGGATGACCCCGCCTGCCCGAGGGCCGGCGCCCCTGGAGGAGGAGCGAGCTCCCCCGGGGAACGCCGCACGCCCCCTACCTGTTAGGGAGTGTGCCAACTTGAGCCTGGACTTTCGCGTCGATCACGGTCTCGCTCTCCGTGCACGGCCCTTCTCGGGGACCGCTTCTTAGTTCGTCGAGTGTTCCGGTGGGTGATATGTCCCGTTATGTCCCTCCGCGGGGAGTCGACGGTCCCCAGCCCGTTCCCACGCCGTATGGTTTGGTGTGGTCAGTCCTCCGGCGAGACCCCCTCAAGAAGTGGACACGACCCGAGATTACGCACGTGTTGGTGGACTTAGCTGCGAAAACTTCTCGCCCGATGGACAAGGTGTACTGGAAGAAGGTGACACAGAGAGGTCTCGACTGGTTGGTCGCGAGGGGGCTGGTCGAGAAGAACGGTTCACAGTACCGTCTGAACTTGGAAAAGGCGAGCCTCGGAAGGACAGAGGCTTCCTTCATACGTATCTTCTCGGAGTACCTCGAGTACCTCTTTCTCGAGCGAAAAGTGGATTCAACGATCCATGACGCCGGGATTTCCACCGTCAGCTTTGTCTGGAATCAGCCCGGGCCAGAGACCGCTTCCATCTCCGTATCAGCCGAGCTACAGCAAATACGGCGCCTCGTCCGACGGCTCCTCGTCGCGAACCCGCAGTTGATCGAGAAACTCACACGGGTGGTGATCGAGGAAGCGGGGCGAAGTGACCCCGACCATCAGCTACGTTCGATCCTTGTGTGGTCTAAGGATTTGCAGTCCGAGATTATGAGAGAAATCAACGGAAGATTCGCGCGAAGGATAAGGCTCCGTCGAGTTTGACTTCACACTACTTCAGATACGAGTCCGGGGGGTTCGAGGCTCCCATCTAACCCCGAGCGGATTCGCCTGATGCTACCGGAGATTAAGGATACAAGTTCGGCGGAAGGGGGAACAGAGGTCACGAGCTTCAGACCCTTATCCGATTCTCAATCGGGTGGATCGCCTGAGTCACTCGTGAGGGGTGCATCGACCGGACTGGAGCCCTGGGGGTGTGCTCGAACTATTATCTTTAGAACTCTTCTCCGCACTGTCGAGGGAATCCCCTCCCCAGTTCCCGGGTCATTGCCCCGAGGGACCCCTTCGCTTCGTGCTCCCGGATGAGGTCGATCCGGCCGACCTTCCGGGTCATGTCTCCCTTCTGGAACGGCGGAGGCATCCTCCGGGAAACATAGGCGGAGATCGGGTTCATTCGGCCAGTCTCCATCGTCCATACGAAGCGATCCGCATTGTTCTCGTGGTAGCCCAGCGGCTTCGCTCGCAGGAGTCGAAGGAAGGGGGTAGAGTCGCGCCGGCGCCGAAGGTCCGGCCGTGGCGGTTGTGGTTATACCGCAGGACCGCAAATCGTGGAGAGCCCCCCCGGGAACGTCGCTCACCATTTGCGAAAGGCAGGGCGATCCCGCCACTGGAGTGTTGTTAGGCGGGTGAGGAGAACAGGTATCCGCCCGAGGCATTACTATACGGATCGTGTTCGTATACCTCTTTGAGGAAGCCAAAGGGCTGGACAGATTTGTCCTCGGTGGCAAGGGGCTCGGGCTCGTCGAGATGACATCCGTTGGCCTACCCGTCCCTCCGGGCCTCATCGTCACAACGGAGGCCTGCAAGGAGTACCTCCGGACCGGGAGCGTTCCCAGCGCACTGTTCGGCGAGATCAGATCGAAGCTATTCGTGCTGGAGAAGAAGACCGGCAAGACGCTAGGCAGCCCCGATGCGCCGCTGCTCCTATCCGTGAGGTCAGGTGGCCCGTTCTCTATGCCGGGAATGAT
>JASHQX010000190.1 GCA_030038895.1 Thermoplasmata archaeon
AGATGGCCCGGTTGCTTCGGGCGGTGGACAACTGGTTCCTGAATCTCCTCCTCTCGGGCCGGCCTCCGCCCGGATCCCACTACGGCGCTGGCGGGCGAGTTCCCGTTCCCGATCCGGAGGTGGGAAGGGCCCCATCAGACGGTAGGGATGTACCGGTTCCAGGCAGTGGTCGAGGGCGCCCACGGACCGTGGATCGATGTCGGCGACGGGATGCGGCCAATCTCGCGCGCGGAACTGGACCGGTTCCTCGATGCGGACGGGTTCCGTGGGATTCGCGAGAACGCGGTGGCGCTGTTCTCCGCCCACCCGATGGGTTCGGCGCGCGCCGGCGCGGATCCGAATCGGTCCGCCGCCCAAACGACCGGGGAGGTCCACGGCGTCGTGGGTCTGTGGATCGGGGACGGAAGCCTCCTCCCCACCGCGCCCGGAGCGATCCCGATGATGTCGATCCTGGCCTACGCGGAACGGACGGCCGCTCCGCTCATGAACCGTCTATCTTCCGCGGGCTCGGTCGATGGGGGTCGGTCCGGGCAATCCCCTTTTGCCTCGAACCGCCTTACGTGATCCTGAGGCCTCGATGTACTTCTTTCGACAACCTTGGAAGGGGGTCTCGCTCGGACGAAAGATCGTCGCCTCGGCCTGGTTGTTTGGCACCGGGATGTGCCTGCTCTCCGCCGCCGTCCTCTCCAGTATTTATGGGACGAATCTTTTGCAGATGCTTGCTCCTCCTCTCTTTGGTTGCTCCGCCGCGGTGTTAGCGTACTTTGCCGGTGTGTCATCGCGCCCCGCGGTCAGCGGTAAAGCGAGAAGGGAGGGAGCGAATCCCCAGCACCCGGTCCCGCCGACGGAGAGGTCGGCGGGTCTCAGTCGAGAGACGACGGTATTGATTTACGCGATATTCGTCGCCTTCGGTCTCGTGGTGTTCCTTTCGGCCGGACCCGACCTGTGGCGGTTCGTCGCCTCGCTCTTATTCGCCGTCGCCGCGGCCTCCGCCTTCCGGTTCGCCCGATGGGAGCCTCCCGAGGAGGCGCGCGCGGTTCCCGTAGCTCACCCGGGCTGACGCCCCTCCCCAAGTACTTTCAAATAGCTGCCGAAGGTGGCGCCCGAAGCGCGGGAGTCCCGAAGAGATGCCACTCTGGATGGTTCGCGGCTCGTTCTACGCCCGACGGGGCTACTGGCAGCCGTTCACCAAACAGCACGAGGCCGACGACGGGGAAATGGCCCGTCATTGGGCCCTCTCCGAGATCGGGGGCTGCCACCACGTCAAGCGCCATCAGATCCGCATCGACTCGGTCACCGAGGTGAAGGCACCGCCCCCCACCTAATCGTGGGCCCGTCGCCCGAGCGGTCGGCGCCGCGAGCGTTAAGTCGTCCTTCTGGTCCCGGTGAGGCGCTAACGATGGCGGCCAAGGAAGCGCCCACCGAGAGCCAGCTGGAGTCCCAGGTCCAAGAAGACCTGATCCGCCTGGAGGCCTACCGAAACCAGTTGAACGCCCTCCTGCAGCAACATCAGATCCTTTCGGCGTCCCGACAGGACCACGTCCGCGCCCGCGAGAGCCTCGAGGGGGTCGATGGGGCGCCGGCCGGTACCGAGCTCCTTCTCCCGCTTGGCGGCGAGACGTTCGTCCGAGGGTCCGTCGATCTTGGGGCCCCGGTCCTGATCGGCATAGGATCCGGCATCGTGGTCGAAATGGAGCGTCCGAAGGTGATCGAGCTGCTCGTCGAGCGGACGAAACGGATCGACCAGGCGATCCGGGAGATGGAGGGCCAGATCAACACCCTGGACGAGCGGATCCAGACGATCTCGCGCCGGGTCGATGCGATCGCTCGGGCGAGTGGCTCGGCGGCGGATGTGGGCGGCAATTAAGGCGCGCCTCAAGCGCTCGAGCGAACCCGAGAAGGAGGAGGGCGCTCCGGCGCCTCCCGTGGCGGCCAGTACTCCCGTGGCACCCTCGTCCCGGCCCGGTCCTCTCGCGAAAGCGCCCGCCCCCACGCCCCCCGCTCCCGCGACAGCGTCCGGACCCGAGGGTGCCTTCACGGACGGGTTCTTCGGGCATCGCCTGAAGGAAGGAACGATCGAGGACGTCCTCGATGACCTCGAGATCGTGCTCCTCCAATCGGACGTGGCGCTCCCGGTGATCGAACGGATGCGCCGGGACCTTCGGAAGGAGCTGGCCGGCCGCAAGCTCCGGTTCGGGGTCGATGCCGAGGAGGCGATCCGCCGTTCGCTCGAGCACTCGGCTCGTGCGGTCCTCGCCCGTCCACCGATCGAGCTGGCGGGCGCGATCCGGGCGTCTGCGACCAAACCGTACGTGATCCTGTTCGTCGGTGTCAACGGCACGGGGAAGACGACGACGATCGCGAAGCTCGCTGGCTGGCTCGCGAAGCAGAAGCTGACCAGCGTCATTGCCGCCGGCGACACGTTCCGGGCGGGGGCGATCGAGCAGCTCTTAGTCCACGGCGAGCGAATCGGCGTCCGCGTCGTTCGCCAGCAAGAAGGAAGTGATCCTGCGGCGGTCGCGTTCGACGCGGTCCAGCACGCGAAGGCGAAGCACCTCGACGTCGTCCTGGTGGATACCGCCGGTCGCCAGCACACGAACGAGAACCTGATCGAGGAGGCGAAGAAGATCCGGCGTGTCGTCGCGCCGGCGCTCACCGTCTTCGTCGGCGACGCGCTCAGCGGCAACGACGTGATCGAGCAAGCCCGCCTGTTCGACGAGGCGATCGGGATCGATGGGATGATCCTGACGAAGCTCGACGCGGACGCGAAGGGCGGAGCGGCGCTCAGCGCGACGTTCGTCACCAAGAAGCCGATCGTCTTCGTCGGGGTCGGGCAGGGGTACGCCGACCTCCTGCCGTTCGACCCGGACTGGATGGTTCGGCGACTGTTCGAGGAGGGGTCCGCCGGGTGAGCGCCCGGATCGACGTCGTCTTAGTTCGTCCGAAGGAAGACGGGAACGTCGGCGCGGTCGCGCGACTGGCCCGGAATTTCGGGGTCGAACGTCTCGTCCTTGTCGCCCCGCGCGCCCGCCTGGGGTCGGTCGCCCGACGGCGGTCGATGGCCGGCCTCGACCTGCTCAAGAGCGCGGTGCGGGCTCCCACGTTCTCCCAGGCCGTGGTCGAAGCGGACCTCGTCGTCGGGACCACCGATCTCTCCACGGGCCGATCCCAAGCGTACTTGCGAAGATCCGTCAGCCCCGAACGGCTCGGGGAGCTCCTCCGGCCTCTCGCGGGACGGGTCGCGCTCGTCTTTGGGCCGGAAGACAACGGCCTCTCACGGGAGGAGCTCGCGCGTTGCGACCTTCTGGTGCACATTCCCGCGCGCCGGGAGTATCCGACGCTCAACCTCTCCCATGCAGCCGGCATCGTGCTGTACGCGGTCCACCGGGCGCACGGCCCGGAGAACCCGGAAACGACGCCGGCGCCCGAGGTCCTCGAGCTGAACGGCCCGGAAAAGGAGCTCTTCCTCGAGCGACTGGGGGTCCTTCTCGCCCGAACCGGCTACCCCGCGCACAAACGACGGGGTTTAATCCTCCTGTTTCGTCGCGTTTTAGGCCGGGCGACGCCGACTGAGGCGGAGCACCGGATGCTCCTCGGGCTCCTCAAGAGCGTCGAGCGGGCGTTGGACCGAGGTGGGTCCCGTGGTCGAAGGAAACAGTGACTGGTTGCGGGTGCGGGGCATCGGGCGGGAACGCTTGGCGGGGTACGTCGCCGACTACCTCGGGACACTGGGCTATGCCGTCGAGCGGTCCGAGTCCGCCGAACCGCTCGAGAGCCGGGTGCGCGGTCACCTCGAGCGAATGAACCCGGCCGTGCCGCCGGCCGCGAACGCACTCGAATTCCGGTTGTACCCGACCAGCGGGGGGGCCGCGCTGGTCTGGGAGACCCCGAGAGAAGTGCCGGCGGCGGACCGCCCCCGGATGGACCGGCTCGTCCGCGAGATCCAGAGCCATCTCGAACGGATCGTCCACTCGGAGAGTCACGCGACCGCCAAGGTCGTCCGGCCGACTGAGTCCCATCTTCCCTGGGGTGGGCCCCCGACCCCGCCGTAACGGGCCGATTCCCCGACGGCCTCAACCGGGCCGATACGTCCGGGACGAGATCCGGTGGCGGCGGACGACCTTCTCGAGGACCTCGACTCCAATACCGGGCCGGCGGGGAACCTCGAGCGTGCTTCCAGGTCCGAGGACGAACGGCGGATCGACGAGATCCTCCCGGTAATACCGGTCGCTCGCGGAGAGGTCCGCTGGGAGGGTCATCTCCCCTCGCGCGGCGAGCGCCACGTTGTGCGCTCGGCCGATGCCGCTCTCCAGCATTCCACCGACCCACGCCGGGATTTGGGCGCGTGCCGCTCGCCGGGCCAGGGCCCGGCCCGTGAGCAACCCGCCGACACGACCGGTCTTGACATTGAGGCACGTGATCGCTCGGGCCGCGAGGGCGTCCTCGAGCGAGGTCTCGTCGACGATCGACTCGTCCAAGCAGACGCGGAAGGGGGCCCCGCGCGCGAGGAGCGCGTGGGCCCAGATCGCCCGCTCCGCGAACGGTTGCTCGACCTGCGATACGCGGTTCGCCTCCGCCCAGTCGCGGATTCGGTCGACCGCCTCCGGTGGATACGCCTGGTTCGCGTCGACCCAGATCTCGAGCTCGGGGAATCGGCGACGCACCGCACGGACCGGCGCCCGGTCCCATCCAGGCCGCACCTTCAGCTTCACCCGATGGTATCCATCCGCGAGGTAACGACCGACGCGGGCGACCAGCGCGGAGATCGACGGTTGGATGCCGACACTGACCCCGACCTCGATCCGAGACCGGTCGGAACCGAGGTATCGCGCCACCGAAACCCCCCGCGCTTGGGCCGCGAGATCCACGAGCGCCGTCTCGACCGCGGACTTCGCCATCTCGTTCCCCCGGAAATGGGCGACCTCCTTTCGGAACGCTTCGGGGGTGATCGCCGGAGAACGAAGGATCTTCGGAAGGAAGTGGCGGAGGAGCATGTCCCGGACCGACGCGTTCGACTCGCTCGAGTAGAGAGGGTCCTCGGTCGCGACGCTCTCCCCGTACCCCACCAGCCCGTCGCGGGTCTCGAGGCGAAGAACGAAGAAGCGGCGCGCGTGCTGGACCCCGAAGCTCGTCTCGAACGGTTCGACTAGGTCCAGGGAGATTTCGTCGAGGCGCGCCGAGCTAAGTCGCATGCTTCGCGCTCCCGGCCGATAGGAAGTAGAAGCTCCGTTTCTCGCCCTCGACCGTCAAGGTCGCAAAGTCGTGGACTTCGTACCCGCGCCGGAACGCTTCCTGGAAAGCCTCCCGGGTGACGGCCCGCCACCGCGCGGTGGCGCCGGGGTCCCGCTCCCGGACCCGAGCGAGGTCGTAGGGGATCTCGATGTTGACCTCGGGGCCCTCGGGAGCTCGGGCGCTGACGGGAACCCGGGGTCCATCCGGTCGAACCGCGGTGTGGCAGAGCGGAAGGGAGGAGGCGAGTCGCGCGGCGTCCCGGTCCGGGCTCGGCGGACCTCGAAGGATACGCTCCTTCACTTCCGCGCTTACGATCGACCAGACGAGAAGGAGCCGGTCGCTCTCGAGCCCGGCGTTGATCGCATCGCCCATCGCGCCGTAGTAGTTGGGGTAGTAGCGGAGTGGGCGGCCCCCCAGGCGACGAACGTTGAGCGACGCGTTCTTGCTTTGAAGCGGGTCGAACGTCCACCGGATCTCGCTCAGTCCCTGGGCGAGGACCTCCTCCCGCTGGTAGAGCTTGAGCTCGGTCCCGAGGTGGCGGTCCTGCTCCGCCCGACGAACGGCGGTCTGGTGGGAGAAGTGGAACAGCGACTCTCCCTCCCGTCCGAGGAAGCCCATCGTGTACCCGACGAGCCGCGGCCCGACGAACGCTCCGAGCAGGAGACCTCCATTCGCCTGGATCGCCTTCTGGAGGGTCGACGGGACCGGTGGCACCGTTCCAAGCCCCCAGGCATCTCGCTGGATCTCCTCGACCGCGAGGTACTCCTCGTGGGTCTCGAGGTGCCGGAAGAAGACGCCCGGCCTTCGTTCCTGTCCCGTCGGAGCCGCCACGTACCGAAAACGTGCCAGGATTACTTAACGCGCGGGCGGTCGGTCGCCGTTCCTTTCGCGAGCGCCCGAGGCCGGCGGTGCCTTTATAATATGGTCGTGGGTCCCCCGCGCCGCGTTCTATGGGCTCCTCGGTCTATCGCTACATGGCTCGCTCGTTCCGCCAAACGCAAGGCGATGAGGGGGCCGCGCTGCGCCACGAGCGGCTGCTCACTTGGAGGAGGGAGCACACCGTAATCCGCCTCGAGCGACCCACCCGGCTCGATCGGGCTCGCGCGGTCGGCTATCGCGCGAAGGAAGGATTCGTCGTTGTCCGGGTCCGGGTGCGCCGGGGCGGCCAGCGGAAGCGGGCGATCATCGCCGGCCGCCGCCCGAAGCACAAGGGAATCCTCCAGATGGTTCTCGCGAAGAGCCTGCGACGGATCGCGGAGGAACGGGCGCAGAAGCACTATCCCAACCTCGAGGTCCTGAACTCGTACTGGCTCGGCGAGGACGGCAAGCAGAAGTTCTACGAAGTCATCTTGGTCGATCCGGCCTCCCCCGACGTGCTCGCCGACCCGAAGATCTCCTGGATCGCCGCGCCGAGTCAGCGGGGTCGAGTCTACCGCGGGCTCACGAGCGCCGGGACCGAGGGCCGGGGCCTCCGCTGGAAAGGAAAGGGCGCGGAACGGTTCCGCCCGTCGCGCGCACGCAACCGGCGCGAGACCCGTCGCACGCAGACCAAGGTCATTCCCTGACCGTTCACGCCTCCCCGCCGCTGACGAGGAAGTGGTCGAGCGGGGCACCACACTTCTCGGCGAGACGCCGGGCCCAGCCGTGCAGGCCCTCGACGTGGACGAGCTCGCCCCGGAGAATCCGCGCGAGGCGGCGACGGTAATCCAGGTCGAGCTCGAGCGGCTCAGCTTCGAGGAACTCTTTGAGGCGGTGGGCGAGGTGACCGCCCTCGCTGTCCCAGTCCGTGAGGACGATGACGCGCCGGTTCAAGCGGGCGAGACGGTGGGCGGTAGTGGCGAGCGAGTCTCCGTGGTGGACGAGTACGACCGGCCCCGCGAGACCGAGGCGGCGCAACGAGCGGCGGTCCCGTTCGCCTTCCACAACTACTACCGTCCCGGCATCGAGGCTATCCGACCTGAGCCGTCCCCAAAGATCGAGGAAATCTTGGAACAGCTCGTCCGTGCCTCTTCCCGAACGCATCGAAGGCCTCCCGACGGCCCGATCGCCAGGCCGGGCGACCGACAACGAGTGACCGAGACCTACTACTTGTATAGTCCTTCGCTTCTTGAACGGGTCTCCAAAGAACCCGTATGCCGGACCAGTTCACGCTTCTGCTCGAATGGCGACGCAACGAGGCCGCGGTTCGCGGTCTCTCGAAGCTGCCGCACGATTTTTACTCCTCGACACAGGCGTACCTCGCAGAGCTCAAGCGGTCGTACGAGTCCGATCTCCGAGAGAACCCCTCGGGACGGAAGGGAGAGATCTCCCGACAGACGTACCAGCGGGCGAGCTCGCTCGCGCGCGATATTGTCGAGGGCCGTGTCCAGAAGGTCCTGACCGCGGCGTTCCAGGCGAG
>JASHQX010000022.1 GCA_030038895.1 Thermoplasmata archaeon
ACGGTAGCCCGGCCGGGCGGCCTCGCCATTTGACCGAGAGGAAGGACTGTCGAAACTCAGGATCCTCCAGCAGGAGGCTTCGAAGCAAGGCGTACGCCGTACGACTGTGGTACTCCTTAGGAGGGGTGTCGAGCCGATGACGCTCTCTTCGCCGCTCTTTGACCACCCGGCGCCAGGCCGCCGCGTCGACCTGATCGGCGACCCAGATGGTAGTAGCGTCCACCTCTTCGGCTCCCTCGGAGTCGGTCTCTTCCGTATCCTCCGTCGCGGCCCCGGCGCCCGTCTCGACTGAACCCCGGCCTTTCGCCGTCGCTCTACGGCCCGGTCGTCCCGTCACGAGGCTGTAGGCGAGGGCGGCACCGGTCACGTTCCCCAAGGGAGGCCGGATCTGGACCTCGTCGCAATCGGGGTACCGGTTGGGATGAAGAACGATGAACGGCCCGGTCTCGGGACTGTTGAATAGCTGGGCGAGCGCGTCGTTAATGGTCGGCACCTGCCGGCGGATGGCGAGCTCGCTCAGGCGGACGAGGGGGACGGGTCCCTCCTTATCTCGCCGGCGCGCGGTGAGGTCGTCCAAGATCGCCTGAGCGACCTCTGCGCGAATCTGCTGGAACGGCGTGCGACTCACGGACGATTCCACCGGTCGGTTTCGCCTCAGACTCTGACGCACCCGGCCTCCCCACGAACCCGATCGGGAGGCCTGAGCGTGAAGGGACCGTAGCCGCAAGTTGAGCCATGGTTGGAGTCGGCCTCCGTTCACACGGGAATCGGCGAAGATCCCCGCCCAGCTCTCTGCCCTTCGATCGGACCAGTCTTCCTCGCGAGGACTGTCCTGGTACCAGACGTACACCTGGTCCCGGAGGAACGCTCCCGCACTCAGGGGGTCGTCCACCTCTTGCTTCACTCGGCCCATCAGGGCCTCCGCCTGGCGGGCGATGGCCGAGAGGAGGACCACGTCCCCTCGAGCCGCCTCGATAAGATCCGGAAACCTCTGCGCGTTCAGCCCTTGGATGTTGAAGCGCTCCATTGGATTGGTCTGGAGAAACTCGGTGAGAATCGGTGGCCGCAGCGCGCCGCCAATGTTCCGAGAGGCGGGGGCAATCGTATTCCGGCTGACCGGGCCAGTGGTTTCGGGTCGGACCAGACGCGGCTCCACCGACGTCCGAGCGGAAGCGGTCGGATGCTCCACCGACCGGCCGGTCTCACCGATCTGTGACAAGGAGCCCCGATCGGCGACGGATCGAAGCCGGCCAAGCTCTCTTCGACGATCGGTGCGCTCCTCGTCGATTCGAGCGCGCTCGACAGCTCTTCGTTGCTCACGGTCGCGCAGAATACGCGCCGCGTCCGATTCGTCGGACATCGCTAGGGGCGAGACCGCTCCTCAGACGGAAAATGTGGTTGCCCCGGGCATTAATGGTTTCTAGTGGGACCGGGGCCGGCTCTCGTACGCCGACGGATCTGTTTCGCGATTGTACCGTAGGAACGAGGATTCGTTCTGGGGCAGATCAGGCTCGTGCAGGAGATTCCGTGCGGGAGAGCCCGATATCGGGCCCCCGGTTCACTAGAATGCGTCCAATCCACGCGCGCTCTCGGGTATCTCGAAAACAACTCCGACGTTGTTCGACTCGGCTCGCTTCAAGAGATACTTGCCCAGCAGAACTTCCTCCCATGCAGCGCCGGTGTTGACCACAATCCGGTGGGAGGAGCTGTCGCGAGCCGACTCGTCTGCAATTCCCTGGCCCAAGGGGGCTAACTTCTGGCGGCGAACCTCGGAATCGAAGAGGGTCCCGGGTCCGCTTGCCTGAACGACGCTGTCGGTCCAGACCCGGGGAGCCGCGTCGAGGATCGATGCATCGAGTTCCGGCCGCCGGTACGCGCTGATGCTGAGGAAAAGCCGGGGTTCTGAAACCATCTCGGCGGAAATCACCGTTCGTTCCGCCGCCGTTGCGAGGACGATGGTCGGGGATTCCCGAACCAAATCCGCGACGTTCGAACGGAGCTCGACCTCCACATGTAGGGCGCGATCGGACCAGTTCTGGAACTGCTCTCGGTGCTCTGGATTTGGGCTCCAAGCAATGATCCGGGAAAGATGGGACGTCGCGACGATACAGGCGAGCGCGCTCTTCGCCTGGGTACCGGTACCGACGAAACCCACCTCTCGCACGTTCGGCTCGATAAGACGAAGCGCGGCCGCGAGTGTCGCTCCGGTGCGTAGGTTGCCCAGCATACGACCCACGAAGATCGCCCGAAGGACCATGTCCGGGTAGCCGTACAGTACGACCAACTGATGTCCGCGATCGCCTCCGTCCGAGCCGGAGAGGTAACTTCGGAAGCCGAGCACGCCTTCCGTGGGAATCGCTGCCCCGAGCCAGGCCAACGATACCCGCTCCGAGTCGTAGCGATTCCGGGGGAAGAGGACGACTTCTCCTCGAGCGTCCGCGCGATACCCTCCCTCCATCTGCGCGACCACGTCGGGAAGGTGGGCGAGAGCGTGAATGTCGACGTCGTGAAGGAGTCGCACCATTCGACTGGATCGGCACTGGTCCGCCAGGCAATTTACGTTCGCTCTTTACGAATTTGAGATACTCAGCGCATTCCGTCGCTCGGTTACATCGAGCCTCCCACCGGCCCAGAGCTGACTTCCCTTCGAGGAGTTGGTCCGGATTGGAATTGGTTTCGCCCCGACGCTCGACGACCTACGGGCGGGCGCACCCATCGCGAGGAACGTTCGAGGGATCCGCCCGAGTGGCGATTCTCTTCACTCCCCTCACGGAGAGAGGTTCATCTCTTTCAGCAAGGCGAGGAACCGGGGGTCTTCTCGGAACGAGTCGAAGGCATGACGGGGGAAGTCGATCCACAGACTCTGTTCTCCCTCCCGAGAGTCCCATTCGAGGAGCCGAAGCGCGTTTTCCCTATCGCCGAGCACCGCGTAGAGCCTCGCCACGTAGTTGGGCCGGACGTACATGGGATCGGATTTCGTTTCCCAACTCCGAATGATACCCCTCGCTTCGGACGGGTCGCCGAGAAGCGCACGCAGTTCGGCTCGGTTGATCGCGAACGGTCCGCCAGAGACCGGACCCTCGGCCAATCGAGCCTCCCGTTCGGCGTCGGCCGACCGCCCCGCCCGGAAGTAGAGTTCACCCAACTGAACGTGGAGACCCCGGTTGCCGGGAGAACGCTGGAGAGTGCGTTCGGCCAGCGCGATCGCCTCGGCGAGGTTTCCTCCCAGATCGAGGGCTCGGAGCCGCCACGACGTGAGGTTGAGGAACATCGGATCCAGATCAATCGACGTCTGCAATTCCTGGGCTGCCTCAGCGTACCGACCGAGCGTGATGAGGAGAATGCCCAGCCAGGCATGCGCGGACATCGCGCTGGGGTTGAGTTCAATCGCGGCCCGGAACTCCCGTTCCGCTCGGAACCAGTCGAGCTCGAACTGGAGTGCGTAGTTGCCGCGCGCCGTCCGCACCTCGGGCTCGTTCGGATCCAGTCGGTAAGCGGTGGCCACGAGGTCACGTACCCTTGCCGCGACCTCGGTCCTCGGGACCGCCTCCCCCGCCGCGGCGATGTAGAGATTGGCGAGCCAGGCATGAACCGCTGCCGAGTTCGGGTCCTTCGCGATCGCGGCCTCGAAGCGCTGGGCGGGCTCCGCCATCCCCTCGCGACTCCATCCTTCGTCCGCGGCGCGCTGGAATCCGACGATCCCACGGAGATAGAGTTCGTACGCATCCAAGCCCTTGACCGGCGGACGGCGGAGGGTTTCGCGCTCGGCTTCGACGAGCTCGAGCTTGAGCGCCCCGGCGGTCTTGTCGGCAATCTCCGCTTGGATCTCGAAAACATCGCTCAGTTTTCGGTCGAAGGTCTCTGCCCACCGGTGCTCCTCGGAGTTCGTGTCAATCAACTGGAGCGTGATGCGGAGGCGGTCGCCGGCTCGGCGGACGCTGCCCTCCAGCACCGCTCCGACCCCAAGCTCCGAACCGATCTGGCGGACCGGCTTCGGGTTCGACTTGTACTGGTTTACCGAGGTGCGTGCAATCACCCGCAGGCCTCGCAATCGGGAAAGTACCGCAATCAGCTCCTCCGTGAGGCCATCGGCGAAGTACTCGTCCTTCGGGTCCGGGCTGATGTTCGCGAGCGGCAACACGGCCAGCCGCGTAGGGCCGCCCAATGCTCTGCCGATCTCGCCGGAGGTCCAGGGAAGCGCGACACGGTAGATTCCCACCGGCTCGCGCACCCCCTTGAGTGTCCGTGCGCCCAGGTTCTCGAACCGATACGGAAGCTTGTTCCGGACCTGGACGGCGACCTGCTCGGAAAGGCAGATCCCTCCCGGTTCAGCGATCGGCTCAACGCGCGACGCGAGGTTGACGGCGTCGCCGACGATGTCGTCTCCGCGTCGCTCGACGTCGCCCAGGTGCAACCCGACCCGCAGCTGGAGCGGTCGCACGCCTTCGTGGGAGTTGCGATCGTGGAGCGCCGACTGCAGCGCGACCGCGCACTCCACAGCGTCGAGCGCGTCCGGGAATTCGACAAGTAGCCCATCACCCATCGCCTTCACCTTCCGGCCGTGGTGATTCTTCAGGATGGGGCTGGCGAGGGCATCGATCTCGCTGAGAAGATCCAGAGCGGCCTTCTCATTCTCCTGGGTGAGATCCGTGAACCCCGCCACGTCGGTAAACATGATGGCGGTGAGCTGACGCGCCGTGGCCACGTTTAGGGATGGACGCGAGCTAGATTAGGAAGGCGCCGACGTGATGCGCCGACTCGAATCACCGTTGAGAAGGCTGATCGGCTCGTTCCTCTCGCCGCGGGCTGGTGGTATCGCGGCAATTGAATACAACGATCATAGTACGCTCGGACTTGATTCACCCTGCGGATGCGCTTCGGCCCCGGCCTCGACCTTGAAGGACGACCTGAAGCCTCGTCAGTTGCTTCTCGATTTTCTCGAGGCGACCCTCGCTCTGTAGGTAGTCCCTGTCGATACTTCCGAGTCGGGCCAGGGCGACAGCTTAACAGCAGTTACACCCCCTAGTGGGTCAGGCCCATCCACGTGCAGAGCGCTCGCTACCCATCGTCGAGCAAGGCGGGAAAGGCTATCGTCCTAGGTACGATGATGCCACGAGCCGGACACCATGACGGGCCGGGCTCGGGAGCTTTTCGCTGTCGCGATCACTTGTGGCATCGTGATAGGAGCCACGATCACGGTCACGGGGCTCGCTGCTCACACTTCCTGCGTTCAGGGCAAGGAGTTGGGCTACAGTGGCAGGGTCGCAACGGTGGCTTGGTTAATCGTTTCTCCACCTGGTGGATCAGTGAACTTTTCGGCGTGGATTCAGCGCACGTTTAATGTCAACGGCTCCCAACTCACGGACGGAATCGGCTATTTCGGCTCGACCAACGGCACGAATGCCGTGATCACCGTCCTGAATTGGACGATGTACTCTGCCTCGTCGACCCACGTTTCCGGTTTCGGCCCGTCGGTCCAATGTCCGGCATACAACCTGGTACCCTCTCCGCCCAATGCGACCTGGGGGGGATGTCCCTCGTGCTTTGTCGCGCCACCGGTTCCAGCGAGCGTAGGTGCGCGCGTCGTGCTCCCGTCGAATCTCACCATTCTTGGCTACCCGTCCTCGATTTTCAACGGGACGTACGCCCCCGAGCCCCTCGGTAACTTCTCGTGGGAATACTCCAACGGCGACTTTACCAATTGGCAGGAGTCACCGAGTCTGGCCGCGGCTGGATTGACGTTCACGAGGGAGCATCAATCGAACGCCTCGCGAGACTACCTGGCTCTGTCCTACAGCATTCCCTCAAACGAGATAGGTCTCGGAATTCCTATTCACTTGCTCACGGGCGGGTCCCGGATTGTGTCGACCCCAGTGACTTCTTTGTACCCCTCTTGGACGTGGTGGTTCAATGTCACCTACAACTTCCCGGTCACTTCTGACCAAGGAAGCTGGGACGTGTTCGAAGCAGCTCCGGGTAGCCCCTACTCAATCGGAGGCTTGCTGTTCGTGATGACGGCTTCTGCGCCGTCTACCTAAATTCAGAGCGTCGTAAGTGCCAGTCCTTCTGCCGGAGCGTAGAAGATAGAACGCTCACGGCTTTCCATTCACGCGCCCGAGCTCGAGAGAAAGCTGGTCTACTCGCTGATCTCGCGCTCGAAGAAGAGCGCGTTCGCCGCTGGATGAGGCCAGAAGGCGGCGATGGGACGAAACCCCAACTCCTGATAGAACTCGATCGCCGCATACATCGTCGGGAGAGTGTCAACTCTCAGTCTTTCGTACCCGAGTCCCCGAGCTCGGTCGATGAGTGCTTGAACGAAGAGCGGCCCGAAGCCCTTGCCGCGATAGTCCGAACGAACATAGATTCGTCTAATCTCCCCGACCTTCGGTTCCAGCTCGCGAAGCACTCCACAC
>JASHQX010000023.1 GCA_030038895.1 Thermoplasmata archaeon
GGATGCTTCAAAGCGTGAGATTCTGGAAGATTACCTGCTCACGGCCGGGCCGGTTCGCGCGGAGTACATCGAAGCACTGCTGGAGAGACTTCGATCCCGGGGAGGAGGCCGAGCCTACCTACTCTCAGAGGGGGTGTCCTTGTCGTTAATCAACCGAGCTGATGAGGCGATGACGGCTCCCAAGGGCTCGTAATCGCGGGCCCGGAATGGTCTGGGTCGGGGGAATGCCGCCCCTTGACTTCCTAAACGCGTGCTCAGCGCGTGATGAACCCTTTCGGGCGTTAGGCATTGTTCTCGCCAAGGTCCCTGCTTTCCGAGGAACAAGGTCCCTGCCGGCGACGGTGGGGCCCAACCGAGAAAAAGCAGCCAAGGGAGGGCTCTGAACTGAAGGTTTAGGTCCCCCTACGCCCCCCGGAAATTCCTGAGGGTGTGCTCTCGGCCCTGCCACCAGGAACGCGCGCAGGATTTACTTACACGGTGCTTCTCGGCGGGGTGCCTCATGATTCATGCTGAGCACCTTACAAAGCGCTTCGGTGAACTCACCGCCGTAGAGCAGGTCTCCTTGGATGTAGAGGAGGGGGAGGTCTTCGGTTTCCTCGGGCCGAACGGGGCCGGCAAGACCACGACGATCCGGATGCTCTCGGGTTTGATATCGAAGACGAGCGGCACGGCCGTGGTCGCCGGATGCGAGGTCGGCAAGGAGGCCGACGCACTTCGACTCCGCCAACAGATCGGTATCCTCCCCGAGAACGTGGGACTCTACGAGGGTTCGAGCGCGTACCAGAATCTCGAGTATTTCGGACGGCTGTACCGGATGGAGACCGCTACGATGCGCAAGAACATCGAACGGCTCCTTCGAATGATGGACCTCTGGGAAAAGAAGGACGTCCCGGTCGAGACTTTCTCGAAGGGAATGAAGCAGAAGCTTGCGATCGCCCGGGCCCTCGTTCACGACCCGATTCTCCTTTTCCTGGACGAGCCGACCGCTAACCTCGATCCGGAAGCTGCGAAGATGGTTCGGGAGACCCTCCTCGAGTTGAGGAAGGAAAACCGCACGATCTTCCTCAACACCCACAACCTTGACGAGGCCCAGAGGGTTTGCGACCGCGTCGGTATCCTTCGAACCCGCCTCTTGACGGTCGGGACGCCTCAAGAGCTCCAGACGAAGCTGTTCGGACACCAAACCGTTGTCCGCCTCGAGCTCGCCACAGAGGGGCTCGCGGCCGCGGTGAGAAGGCGGCTTCCGTCCCGACGAGTAGAAATCGTGGGAAACGACCTCCTTGTCGAGGTAGTGGATCCCGACCGCGAGAACCCCGAGATCGCCGACGCCCTGTTGGCTGCGGGGGGTCGAATCCGCGAGCTCTCACAGCCCGGGCTTTCCCTCGAGGAGGTCTATCTTAAGCTCATCCACGAGGAGGCGCCCGCCGCATGAGGTTCTCCCAAGCCTGGATCGTCGCGCGCCATGACATGACGCTCCTTCGCCAGAAGCGCGGCATCCTCATCGGCCTCATCGCTTATCCGGTGGGCATCGGCTTGGGCTTCCCTGCCCTCGTGGGGTACCTCGTCGGCTTGGGTCACGACCCGGCGTCGTGGGTTCCCATGTACCTCAACGCGTTCAGTTTCTGGTTCGTAATCGGCGCAGCCACGCTCCCCACTACCATCGCCGCGTACAGCATCGTGGGCGAGAAGGTATCGAAGAGCCTCGAACCACTTCTCGCAACCCCGACGACGGATGGAGAGATACTGCTTGGGAAGGGATTGGCCGCCTTTGTCCCGACCGTCCTGGCGATGTGGGCGGGCTCGGTGATTTTCCAGGCCCTTGTCGACTTCTTCACCCGAGGTCCCTTTGGCTACCTGTTTTACCCGAACTGGCAGATGGTCATCATTCTCCTCGTCACGATGCCACTCGCCACCTTGCTGGCCATCGAGGCGTGTGTCGTGATCTCGTCCCGTGTGACGGACGTCCGCTCCGCCCAGCAATACTCAGGGGTGATCTTCCTTCCGCTGATCTTCCTCTACATCGCGGCCGAAATCAAACTGCCTCTCAACGCGACCAACCTGCTGATCATCTCGGGGGGCCTCGCCGCGATCGTGCTCGTCCTATTCTTCGTGGGCCTGAAGACCTTCCATCGAGAGGAGATCCTCACCCGCTGGAAGTAATCTCAGCAGACTGGAAACTTGTATCCTGTTCCGGTGTCGAGCTTCACCCAAAACGAGAGGGAGAAACCGTTCACGGCGGGCCAACTCGGCGAAAGCCGACACAACTCCTGGTGAAGCAGAGCCAACGAGATTCTCTTCGAAAAGCAGCCACTGGAGGGACCCGAACTAAGGGTTCAAGTCCCTGCCGACGGACCTCTGAAACCCTTGGAGCCGAGTCCTGAGTTCTACGCGAGTCCCCGCAGGTCGATAGACACGTCAGACTAGGCGGGGACGCGGCGGCCGGAATCGCCGTTCCCGCTCGGCCCGAACCCACGTAAGCAATCGCTCGCGCGCGAAAAACCCCCCGGCCGGGATGAGGGGGTCCGCGGAGACCACGCCCGGAAGCGCGCGAAGGTGGAGCTCCAGCTCTCGCGCTTCAAAGTAATTGTCCGCGCTACCGAGCAGATAGACCCCTCGAGGATTCTGCGTCCAGTGGGGACGATCCCAAAGCCGCGGTAGTTCCACGGACTTCTCGTCGAACGATTCGTCCACCCTGAGCCAAATCCCGTATGTTGCGAGGCCGGCTTCTCGTTCCAGGTTTAGGATCATGGCACACTCCAACGCGTGGGCCATGTCCAGCTTCGCCCGGTGAATGCGAAAGGTCCGGGCCGAAACATTCGCTTGCCGTGCGTTGAATGTGTGGGGTGCGCGTGGAGCGCCCACCACCGCTTCCAGGACCTTCCAATCCACATATGACAGAGCGTCGGCTCGAATCGACGGCATGGGCCGCCGCTCGCCGAGAGGACCCCCTATAGGTTGACCGAAGATCCGGGTGAGCCGCGGATCTGCCGGCGGGTCGGGCTCTTTCGTGAACCGGACCACGCGGTGGAAGGCCGGTCGGAAACTCATCACGAAGGCCAGGTCCTCGACTTCGGACAACTGGGATACGGGGAGCTCGGTCCGGTCCATCCCGGCGTACCGCCACGATACGGCGTATCGCCCCAGGATCTCGGCAGCCGGGTGGACACCGTATTCCGTTAGGACCCCGTCCGCCTCCATCCTCTTGCGACGGAGACGAACCGCCTTGCCGGTAAGTCCCACCTCTCGCCCAAGTGTCTCGTCGGAAAGAAAGGGCTCGGCCACCAACCGGGAGAAGATACCTAGGTCGGTCCTATCCATCCTAGCCGCGAGCCGAAAGGACGATTTTAGGAATCGGATTCCCGGACCACTTATCTCCCCGGCCGCGGAGTGGCGGGGGAGCCTTTCTGAGGGGAGAGAGATCCGAATGTCGGAACGGGTTGATGCCAGTTCTCGGGTTGCGTTCACGAATCCACAGGTCAATCTCTATGCGCACGACTCCGAACTGTCGCTTCGGTTCTACCGGGACGTACTGGGATTCACCGAAACATTTCGGATTCCGAAGGAAGGCGTTCCTGACCATGTCGAACTGCAACTCGGTCCGTTCAATCTCGGTGTTGCCTCGTTCGACGCCTTGAACCGCTATCACGGAATCCGCACGTGGCCAGGACCCCCGCGCGGGGAGATCGCCCTGTTTACGGACGATGTGGACGGGGCGCACGGATGGACAACCTCCCAGGGCGCGCCCTCTCTGACCCCCCCGCACGATTTCGGGGGGTACGTGCACAGCGCGATTGTTGCCGACCCCGACGGAAACCCCGTGGTGTTCACCTCTCGCCTACCGGTGAAGACGACCCCCGACCCCACCCACCGTCCAACGTTCAAGAATCATCTGTTCAACATCTACACGAGCAACATCGAGAGTTCACTCCAATTCTACCACGGCCTCTTGGGGTCTACCGAGACGTTTCGTACGCCGAAGCAGGGTTCTCCGGATCACGTGGAAATGGAACTCGGCCCTCTGAATCTGGCGGTCTCGACTCTCGAGGCGTTGAAACGCGATCACGGACTCGTCGGCGGGGGAGGCCCTCCGCGTGGCGAGGTCGTGCTGTGGGTCAGCGATGTAGACGTCGCTCTTTCTTGGTTGAACGAGCGGGGCACCCCAACGATGAGCCCTCCGCACAATTTCGCAGGGACCTTGCGGGGTGCCTGGGTCGCGGATCCCGATAACAACCCCGTTCAGCTGGTCGCTCGGTCGTCCCATCGTTAACGAACCGGCAGGTCCTTCGCCGGGGGAAGGTGCCCGTACCAGGAACCGCGATTTTGGCTCCCAACGAAGCGCTGCGCACTAGGTGGGACGGCCATCCGGTCGGGAACCTTCCAAGCGTAGAGGGTGCGCGGGAGAGACCGATCTCCGTACGCGTCCGGATCCTGTCGGGACCGTTCGCGGGTCTGAGGGGGTCTCGGCTCCGAGAAAAGCAGCCACTGGAGGGACTTGAACCCCCGACCTGCTGATTACGAATCAGCCGCTCTGCCAACTGAGCTACAGTGGCGATCGTGAGCGGCGAGACTCCCGGTCCCATAAGTTTGGCCTAGCCACCCATCTCGGTAAGCGCCGGGCCAGACAATGGAGGCTTGGTCCGTCCCTAACTTTGGGGGCCGGTCACTGCGGGTCGGCACTCCATTGGACAGCGTCCTCAGCCCACCGAGTCCAGCGCTTCCGCAACATCCCGCACGAGATCTTCCGGATCCTCGATGCCGAAGGAGATCCGTACGAGGCCGGGGTCGATGTTGCGGGCGGCCAGCTCCTCGTCGGAGAGATGTCGATGGGAGGTCTCTCGCGGAACGCTGACCAGGCTCTCGACCCCCCCAAGACTCGAGGCGATGTGGACGAACCGAAGGTGCGAAAGGAACCGGTCGGCCGCCTCGGATCCTCCCTTGAACGAGAGAGAGACCACACCCCCCCGTCCGCGCATCTGTTTCTTCGCGATCTCCTCTTCCGCAGGGTTGGCCCAACCGGGATAATGCACGGCCGCCAGGGACGGGTGCCCTCGCGCGGCTTCCGCTACCCGGCGTGCATTCTCATTATGGCGCGCGACCCGCAACGCGAGGGTACGAAGCCCCCGGGTGAGGAGGAAGGCGGCGAAGGGGTCGGGGGTGGCCCCGAGGTACGTCTTCGCATCGATCCGGTTTAGGAGGTCCCGAGATCCGAGCAGGACCCCTCCGAGCAGATCGGAGTGACCCCCCAGGTACTTGGTCGCGCTGTGGACGACCAAGTCTGCGCCCAGAGCAATCGGATTCTGGTTGATCGGCGTGGCGAAGGTGTTGTCCACGAGCAGGACGGCGCCGACGCGGTCGGCGGCCTCCGCCCACCGAGCGATGTCGTGGACCCGGAGGGTCGGATTCGTCGGGCTCTCCAGGATTGCGAGGCGGGTCCCCTCCCGCAGCACGGCTTCGGGTTCGGCCGCCTCGGAGTCGTCGACTTGGCGGACCCGTACCCCGTAGCGGGGAAGGAGCTCCGAGATGAGGTCGGTCGTGCCCCCATACAGAGTTCGGAGGGCGACCAGCTCCTCCTGGCTTCGGAGGAGGGAGAGCACCGCCGCCGAGATCGCGCCCATCCCCGACGCGAAGAGGCGGGCCGCCTCGGCCCCCTCGAGCTGGCGGACCAGCTCCACCGGTTCCTCTGCCGTAGGGTTGAGCGTCCGCGTGTAGAGGTAAGCGTCTCCGTGACCGGTCGCCTCCGACCGGGCCGAGGGCCAGTGGAACGTGGAGGTTTGGTAGATCGGCGGAACGACCGAGCCCGCATTGAAGTCGGGACGGCGGGCTCCGTGGACGAGCCGGGTGCTCGGCCCGACCCACTCGGGCAAGGGCTCGAACTTTCGACGAGAGACAGAGAGGGTCGCGTTCTCACTCAAGATTTCCCACCTCCATCGGACCGGCCCTGCCCCTTCGCGAGGAGCGCGAGGCGCGCCGGGGCGTCGATGGTCGTGAGATACCGTGCGATCGCCGGCGGCACGAGCTTCTTCCATCCCCGGCCATGGGCGAGCTGCTCGCGCACCCGGATTCCCTCAAACCGCCGCCGGTCGATGAGCGTGGGACGCTCGACCTCGTAGCCTGCCCGGTCGAAGAGGAACGCGGTGAGGGGATTGTTCGTGTAAATCCGGTCGAATGGGGGGAGGAACCCTTCGAGGTAACGGACCCACAGCGCGTGCTGGTGGATGTCGGGGAGCGGGACGATCTCGATCCGCTCGATCTCCGCTTCCCCGATGGCGCGAGAGATCATCTCGAACCGCTCGCCGGCGGTGAACGGGTTCTTCCAGGTGTACGATTCCTGCGCGCTCCCGATGCCGAGCAGGAGGGCGTCGTCGGGCCGGCGGGACCGGATCGCCTGTACGACACCGAGATGTCCCCGGTGGAACGGCTGGAAGCGGCCGACCAGGAGCCCCCGCACGTTTCCGGGCCAATCACTCGGGGGTCAAATCTTCCACGTCGTCCAAGAACTCATCGATGTGCGGGCAGCGGGAGGTGAGGTAGTGGCGGCAGTGCGAGCAGTGACGGTCGTTCCACGCCACGAGCAACCGGGAGTTGAACTCGTAACACTCCCGATCGATGAAGCGGTCCAAGTCCTCCTCTGGCAACGGACCGGCGGGAGCCGCCGCCGGGACGTGCGCGGGGATGCGGAAGGTGCCTCTCACGATCCGGCCGGGCGCCCCGGCGGCGGCGCCGTGGCGGACGGCGCCGGAATCTCCTCGGCGGATCGGCTCGTGGCACGCACCATCGCGCTGAGGCGCTCGAGGAGCGACTCCTTCTGCGTTCCCTGGCCGACCAGCGCGTACTTCAGCACGTCCCGGAGGGTGCGGACGGGGATCACCTCGACCATCCCGCGGTAGCGCGACTCGAGGACGAGGTCCTCGAGGTTGTCCTCCGGCACGAGCACCCGCTTGATGCCCGAATCCGCCGCGGCCTCGACCTTCGCGGTGACCCCGCCCACCGGGAGCACCTGGCCCCGGACCGAGAGGGAGCCGGTCATCGCGACCGACTGGTCGACCGGCACTCCCTCGAGCGCGCTGATCACCGCCGTCGCGATCGAGACGGACGCGCTGTCCCCCTCGACCCCGTCGGAGGTGCCGACGAACTGGATGTGGATGTCGTAGCGAGAGATGTCCTCCCCCGTGTACTTCTTGATGAGGGCGCTGACGTTCTGGACGGCCTCTCGGGCGATCTCGCCGAGCTTGCCGGTCGCCACGACGACGCCGGCGTCGCGCGTCTGGGCCGGCGTCACCTCTGCGACGATCGGCAGCACGATCCCGGAGAACTCGGCCATCCCCGTCTGCGCGTTGATCGCGGCGAGGCCGTTGACGACCCCGACCGCCGCTCCCTCGACGGAGAACATGCGGTACTCCTTGCGCCGCTCGATGTACCGGTCCGCGATCTGCTGCTCAAGCGAACGGCTCGCGCGCTTCGCCTTCACGACGTGGTCCGCGCGCACGACCGCCTGGCCCTCGGTGAGCGCAATATCGCCCGCAACCCGGACGAGGCCCCCGAGCTCGCGGAGCCTGAGAGTGAGCTGACCGGAACGGCCCGAGCGGCGCTGAGCCTCCCGGATCACCTCGATGATCGCGCCCGTGTCGAAGTGGGGAATCTTCTTGTCCTTCACGACCTCCTGCGCGACGAACCGGACGATCTTCATCCGGTTCTCCGGCGTATCGATCATCGTAGTCTTCACGTAGAGCTCGTAGCCATAGCCCCGAATCCGCGAACGGAGCGCGGGGTGCATGTTCTGCACGCTGTCGACGTTCCCCGCCGCGACGAGCACGAAGTCGGACGGGACGGGCTCGGTCTTGACCATGGCCCCGGCCGAGCGCTCCGACTGCCCCACGATCGGGAACTTCCGCTCCTGAAGGGCGGTGAGGAGCGAGTGCTGGCTCTCGATCTTGAGGAGGTTGATCTCGTCGATGAACAGGACCCCACCGTTCGCCTTGTGGATCGCGCCCACCTCGACGCGCTCGTGTGGGGGCGTTTCGAGACCGCCGGACTGGAACGGGTCGTGCTTGACGTCCCCGAGGAGCGCACCGGCGTGCGCGCCCGTCGCGTCGATGAACGGGGGTTTGTCGTCGGGAGTGTGAGCAACGAGGAGTTTCGCGACCGCGGTCCCGGTATCGCTCCGACCGCCGGAAAACCGAAGGATCGCGTAGACGATGAAAACGATCAAGAGGCCGACCAGAAGCGCGGTGAGGTCCTTGTCGGCGATGACGATGTAGATCGTGAAGGCGAGGATCGCGATCGCAAGGACGACGAAGAGGATCGTCCGCTGTTCCTTCTTCTGGGCGGCCTCGAGCTTCTGCGCGGCGACGATCTCCTTGCCCTTGCCGGACGGGACGACCCGGATCTTCGGCTCGTTCGGGTCCTCCGCATTCGAGTAGGCGAGGATGTCCTGAAGCTGCTCCTTCGGCAGGAAATCGACCATCGCCCGGGCAAGCATGCTCTTGCCGGTGCCGGGTTCACCGATCAGGATCATGTGCCGCTTCTGGGTCGCAGCCTTTCGCGCGACCTCGACGGCCTCATCCTGACCGATCACCTGGTCCAGGAGGCGCGCGGGGACCTCCACCTGGGCGGAGGAGGTATAGGGAAGCGCCTTCCCCCACGCATCCAGGTCGCCGGGAGTAGAATGCTCCTCGGTCCCGGCTGACGGTCTTTCCGCACCCTGTGCCATAGTGGCGTCTCAACCCGTACCTTACAGGAAGGACGCGGCAACTAAATCCAAGTTGGGGTTGGTATAAATCCCTTCGTGCTATCTTCTTGACCGACGGTAACCCTCGAGCCGAATCCGGGTCGATTCGGCGACTTTCGAGATAGGGCGTTATCTATCTCCCGGCGCTCTGTCCGCCGGGGTTCTTCGAATGACGCAGCGGCTGGAGGGGAAGCCGGTCGTCGAGGCCCTCGACGCGCAGAGCCGGGCAGCGATCGGGGCCGCGCCGCCGGGCACCGGGGCGCCGACCCTCGTCAGCGTTCACCGCGGGGTCGATAGCCCGTTCCGTTTCTACCTGAAGCGCCAGGCGAAGGCGGCGGCGGCCGTCGGGGTCCAGTTCCGAGACGAGACACTAAGCCCCGTGGCGGGGCCGAGGGAGCTCGTAGAGCGGATGCGCTCGCTCGACCAGGACCTCCATGTTCACGCGGTCCTCCTCGAGCATCCCCTCCCGAAGCCGTTCGACTTCTACCAGGCCGTCGGGGAGCTCCGGCCCGAGAAGGACGTTGACGGGGTCAGTCCGGCCAACCTGGGCCGTCTGGTCGCGCAGCGCCCAGCGCACGTCCCCGCGGTCGCCCTCGCGGCGCTGGCTATCGCCCGTCATTACAAGGTGCCGCTCGAAGGGGAGCGGGTGGCCGTGCTCGGAAGGTCCGAGACCGTAGGGTTGCCTCTCGCCCTCCTGCTCGCTGGGAAATCGACGGGGATCCACGCTACGGTGACCATACTCCACTCGCGTACGCGGGACCTGAAGGCCGCACTGGCCGATTGCCGAACAATCTTCTCCTGCGTCGGCCAACCGAGGCTGCTCAACCGTTCGACCGTCCCGGAGGGTGCGCACGTGATCGACGTCGGCGTTTCCAGCGTCGAGGACCCGAGCCGCCCGGGGGTTCAGGTCTCGGTCGGGGACGCCGATGCCGTGGCGCTCGACGGCTGGGCGGCGTCGTTAACCCCTGTTCCTGGAGGGGTGGGACCGGTCACAGCAGCCGAGCTCATGGCAAGCACTGTGCTCGCCTGGCAACAGCTCACCCACCCGAGGTCGGACGCGTGAATTCGCCACGGCGGCCGGTGAGGACCAAGGGGCGACCACCCCCGGTCACCCTGCACTGCCAGGACTGCCCGATGTGGTACGGGGCGGAGAACGAGGGCTGGGGTCCCTGCTCGATCAAGAACCGGCGGGGAGACCAGAGGTACCTCACCTATGGGGGTCACCTGTGCGATGAGGGGTACGTGCCGCCCCCGAACGCCGCGTTGGCCTTCGAGAGCGCCGCCGGGTTGAGTGGCGCCCGCTCGACCTCGAGCGCATCCGCCGTCGGGTACACCTCGACCTCGAACGCGGGATCCGCGAGTCGGACGGCGGAGCGGCGCAGGCGTTCCGGGGCGAGCTCGACACGGCGACGGACCAGGTCGAGCCTGTAGTCGTCGGGCCCTGCCCCCAGCTTCCGAGCGACCCGAGCCGCCCAGCGGGCGAGATCGGCCTGCCCGTCGGCCTCGACAATGCCGAGCAGAATCGTGCCGTCCGGGGTCCGTTCGGCGAACGGAGGAGCCGTCCGTTCGGCGCGACGGAGCAGGCGTTGCCGCAACTGCACTGCGTCCTTGAACCGGGACGAACAGTAGTGGACCGGAATCGAGAGGCGGACCTCCCGGACGATCCGTTCGGCCACGGCCCGGCTGCCCCGGACTCCCCAGCCGTTCCGGGCGTCCGACCGGTAGCCACGGGCGATGAGATTCGATTCGTTGGTCTCGGAGAACTCGAGCTCGTTCAGGTTCACGAAATCGACCCCGATCTCGTCGAGCGCCTGAAGGAGCCGACGGAGCTCGGACTCCCTATCAGGCAATACAGGGACCTCGACCCCGCGTCGGATCCCCCACAACGGAGCGGATTCCAGCACGGCCCGGTACGCGCCTCCCTCGCTCGAGAGGGGGCCCCAGAGGTAGTGCGGGATGTGCAAGCGGAACTCGTCGAGCCCGCTTGCGGCGAGCCGGGCGAGCTTCACCGGGTTGGGTTCGTGAGTATACAGGTGGATGTTGTGGCCGGGGCCGAACTCCCGCTTCAGGAGGCGGATGTAGTGGTCGACCCGCTCTACCACGCCGAGGGGGTCTCCCCCGGTGATGCCGGTGCCGCCCGCCTCGATCGCGCGGGCCTCGTCCAGCACGTCCTGGTCGGTCCAGACGCGCCGCTCGTTCGCGTAGACGACGTCCTTCTGGTTGCGGGTCGGAGAGACCGGACAGTAAAAACAGCGGAACCGGCAGACTCCGGTGACGAACAGAACCATCTTTCGGCCTTCCTGGCACTGCGTGCACGCCGGGGAGAGCTCCCCGCGGTGGCTCGACGCCATCGGAAGAAGGTGGAGTTGACTCGTGTCCATGCTACCGGAGAACCCTTCGGGTCAGCCAAAACGCTTTCGAACGTAGGCCGGACGAAGCTCGCACCGCCTCTTCCAGTAGACGTCGCGGATTCCTCCCGTCGGCCCGCGCCGCACCCTCGGGACCCGGGGGACCCGGGCACCCTCGCGCGGGGCGACGCGCGTTGTCGCCTCCAAGTGCGGTGGTGGTCATCGGCAACCAAGTGAGACGGAGGAAGGGGGGAAGGCTTAGGTTCAAATGCCTCACCCGATTCGGCGCGTCGTCTTCGGAGGGGCTCGAAGATGGAAATGCAACCCGGCCAGATGGCCTACGACCGAGCGAGCACCGTCTTCTCTCCGGATGGGCGGCTCTTCCAGGTTGAGTACGCGCTTCAGGCGATCCAGATGGGCGGCACGGCGGTCGCCGTGACCTACGATACCGGCATCGTTTTCGTCGCCTTTCGCAACCTCCCGGTGAGTTCGCTCGCCGAAGCGGGATCGATCGAGAAGAGCTTCGCGATCGACTCGGGGCTCGGCTGCGTGACCGCTGGCCTCATCGCGGACTCGCGCGTGCTCGTCGAGTTCCTTCGGGTCGAGGCGCAGCGCCACCGGCTGACCTACGGCGAGTCGGCGCCGTTCGCCCTGCTCGGCCACTCGCTCGGCACGCTTCTCCAGCAGTACACCCAGTTCGGCGGGACCCGACCGTTTGCGGTCTCGCTCCTCCTTGGAGGGTTCAACGCACGGATCCCCGGTCTCGTGGAGCTCGACCCGAGCGGCGCCACGATCGGTTGGAGGGCCTACGCCATCGGCCGGAACCGCCGCGCCGTGGCCGATTATCTCGAGGAGAAAATGCCGGACCACCTGAACGAGGATGCCGCGTTCAAGCTCGCGGTCCAGGCGGTCGCCGAAGGTTCGCCCACCCCGTTCCCCCCCGAGGCGCTCGACGTTTCCTTCCTCGAACCGGAGTCCGACCTGAGGAGGCTACCGGCGTCTGAGGTCGCGCGGCGCGTCCAAGGGATGTCGTTCATCGGTTCCCCCGAACGCAAGCCCGGGTCCCGTTGAAGGGGCGTTTCGCGTACCGGCACGGGTAAGAGCCCGTGACCGATTGCGACCTCTATGCCCGCGATCCGGCTGACACCCCGGGAGGAGGCGCGCGAGCTCATCGACTACGATCGGGCCGTCTTCGAGCTCTACGTGCGTCGACTCTCGAGGCTTCCGTGGAGGGCGGTGAGCCGCCACCGTGAGATCGGCCACCAGTCGCTCTTCCGCACCCTCGTGCACATCCTGAACGTCCACGAAGTCTGGCAGGTCTACATCGTCCGGGGACGGACCGGCGAGCTCGACGCGCTGTTCCGGGACGAGAGCCGCCACCCGAAGGACTGGGCCGGGCTACGCGCCTACTCTGACCGCGTCTGGTCAGGGATTGACGAGACACTCGAACGCCTCACCGACCGTGACTTCGCGCGCAGCGTGAGGGCGCCGTGGATGCCGGGGCGCTACACGGTGCGGGATGCGTTCTTCCAGTCGACCTTCGAGGAGGCACACCACATCGGCGAGCTCATCGGCGCGATGTGGCAGGACGACCGCGAACCGCCCCGGATGATGTGGATCCCGACCCGGACCGCCCTCAGGGCGAGGCGCCGTCGCGCGAGGGCCCGCCGACGCGGCTAGTCTCTTGGAACTCCTCGCGCAACCGCATGCGCCGTCGGGTGCGGTGGTAGGTGACCGCGAACCGGTGTGCCTCGTCGCGGACTGCACGGAGGAGGAGCATCGGCGCGGCGTTAGGGTTTGGCTTCAACGGCTCGGCGCGGTCGGGTAGGTAGACCTCCTCCTCGCGCTTTGCGAGGCCGATCGCAGGGATCCGATCCGTGAGGTTCAGGGCAGAGAGCGAAGCGAGCGCGGCAGAGAGCTGGCCCGCGCCGCCGTCGATGAGGAGCAGGTCGGGGAGGACCTCCGACTCGGCGAGCCGGCGAAGGTAGCGGCGACGGACGACCTCGGCGACCATCGCGAAGTCGTTCGTCCCCTCGACCGTACGGATCCGGTACCGCCGGTACTCCGAACGTTTCGGCATCCCGCGTTCGAAGACCACGAGCGAGCCCACGGCTTCGGTGCCCTGAAAAATTGAGATGTCGATCCCCTCGATCCGGGTCGGCAGTGTAGGCAGGACGAGCAGGCTCTGCACCGCGGCGAGGACCTCGCGTGGGGCTGGTCGCGCCACAACCTGGTCAACCGAGGCACGGGCGAGCCGTTCGGCGAGGCGGGCGAGCGAGGCGTACCGGCCGGTCGGCCGGAATTGAACATCGATCCCCCGGTATGCAAACAGCTCGTCGAGGGTGGCATCGAGGCCGGCGGGCCGGGGCCCCGCGATGTAGATCCGCTCGGGGAGCTCGAACTGGCCCCCGTAGTACTGTGACAGGAACTGGCGGAGGACCTCACCGGGCTCCGGGACGTCGTCCGCCGGGACCGCAACCAGGTGCGGCTCGGTGCGGCGCACTTCCCCCTCCTCGACATGGAGGAGTCCGACCGCCACCCGCAGGGTCGACGGGTCCCGGGGGTAGGCCAGCGCGATCACGTCGGCGCGACCGGAGCCGCGACCGATGACCGACTGGCGATCCCGCAGCGCCCCGAGACCGTCCAGCGCATCCCGTAAGAGGGCCGCCCGCTCGAACTCCTCGCGCGCCGCGGCCTCTCGCATCGCCGTCTCGACCTCTCCGCGCACGAGCGCGGTCCGCCCCCGTAACACATCGACCGCCCGGTCCACCTGCTGGCGGTACGCGGCGCGGTCGATCGCCCCGATGCACGGCGCGCTGCAGAGCTTGAGGTGGTAGTACAGGCACGCCTCCTTAGGGAGGCGGACGCACCGACGGAGCTGGAAGAGGTCGCCCAGCAGCCTCTCCACGCCCCGGGCCTCTCGCGCGCTCGTGTACGGCCCGAAGAGCAGGATCCCCGCGCGGCGTCGGGGACGCCGCACGAGGAAGACGCGTGGGACCTCCTCGCCGACCGTGACCGCGAGATATGGGTAGCTCTTGTCGTCCTTCAGGAGGACGTTGTACGGTGGCTGGTACTGCTTGACGAGACTCGCCTCGAGGAGAAGCGCCTCCCGCTCGTTCGCGGTCGGGACGAACTCGACGCTCGAGCTCTGCGCGAGGATCGTCCCGTCCTTCTCGACCCGGGCGCGCAGGTGGTCGAGGACCCGCCGGCGCAGGCTCCGGGCCTTCCCGACGTAGATGACCTCGCCCTCGCGGGACCGGAACAGGTAGACCCCCGGGACATCGGGTCCGGGTCGAAACCCTTCCCGGTCGGTCGCCGCGAGCTGGCTCGCGGGGACGAACGCCGGAAGCTCTGGGCGCAATCCTTCCGTCATGCGCGGGCCCGACGAGCGATGGGGATGGGCCGGCGAACGAGGGGCGCGAGGAACCGGCCGGTGTGGGACGCCGGAACCTCTGCAATTTGCTCGGGGGTGCCAGCCGCTACGACGTGGCCCCCGGCGTCCCCGCCCTCCGGGCCGAGGTCGATGAGCCAGTCGGCCGATTTCAAGACGTCTAGGTTGTGCTCGATCACGACGACGGTGTTCCCGCTGGCGCGCAACCGGAAGAGGACCGCGAGGAGGCGCTCGACGTCGGCGAAGTGGAGGCCGGTCGTCGGTTCGTCGAGGAGGTAGAGGGTCTTTCCCGTCGGGGGTTTCGCGAGCTCGTAGGCGATCTTGATCCGCTGCGCCTCGCCGCCGGAGAGGGTCGTCGCGCTCTGGCCGAGCCGGATGTAGCCCAGACCGACGTCCGATAGGAGCTTGAGCCGGCTCTCGATTCGGCGCTGGTACTGGAAGAACGCGAGCGCCTCATCGACCGTCATGTCGAGGATGTCGGCGATCGACTTTCCCTTGAACTTCACCTCGAGCGTCTCGGCGTTGAATCGCCGTCCCCGGCACTCTTCGCAGACGACGTACACGTCGGGCAGAAAGTGCATCTCGTAGCGGAGGACCCCGTCCCCCTCGCACGCCTCGCACCGCCCCCCCGCGACGTTGAAGCTGAACCGTCCCGGGGCGAATCCCCGGGCCTTCGCGTCAGGCAGGCTCGCGAAGAGCTCGCGCACCGGGGTCATGATCCCGGTGTACGTCGCCGGGTTCGACCGGGGGGTCCGGCCAATCGGCGACTGGTCGATCAACAACGCGCGGTCGACCTCATCGATCCCCTCGATGTAGTCGTGGCGTCCGGGGGTCGCCCGGCCGACGCCCAGGTGGCGCTGGACCGCCTTGTAGAGGATCTCTTCGAGGACGGTCGATTTTCCGCTCCCCGAGACCCCCGAGATCGCGACGAACAGCCCGAGCGGGATCCGGATCTCCTCCCCTTTCAAGTTCCGCTCGCGCGGCCCGTGGATCGTCAGGGAGCGGGCGCCTAGGCGCGCCCGCTGTTCGGGGAGCGCGATCGCGCGGCGACCCGAGAGGAAATCGGCGGTGAGCGATCGCGGCGTACTGCCGATCTCCTTCGAGGGACCCGAGTAGAGGACTTCGCCCCCGTGGATGCCGGCCCCCGGTCCGAGGTCGACCAGCCAGTCGGACTCGCGCATCGTCAGCTCATCATGCTCGACGACGAGTAGGGTGTTGCCGAGGTCCCGGAGCGTCTTCAGGGTCGCGAGGAGACGCGAATGGTCCCGCGGGTGCAGCCCGATCGATGGTTCGTCCAGAATGTAGAGGACCCCGACCAGCCCGCTCCCGATCTGCGTCGCGAGCGCAATCCTCTCCGCCTCGCCACCCGAGAGCGACGCGGACGCGCGGTCGAGCGTGAGATACGTCAGTCCGACGTTCTCAAGGAATCCGAGCCGGGCTCGGATCTCCTTGATGACCTGCCCAACGATCTGCGCGTCGCGCTCGCTCAGCTGGATCGTCTGGAAGAACTCGACCGCGTCCAGAACGCTCATCGCTGCGACGTCGGCGATCGATCGGCCCTCGACCGTCACCGCGAGACTCGCCGGTTTCAATCGCCGTCCTTGGCAGGAGCGGCACGGGACGAAGGACATGAACCCGAGGTAGTACTCCTTCGCGCCCTCGCTCTTTGTCGACCTCCATCGGCGCTCGACCGCGTTGACGAGCCCCTCACGCAGCCAGCCGGTTCCCATCCACCACTCTCCGGCACCGCCGACGAACGGGCCGATCTGGCGGTTCGAACCGAACATCATAGCTTTCCAGCCCTCGGAGGAAAGCTCGCGGACCGAGCGACGGATGTCGTAGCCGAATGCCCGGCCGAATCGAGCGAGCGAATCGGTCGCGGGTGTCAGCCCCCACACGACAATCGCCTTCGAGAGCGGCTTGTCCCGGTCCGGGATGATCCGGTCCGGCTCAGCGTGGAGCGTCGCCCCAATCCCGAGGCACTCCGGGCATGCGCCCATCGGGTTGTTGAACGAGAACATCCTCGGGGTCAGCTCCTCGACCGAGAAGCCGCACTTCGGGCACGCGCGACGGCTCGAGAACGTCTCGCGCTTCCCGTCCGGCCGGCGGAGGACCACCAAGCCCTCCCCGAGTTCCCGCGTGAGCGCGACCGACTCGGCGAGGCGGCTCGCCTCGTCCTCCGTCACCACGAAGCTATCGATGACGACCTCGATCGTGTGCTTCTTGTTTTTCTCGAGTCGGATCTCGGTGCCGGGCGAGCGGACCTCGACCCCGTCGATGACGAACCGCCGGTACCCGGCCTTCCGGAGCCGGTCGAGGACATCCCGGTGCTCGCCCTTCTTCCCCCGGATCACCGGCGCGAGCAGGTCGATCCGCTCTCCGCGGGCCCGCTCGTTGACCCCCTCGACAATCCGGTCGACCGACTGCGGAGCGATTTCCTCCCCATCGTTCGGGCAGTGGGGGATCCCGATGCGGGCGAAGAGCAGCCGGAGATAGTCGTAGATCTCGGTGACCGTCCCCACGGTCGAACGGGGGTTGCGGCTGCCGGCCCGCTGTTCGATCGCGATCGCGGGAGAAAGCCCGTCGATCGAATCGACGTCCGGCTTGTCCATCTGGCCCAGGAACTGCCGGGCGTAGGAGGAGAGGCTCTCGATGTACCGCCGCTGGCCCTCGGCGTAGAGGGTATCGAAGGCGAGGGAGGACTTGCCCGAACCACTCACCCCGGTGATGACGATGAACTTGCCGCGGGGGAGGTCAAGGGAGACGTTCTTTAAGTTGTGCTGGCGCGCGCCGCGGATTCGGATCGCCCCGGCGGACTCGGCCATCGACTCGACCTATGCGGGCAGGAGCGTGCGCACCGTCTCGGCGAGCCGGTCCAGCACGTACGCCTGGACTCGGGCACCGAGCTCGGCGCTCGCGGGCCGGGTGTCTCCGATGACGCTCTCGGGCCAATCGTCCGGGGTCGGTGAGCCCGGCACGAACGGGCTGTGGTGGTACTCGACGACCGGGCGCTCGCTGCCGACCGACTCGGGCGCGAGGGCGAGGACGCGCGAGGTCTCGAGAAGGCCCGCGTGACCATCGCTGGCGGGCGACTCCTTGCCCCTGAGCTCGTAGACGAAGTCGTAGTCGCAGAGGACGACGATCCGCACACCGGTGAACGCCTGCATCGTCTCGTCCGCGGCCTCGCGGAGGGCGGCCATGTGCCCGCGCTCTCCGTGGCCCGAGAGCACGAGGATGCGTCGCACGCCGCTGCGCGCGAGCTCGCTCAAGACGCCGGTCACGTGGGTCTCGAGCTGGCCCATCGTCAACGACACTGTTCCCGGAAAACGCCTCGCCCCGGGCGCCGACCCATACGGGACCGTCGGTGCTACGAGACCGTCCACCCGGTCGGCCAGCGCGAGCGCAGTTTGCTCCGCCTGGATCTGGTCAGCGCCGAGTGGGAGGTGGGGGCCGTGCGCTTCGAGCGCCCCGATCGGCAGAATGACGAGCGGGTTCGAGCGGACCCGCCGCTCGAAGGAGCGGGAGTCGAGCTCCCAGAGCCGGCGCGAAGTTCGGGACATCACCCCCTGAGACCGTGCGAGCGTATTTAACCCGGGACGGAAGGGGAGGAAACGGTCTCGCGTGGAGAACGGAGACGAGGCCGTCATAGCCTCGCTCCGGCTACGTTCCGGATTCGTCCGGACTCCCGGTCAGGGCGAGTCTTGGGGGACGCCGTTGGTCGCCGTCGTTTCGGCTTCCGAGGGGGTTCGGGCACGCTTCCGGGGGCTCCGCCCCGAGGCGGTGGGCGACGCGGCCCCCTTCTGCCTCCGGGGAGAAGACGCGCGACGGGCCTTCGTAGACCTGGACACGACCGCGTGCGCCTCTGCTCCCTTCGGCGCTCCTGTGGCCGCTGGCTTCTCCTTCGATCGGGTCGGGCATTCCGGGTTGATGCAGAGGGTCCACGGTGGCCGCCCCGCCTCGATCGCCGTCACGACCGGGGCGCGACAGACCGGGCACGGCGGCTGGTCCTTCTCGAGCTTCCCGCGCTGCGGCAGCGGGTAGGTGACGCGGCAGGCAGGATAGCCGGAACATCCGACGAACCGCTTCCCGGCGAACGAGTAGCGGATGTGGAGCGGGCTCCCGCAGTTGGGGCAGACCCCGATCCGGAACGCCTTGTGGTGCTCGGGGCACTCCGGATTGATGCAGTAGAGTTCGGGCCGCTGGCCCCGGAAAATGATCTTGACGCGTGGGACGCGGCACGTGGCGCAGAGAAACTCGGGAGCGGGCTCGATGAATCCCGCGGACGGGAGAGCGTACGTGACGGTGCACGACGCGGGGTTATTGACGCACTGGACCCAGCGCGCCCCCCGGGGGCTGCGCGCGAGCCGGAGGGCCCCTCCGCACTTCGGGCACGGCCCGACGAAGTGCTGCCGGTCGAGCGCCCCCGTGAGGGTCTCCTTGACGCCGGGCTCGTTCGCCGCGAGCAGCGCGTAGGCCTCGCGGAGCATCTCTCGCGACTCCTCGAGGACGTCCGACTTCGGCTTCTTCGACTCGGCGACGAGTTCCATGTCCTCCTCGAGCCGGTGGGTCATCTCGGGGCGCGTGATCACCGGCGCATGGGCCTTCAGGGCCTCGGTCACGGCGACCCCCGTGCTGGTCGGCTCGAGCTGGCGCTGGCTGACGTAGTGCCGGTCGAACAGCTTCTGGAGGACGT
The DNA here is from genome assembly GCA_030038895.1 of Thermoplasmata archaeon. Classification (GTDB taxonomy): domain Archaea; phylum Thermoplasmatota; class Thermoplasmata; order Lutacidiplasmatales; family UBA184; genus Lutacidiplasma. Next base: position 19,161 of record JASHQX010000023.1, read on the forward strand.
CGTGACGGGTGCTCTTCGTGCCGAGCCCGAGACGCTCCATCTCCTGGATCAGGGAGCCCTGGGTGTAGCGTCGGGGAGGCTTGGTCTGGTCCTCGACGAGCTCGATCGAGGTGATCGGGATCGTCTCGCCCACTTTCAGCACCGGTAGACGGGACGGCTCCGGCTCCGAGTACGGATAGACCCGGTACCACCCCGGGTCGATCAGCTCATGCCCCTTTCCTTCGAACTTCTCTCCGCGGATCTCTACTTCGGCGGTCCGGCCGCGGGAAATCGAGTCCGGCGCGAGCGTTGCAAGGAAACGACGGACGACGAGCTCGTAGATCCGAGCGTGGTCGGGGCGCAACTTCTTCGGATCGGCGACCCCCGTGGGGTAGATCGGAGGGTGGTCGGTCGTCTCGGTTCGCCCTCGCGTTGGGCGGAACGTCGGCTGGGCAAGAACGAACTCGGCCGCCTCGCGGAACGGGCTCTCCCGGAGCTTCTCGACAAGCGAGCGCAGCCCGAGCCCTCTCGGGTAGACGGTGTTGTCCGTCCTCGGATAACTGATCAGTCCCTGCGTGTAGAGGTCCTCGGCCACCCGCATCACCGTCGCGGCGCCGATGCCGAGCCGGGTCGCCTCGGCAACGAACAACGTCGTCGAGAACGGAACCGGAGGTCGCCGGTGGGCCTCCTCGTCCGTGAATGCGCGGACGACGCCGTCCTTCGCGCCCTCCACTCGTCGGAAGACCCGCTCGGCATCCTCCTTCCTCTCCCAGATGCCGTGCGAGTGGGTGAGGCGGAAGGGCACCCCGGACTTCTCGGAGGCCGCGACGATCTCGTAGAACGGGGTCGGGGTGAATTCCTTGATCGCCTGGTCCCGCTCGACCAGGAGCGCCAGCGTCGGGGTCTGGACCCGACCGACCGAGAGGAAGCTGCGGCCCCGCTGGCCGGCGGTGAGGGAGAGGTAACGTGTGAGGAGCGCACCCCAGACGAGGTCGATCTCCTGGCGCGCCTCGGCCGCTTCAGCCAGGGCCCGGTCGAGGCTCGCGAGGTGCGCGAAGCTCTCTTCGATCGCGTCGCGCGTGAGCGCGCTGTAGCGCGCCCGCTGCACCTCGATCCCCGGATGAACCTTCTGGAGGAGCTCGAGGGCCTCGACCCCGATGAGCTCGCCCTCGCGGTCATAGTCCGTCGCGATGATCACCCGGTCGAACCGCCGGACGATCGACTGGAGCGCCGCGACAATCCCACGCTCGGTGACGTGCTTCTGCGGCGGCGTTTCGAGGAGCTTGGGAAGGGTGTGGAGCGACCACTGCGCGAACTCCTTCGGGTAATCGAGCTCGACGATGTGCCCGCGAAGACCGACGACCGCGTACGGGCCCTCCGGCCGCTCGAACTCGAAGACGTTCGTCCCTTCGAGGCGCGAACGCTTCATCCGGCCATCGGAGAGGACGATAGCGATCCGGAGCGCCGTGTTGAACTTCTCGGCGACGACAAGGGTGCGGGTCACGGTGCGTGGATAAGCCGGGACGCGGTAGATAACGGTAGGGGACGGTCGGAGCCCCCGAACGTCTCTGAACGTGGGCGCGCGCGTCCGGCCGGTGACGCAACGCTCTGAACGGGCCAAGAATCTCCGCCCGGCACGTTCGGGTCGCCTCCCGTCACTCTTTATAGAACGCCGAGGGTCGGGGCGGCGGCGCCGCGGTAACTCAGTTTGGGAGAGTGCAAGACTGAAGATCTTGAAGCCGCCGGTTCAAGCCCGGCCCGCGGCATCCCGCTATCGCGGATCTCGGAGTGAATGATGGAGCGACGGTTCACGCGCTTCCGACGGGGACCCCTTCCTGCGAATTCCGGAGCGTTCGAGCTGCCGGACGACGGGTTTTGCCTCTCGGTGTTCCTAGTGCTCGAGTCGCCCCGTGCCCCCGGTTCCGTGCTGATGGGAAAGCTCGACCCGGCCGCTCCGTGGTGGGAGATCGGTGCGCTGGACCCGAAACGACTTGGGAATGTGGGGGACCGGTGGATGCTTCCATCCTGCCAGCTCCTCCTCTTCGAGTCTCCGATCGTCGCGGCGCGACGGATCCTCAAAGAGCAACTGGATTCGGGGGAGATCCCACTTCAGGGCCCCCAGACGTTCTCCGATCCAGCGACGTGCCCCGGAAGCGGAACCCAAGACCCGCACTGGGATTTCCACTTCGTCTATCGAGGCCTGTGGCCATCTGAGACACCTCCGCGTGCGCGGCCCTGGAAGCGGCTCGAGTTCGTGGACGTGTCGCGTACGGCTCGTGCCGAGATCGCCCGACAGCAGGGAGACGTACTCGAGCTGGTCGGCCTCCAACCGAGGGAATGA
>JASHQX010000024.1 GCA_030038895.1 Thermoplasmata archaeon
TCGGCCGCGTCCCCCGTGCGATCCCCGGGGGCGACTTTCGAGTCGGGAACCATCCTTTCCTTCTAGCCGGGGCTACTACTTGTAGAGAGCGCAGGGACGATGGACTCCGTTCTCAGACGGCGTTCCATCCACACCTGTCGGAGACCTCCCTCCTTGCCCCGCCGCGAGCTTCGACGGCAGATTCTCTACGGGTCCCACCGAGCCAGTGGAACGCGGCCGAGTATCTCGTAAACTTCTCTGGGCTGGAACTGCGGAAGGCGCAGAACTTCGGTTCTCGCTTAGCAGGTGAGTGGGGACCGCCGGCCGTCTTCCGGGCTCTCTGCACCGGCCTCAACCGGGCCGACTAACGACCGGCCGGTGCGTTTCGCTCGCGATAGGAGCCGCTCCAGCTGCCTCCACTCGTGACCTCAACGGCGGCGGTTGCCAAGCTCTATACAATCGAATGGCAGTATGCCGAGTCCGGAGCATGAGCCGTGAGCAGTCCGCCCTCCGGCCGTTCCGGGACCGGGCGCGTCTCTCCGTATCGAAAGGTGCCCCCATTCGGCGGACCCGTCACCGGACGATCGCCTGACCGGCTCACGGTGGTCAGACTCCGATTCGCGCTTCCGCCCGAAACGCCCCACAATCCCGTACGCCTTCGTCCATTCCTTCAGGCGCATCCGCAACTCGAGGTGTGGATCACCGCCGTGCAGAACTTGCCTAACGGACTCTGCCTGACGGAGATCGAGGTCGTGGACCCGGGCGCGGTCGATTGGACCGAGGAGATTTCCCACATACCGGGGATCGTATCGGCATCGATTCGGGGTTCGTCCGGCCCCATCTCCCGATACCAAGTGACCACCGCCCAGCCGATTTGGGAGCGCCTTGCCAACGAGTTCGAAGCACTCCTTCGTTATCCCCGATTGATCCAGAATTGCGAGTACACGGTCGAGGTCGCCGCCCCGATGTCTCGGCTGAACCAGCTGGTCGAAAAACTTCGGCAGGTCTCCCCCTCGGTGCAGGTCCTGAGGTTCGGCCGTGAAGTGATGCGTTCGTTCCCCCCAACGCTCACGGCTCGGCAGCAATTGCTGCTGCATCAAGCTCTCTCCGCCGGATACTTCGACGTACCCCGCCGAATCACGCTCACCGCGCTGGCGACCAAGCTGGGCAGGAGCAAGTCGGGCCTCTCCCAGGCCCTCGCCATCGTGGAAAGGGAGCTCGCAGAGTCGAGCGTGGCGGCGATGGCGTAAGACGACTCCGTGAACCGGTTCGCTCACGAACCGGTTAAGGGCTTCCCGATGAGTCGGTACGACATAGGCCCCCCTGGAAAAGCGGTGGGCTGTTCGGAAGCTCCACCGTGTCCGGTCTGACCGACATGTGGATACCCCCCGAAGATTCGAGCACCGCCCGGTGCGTCGAGGAAGTCGCGACCGAGGAACAAATCTGCCGATGCGGAACCCTGATCCGACCTCGGCAGTCGCAGTACGTAGTCGCCGATCTTCCTTCGTCGTTGCAGGGACTCTTTGACGGGCGGACCTTTTGCTCGGTGGCCTGCGTCCGCGCGTTCTTCTTGGAGGCCCTGAGCGAGATCGACCGTATCTACACTCCGGCCGGTGAGGCGTTGGTCTCCGATCTTCGAGCCACGTACGTCAAGCTGGTCTCGGTGTTTCTCGACTTCGTCGAGGAGTGGGACACCGGGGATCTCCCAGGAGGTCGAAGGGAGTGAGCCCGGCCCGTCCCGTCATACGGACCGTCCGGCTCTCCCGGTCGGAGCGGATTCGGACGTCGTTCGGGAGGAAGGACTCATCGGAATCTGCGGGACGTTACGGCGTCGTGAAAGTCAACTTCCGTCTTCCGGGCGTCTTTCCTTTGGCCCCGTTCTTCAGGGCCCATCCGTGGCTACTGGCGAAGTGCGTCGCGGCTCAGAATCTGGCCAATAACCGTTACGTCACAGAATTCGAACTCCTGGGGGACCGGGCTGCAGCCCACGCCGAGGAGATGGCCCGACAGGCCGGAGTGATCTCCGTTGCCTTGCTCGCGGATGCTGGGGTTCGAGCACTGTACCGGGTAGTGTTGCGTCAGCCTCGCCATGTCTCGATAGCCAACGAATTGAGGGCGGTCTTCCGGTTCCCCCGATTCGTTCAGGATGGCCGATATACTGCGGAAGTTGCGCCACGTGCGTCGCAGATTCGACGGTTGGTCCAGGAGTTACGTCGCTTTACCCCTGAGGTCCGAGTCCTGCGGTTTGGACGGGAGATTCTTCCGACCTACTCGACGGCTCTGACCCCGAAGCAGGTCGTGCTCCTGCATCACGCTCGAGAAGCCGGTTACTTCGAGGTACCTCGACGGATTTCGCTCACACGACTAGCGGAGAAGCTTGGTCGGAGCAAAGCGGGGGTCTCACGGGCCCTCGCCCTCGCGGAGCGGGAGCTCGTCGAAGCCTGGATTGCCGCCTCAGGGTGAGCTCGGACTCCGAGTCGCCCCCAGCTAACGAGGGGCAGACCAGGGGCAGACATGGAAGAGAGGAGTCCGCGAACCGATCTAGGGGTTTGCGTCGCTGAGAGACGCCGAGTCACCGGTGTTCGATCAGCGCTGATCGGAAGGGACGCCAAGCTTACGACGCGGAACTCTTCTCCTTCCCTGGGAATCATCAACCTCGCCAAGCTCGCACGCGAAAGCCGCCACCCGATTACATTCCTTCTCGTTTCATCTCCTATGGATGCGAAACGCAGACCGTCTCTTGGGCCCGGGGGACCCGGAACCACCGGACTGTTGCCTTCACACGGTCGGGATAGAAGCAACGAGGGGATGGTGGGCCAATCTGGGTCACGCCCGCCGTTCTTCAGGTAGAACCGACCCGCTCGGGCTTTCGACCCATGAACGCCAAGGCCGTACCTGAGAGGAGGAGCATGAATCCGAGTGCGGCGAGGACGGCGAGCCAATCACAGGTCGACGGGATTTGGTATTGATACCCCCAAGTGCCCGGCAAGGTGTGACGAACACGAACGCGACCAAGCCGACGACCGGACCGAACCCGCTCAGACCGATTCCCGCGAACCGCAAACTCTGCGTGACTAGGATTCCCTGATTTCGCGATATGGGCCCTTCGGGGTCGCGGCCGACAGCGAAAGGGCCCCCCAGGAACCGGGGTGCATCGACGTCGTGCGAAACGCTCGCCGAAACGCCATAGGCTCAACCTCCGGCCGGGGTCGACAGTTCGATGAATCAGGAAGGAGGTCGAACGGATTGAAGAAGAATCCGGACTCCTGACTGCTCGCGGGGGCCTGCTGTCCGCCTCCGGGCCCGTACGGACACGAGCGTCCCCTTGCCCCCCATCGGCCCTTCATGAGTGCGTAGTAAAGTCTCGCTCACGCCTTCGAGCAGCCCCCGCAACAAAAGGTCCAGCGTCTGCTCGTGAAGCGGACCGTCGAGAATGCTTCTCTCCTGGGGGAG
>JASHQX010000025.1 GCA_030038895.1 Thermoplasmata archaeon
CGCAACGGCCACGTCGGCTCGGACGCGTGGACTCCGCGATCGTCTTCCTTCTCCTCGTGAGCGGCTGCACCGCCATCTTGGGTCTTTCGCACGGTGGCACGGCGGCCCAGTCGACCATGAGCCTTGAGGAGGGACCGGTGGGTCCAAGCCTCGTAGTGGCCCCCTTTCCCGAGTACGTCCTCGCCGGTGCGACGCAGCCCCTACATGTGAGGTGGGTTGGGGTGCCGTCCAATTGCTCGGGGTTTCCGCTCTGGTATCGATGGGAGATTGAGAACGGGTCTCTCGGGGGCGCGCTCGGGCAATCGACCGAGCCGACGGCGAACTTCACGGCGGAGACGGGAACCTCCGGCTTCGCGTCGATCGTGGTACGATCCGGGTTGCTCCTTCAGTGCGGGCCGACCCAGCGACTCTGGACGGAGAATGCATCCGTCAACGTGACGGTGGAAGTCCCGCCGTCGCTCGAGAACCTCACCGTCGCGCCTAATCCCATTCCCACTGGCTCGGACGCCGACCTCTCGGCGATTGTCGCCGGAGGACTCCCGCCATACCGCCTCCGCGTCGACTGGGGGGACGGGAACGTCTCCTTCTTTTCCATCCCCGCGCCGGGACCCGTCTCGGTTCCCCATCGTTTCCCCTCGGGTTCGTTCGTTCCGAGTGTCCTTGTCACCGACTCGGCCAACTTCTCCGTGAACGGCACGGTCGCCACCCCCGTCTCGGCGAGCGACGGCATGGCGATCGCAATCCATGCCTCCACCCCCGAGACACCGGTCGACGTCGCGGTCGAGTTCTCCGGGGAGATCCTCCAGCCTCCGCCAAGCTTCGGGTACTCCGCGGCGTGCACCGACGCGCTCGACTTCGAAATGAACAACTCCTCCGGTGGTCCCTGGGTGAACTTCACCTGCACCTTCGCCCGCTCCGGTCTCGCCACCGTCAGCTTCGAGGTGACCCCAATCGGGGACGATCTTCCCCCGCTGGGGACGCAGTGGTCCGAGACGATCGTCGCCCCACTCGGCCTCAACGTTTCGGCTTCGTCCCCGGTCGGGGCAGCCGGCCAACCCTCTTCGGTGACCGCCTGGGTCACCGGGGGAGTCCCACCGTTCCGGCTTATCTGGTTGACCTCCGGGAACTCGAGCTACCAGGAGACGACCGCGTACGCCGACGGATTGGTCGCTCTGCCGGTCCCCCTCGTCTCGCCAGGGCACGTTTCCGTCTCCGTCGAAGTCGCTGACGCGACGGGGAACGTAGCGAAGGTGGCGGACCTGGTCCTCTCGGTCGACGCTCCCCTGGAAGCAGGGGTGGGCGTCAACCGGACACTTGGTCCGGCCGGTGCGCTCGTCGAAATGGAAGGCGACGTCGAGGGAGGCGTATCGCCCTTCGACTTCTACGTGGTTCCGCAGCTAGATCCCGGGACCCCGTACTGGGGGAGCGGGGTCCTGACCTCTGACGGACCGTTCTCGTGGAACGGCTCGCTCGCCCTCGAGGGAAATGACACGTTCGAGATCGGGGTCGTGGATGCCGATGGCAGCGCGTGGTCCGAATCCGTGCCGGTTGCCCTCGTCCCTCCCCTCAACGTCACGGCCCGGTGGAACGTCAGCGCGAACGCAAGTGAGGAGTACGTCGCCTTTCAGGCCTCGATTAGCGGCGGGCTGCCTCCGTTCGTCGTGAGCCTCACCTCGACCGACCGAGAGTCGTGGAACTGCACTGTCCCGAGCGACGGATCGTACGCTTGGCAGGTTGCGACCGCCGGCAATGGAACGGTGGAGTACTCCCTCTGGGTGCGCGATCAGATCGGAGCGGTCGTCGAGACGAACACGACGCTCGATCTCGTTCCGGGGAACGCTTCGTCCGGATCGCAAATCCCGCCAACGAACCCCCCTCCGTCTTCCTCGTCGCCCCCCCGCCCAACAACTGCTTTAGGGGCTGGGGGAGCGACCGCGAGGGGGTTCCTCGCGCTCGGAGCCTTGGGGCTCCTCGCGCTCGTCGGGCTCGCGGTCCTCTTCCTCCGTCGGCGGCGACGAGCCGAACCGGAATCGGGACCCGTCCCGGACCCGGTCGCGGTGGTACGACGCATCGTGGAACCCGCGGAAGGGGCGGAACGATCGACCGTCGAGCTCCTCGCCGAGGAAGAGGGGGTGCCGATGGCGGTCGCGCATGCCACGATCGACCGACTGATCGCCGACGGAACGCTCCGGGCCGAGACGGGCGACGATGGCGAGGAGGTGCTCGCGTGGTCGGAGCCTTCCTGATCGGCGGGCCCCTCTTCGGTCCGGACCGGGCCTTTCGATGGGCTGTGGGAGTGGCCGTCGCGTTCGTCGTGATCGGGCCGGTCTTCGGTCCCCCACCGGGACGGCTCGTACCGGCCGATTCGAGTGCGCCGAATTCGGGAGCCGTTGGGAACTTCACGGCATCGATCAACCGGCTCGTCGAGCTCGTCGCCATCACGGGTAGTGGGCTCCTCGCCCTAGTGTGGGCGCGGGTCGCGCTCAGCTGGTTCTCGAACGACATCACGAAGAAGGTCCAGGCCAAGGACCGGGCGCGGGACGCGCTGATCGGGACCCTGCTGTTCACGGCGGCGATCACCGGGCTGTTCTGGGGCCTCGCACAGTGGGTGCTGACCGGTTCGTAGGGCGCTGGGAGAGGATCCGTGCTCGCGCTCGACCTCGGAAGCCTCATCGAGGCGATCCTGTTCCTTCTCTTCGCGGGCCTGACCGCGATTATCGCGGCGGTCATCGGCCCGACGTACGATCATTTGTTGGTGCCCGAACTGAGCCCGACCGCGCTCTTCCCGCCCCTCGGCGGGACGAATCCCGGCCCGTCCAATTACCTCGCCCCCGCGGCGCACTTCTCGACGTTTGTCCTCGCGAACGTGGTCGATCCGGCAATCACCCTCCTTGCCCTCGGCGTGGCGATCCTGTACTTCGCGAAGGTCTGGGTCCACCGCTGGTCTGTCCAGCTGGAGGGGCTCGTGCCCCGTCTCATCCTGGCGGTCGTCGGAGCGAACTTCACCCTCCCGATCACGGGCGGGATCCTGACCGTGGCCTCCGCGCTCTTCCCGGTTATCGCGGGTTGGGATGGGGGCGCCTGGCAGCAGTGGGCCCATCTCGCGGGCTGGGGCGAGATCTCCTTCTCCTGGGACAACGGGGCGGTCGCCTTTGTCCTGTCGCTCGCCGAGTTCGTGCTTGTCTTCGGGCTCATCCTCGCGATCGGCGTCCGGGATGCCCTTCTCGCCGTTCTGATCGTCCTCTTGCCGATCTTCACTCTCCTCTGGCCGCTTCGCCCGCTCTCGAGCCTGGCCCGGCGGGCCTGGCTCTTGTTCGCGGAACTCGCCTTCCTCCCGTGCGTCCTGGTGGTCCCGCTCGAACTCGCCGTAGGCAGTCCGAACCCGGTCCTCCTCGTCGGCTACCTCACGGCGGCGATCGGTTCCCCGTACCTCCTTTCGCTCGCCGGAACGCACCTCGCCGCGTTCGGATTCCCGAGCGGAGGGGCGGTGCTCCAGTCCGGGACCCAGCGCGGGCTCGCTGCCTCCCCCGCCGGCGCGGCGGCAGCGGTGGGGCCGGTCGCGAACGCCTACGGTTCGACCGGTCCGGCCGGCCGTGCAGTGGCTGGGTCAATCCGGACGGCCAGCCGTTCGGCAGCGCCGCTCGCCGCTCCGCTCGCCGTCACGGAGCTCGTGGGACACGGCGCCCTTCACCTCCTGCGGCACGTCCGCGCCGGTGGAAGGATGAGTGGTCCACCGTCCCACCTTCCTCCGATGAAGGGCCGGGGGTCGGGATGAGATGGCCGAGCCGGACGTCGGCCCCGTCGTCCGTTTGCCCGAGCGTGTCGACCGGAGGACCCGACTGGGGCCGTTCCCCTCCGCCCGCGACGCGCTCCGGTTCCTCTGCTATGCGACCGGCGGCGCGCTCCTCTCTCCGTGGATCTCTCCGTTCCTCTGGCTCCCGATCGTTGGCGGCGGGTTCCTGGTCTCGGTCTGGCAGCCGGATGGCCGGGCCGCGGACGAACGAGCATGGGCGTACCTCCGCTGGCAACTTCGGGGATTCGCTCGGACGACGGGCCGGAGGGTCCGTCGGGAGGCTCCACTGACACCCCGGACGACCCTCCGGCGGCCGTCAGGGGAGCACCTCGCGGTGATTCGCTCCGCGGGATGCCCGATGGCGTACCTTCCGCCCAACGAGCTCGAACGGAAGTTTGCCGCGTACTGCGAGTTCCTTCGATCGTTGGTCGGGCCGTTTGCGCTCCTCGCCACCACGGTAGCGATCCATGCTCGTCCGGTCCGTCCGGTGCGGGCGTCGTCGCCGGACGGACCCGAGGGCGAGGCGTGCCGGGGCTACGACGAACTCGTGGAGCTCATCTGCCGCCGGCGACGGATCCGGCGGGTCTACCTCGCGCTTCTCGCCGCAGCACCCGGGCTGGAAGGTCTCGCGCGGCTCGAACTCGAGGCCGGTTCGCTTTCCGAGCATCTTCGCGGACTCGGGCTCCGCCCGGTCCGGCTCTCGGGCGCGGCGCTCGCGGAGGCCGCGCACGGTTTCGATTGGATCTAGGGGGTGGGCCGGCCGATGGGTTTCCCGTTCGCATTCTTCAATGACGAGGTCGATGCGCTCGACCTCGCGGTGGGTTCCGCTCTCGTCGCCGGTGCACTCTCTGTGGTCGAGCCGTTCCTCGCCTCTCTCGTGGGAGCGCTCGTCGCGCTTTCGCTGGTGGGCTGGGCGATGGCAGAGGGTCCTCAGGGGCGCTCCCCCCGGTACGTCCTCGCCGGGAAAAGGGGAGCGGGATGGGCGATCCTTTCGATCGGTGCGGGGCTCTTCCTCTTCGCACCGCCGGCTCTGATTGCGTTCCGCGGGGCGATCCTTGCGGCATCGCTTGTCCCTCTCTGGCGGGCGGAAAGCGGGAGATCCCGCCACCGAGCGTCGCCGGGAGCCCGATCGTGACCGGTTCCCCCCGGCCGCGCGCCCGGCTCGAAGGACCTTCCTGGGAGCGGACCGGGAACCGATACCGGGCACCGCTCCTTCTCCGGCAGTTCCCCTCCGAGGTGCCGTTCGGATTCCTCGGTCGGGTCCTGCCCACGACCGAGACGGTGGAGCTCACGGTCGAGGCCCACCGAATCGATCGGGCCCGCGCGCTCGAGATGCTCCACCGGGCCCGGTCGATCGCCGAGGCTGAGCTGTCGAGCGGAGGGGACGGCGCGTCTCCCTCCGAGCTCGAGGCCGAGCGGCTCTCGGCCGAAGAATTGGGCCTCGACGTCGCCCGGCGAATCCAGGAGCT
>JASHQX010000026.1 GCA_030038895.1 Thermoplasmata archaeon
GATCGGGCTGACGTCCGAGTCGACCCGCTGGACATGGACCCGCTCTAGGTCGACCCCCAGGACCTCGGCGACGATCGCCGCGAGGAGGGTGTTCGAGCCTTGGCCGATGTCGGCCTGCATCGAATGGACCGCGATCCCTCCGTCCATGTCGACCTTTAGGTGGACGGTCGACTGAGGCATCTTCGGTGTGAAGTGGATCGGGCTGTTCGATCCCGAGATGTAGAACCCGCAGCCCAGCCCCACCCCGCGCCCGAAAGGCAGGCGCCGGAATTTTTGATCCCACCCGCTCGCCGCGCGGGCTGCCGCGAGACACTTCAGGAACGACGTCGACGTGATACGGAACTCATTGATCGTCTTCGAGTTCGGAGGGAGCGCGTTCCGCACGCGCAGGTCGAACGGGTCCTGTCCGATCGCCTCGGCGAGCTCGTCGAGCGCGACCTCGATCGAAAACCGGATGTTCGTCCCGCCATGCGCACGCATCGCCCCGGAAGGGGGCTTCGTCGTGTACACCCGTCGGCCCTTGTAGCGGAAGTTGGGGACGCGGTAAGGGCCCATCGCGAGGACGCCGTTGTAATAGGTGGTGACGGTCCCGAACGAGCTCCACGCGCCGCCGTCGATCAGCGCCTCGATATCGTAGGCGAGGAGATTCCCCTCGGCATCCGCGGCGATCCGAACATCGTTCTGGGTCGGGTGGCGGCCGTGGTTCGTGTAGAAGACGTCCTCCCGGTCGAACAGGATCTTCACGGGCCGCCCGGTTTCGAGCGCCAGCGCGGCGCAGACGATCTCGTGCGGCAGGGGGTCGGATTTCCCACCGAACCCTCCCCCAACCTCCGGTTTGATTACCCGGATCCGATGGAGCGGGATCCCGAGGACCTCGGAGAGGGCGCGGTGCAGGTAGTGGGGGACCTGCGTCGCGCTCCACACCGTGAGGCGTCCGTCCGGGGTCGCCTCGGCCACCGTCGCCATCGGTTCGGTGAACGCATGCGTCACCCCGGCGAACGTGCCGCGGACACGGGCGGTATAGGCGGCGCGGACGAACGCCTGGTCGACGTCGCCGAAGTGCTGGACGACCTCCTTCTGGATGTTGGAGCCGTTGAGGCCACGTGCGTGGATCGGCTCCGCGACCTTCGTTGTGCCGACCCGGGGATCGGAGTACTCGGGGAGCGGCTCGACCTCGGCGCGGATGAGGGCGAGCGCCTCTTCGGCCGTCCGCTCGTCAAGCGCCGCGACCGCGGCGATGATGTCGCCGATGTACCGCGCCTTGCCAACCGCGATGGCGGTCTCGTCGTGCGTGATCGGGAGAACGCCGAACGGGGTCGGGTACTTCTCCCCGGTCAACACCGCAAATACTCCCGGATGGGCCCGGGCGGCCCGCACATCGATCGACTTCAGTCGGGCGTGGGGCCATGGGCTGCGGAGGACTCGGCCGACGAGCTGGCCGGGCCGACGGATGTCGTCGGTGTACTCCGCGCGACCCGTGACCTTGAGCGGGCCCTCGACGTAGGGGATGGACGTTCCGAGGAGACGATACGGGCCCGGGGTCGTCGCCATCAGGGCGCGCCCCGCGTCGCCGCTTCGATTGCCTCGATGATCTTCGTGTAGCCCGTACACCGGCAGAGGTTGCCCGCGATCGCTCGCTCGATCTCCGCCCGATTCGGATGCGGGTTACGATTGAGGAGCGCGGTTGCGGTCACGACGAACCCCGGGGTGCAGAATCCGCACTGCGTCGCGCCGTGCTCGACGAACGCTCGCTGCACGTTCGATAGGCCCTGCGGAGGCGAGAGGCCCTCGATCGTCTCGACAGCCCGACCCTCCACCAGCTGGGCGAGCGTGAGGCAGCTCAAGGTCGGTGTCCCATCGATAAGGACCGTGCAGCACCCGCACGTGCCGAGGTCGCAGCCGCGCTTCGTGCCGGTGAGGCCGAGGTCCTCGCGGAGGAGGTCGAGAAGGATTCTCGCCGGTTCGCACGGGACGGCGACGGGGTGGCCGTTTAAACGGAAGCTAAGGCGATCGGCTGCGGGCATCGTTCTCCCGGGGCGACGAGGATTGGTCACGCGCGCGATTACGTAAGTTGGCCGGATGCATTCCGGCGACGATCTCGGCGACAATGCTGACCGCGATCTCCGCCGGAGTCTCGCCGCCGATCTCGAGGCCGACCGGCGAGCGGACCCGGCCGAGCGCCTCCCGCGTCACCCCGCGGGCGCGCAGGTCGGCGAACATGTGTTCGCGTTTCGACGCGCTCGCGATCAGCCCGATCGAGTTCGGGAAGCGCTCGATCGCGCTCGCGAGGACCTCGAGGTCCTTCGCGGCGTCGTATCCGAGCAGGTAAAGGTGCGTGAACGTCGGCGGATCGAAGACCTCCCAGATTCGTTCGGGGGAGACGACCTCCCTTCGGTCCGCTTGCGGAAACCGGTCGGCCCCCACCCATTCCGGCCGGTCATCCGCGACCGAATAGTCGTACTCGAGCGTGGGAAGTATCGTCGCGAGCGCCTGCGCGACGTGCCCTCCCCCCCAGAGGAGGAGGTTCGGACGGGCCGGCACGTACTCCACCGCAACATCGACGGAGCCGCCGCAGAGACTGGGGAGTCCGCCCGGTGTCCACGCCTGGAGGTCGAAATGGTGGAGATCGCCTCGTTGCGTGGCGAATGCTGTGCTCGCGAGCTCCTTCACGCGTTCCTCGAGGGCGGCTCCGCCGACGGTTCCGAGGTGCGAGCCGTCCGCGCGCACGATCATCGACGCGCCGATCTTTCCCGGGACCGACCCGACCGTCTTGACGACGGTTGCCCGCACGAACGGCTGGTGCGACTCGAGGAGCCGCAGCGCCTCTCGAGTGAGCCGGCGGTCCATCAGTCCTCCCCTCGGCTGAGCCAGAGGCCGTAGGCGTCGTGGTAGGTGTCGGGAGTGTCGACGTTCTGGGTGACTCCGGGGTCGTCGACAGGGACGTAGCGGACCTGGGGCCCGAACTCGGGGATCAATGAGCGGACCGGGGCGTCGGGTCGGAGCTCGAGGACGTCCTTCCGGACCGGGGGACGCCATAGGACCGGGTGTCCCCCTTCCCCATCCCAGGTGGGGATGAACCAGACCGCGAGCGGATCCGTGGGCAATAGTCCCATCAGCGTCTCCACCGTCCGCGCCGATACGAACGGGTGATCAATCGGCCAGAGGAGAACGTCACGATCCTGAGGGATGGCCCCGAGGCCGGATTGGATCGACGCCGTTCGACCCTCGTACCAGCGCGGCGAGTCGATAATCTCCGCCGGGAGGTCCCGGAGCTCGCGGGCAATCGGCCCTTGATGCGCACCGACGACCACCAGGACGGGATCAAGATTCTCGTTAAGTGAGATTTCCACCAGCCGGCGGACGGCCGTCCGTCGTCCCGTCGAGAGGAGCGCCTTCGGGTACCCACCGAACCGACTGGATTCCCCGGCGGCAAGGATGAGCGCGGCGGTCGTCATTTCACGGCGGCCCGCCCGGGCCTATGAGTCGATACGGGCCGCCCCATCTTAAGGTCGAGGACAGCGTCGCCCCGAAGTCTATTCAAGCTGGCCTGGGACCGCGAGTTCCACCGGGGGTGCGGCTGCGCCAGCGACCGAGTCGCGACCTCCGCTTTGTTACTGGATTCCTCGCCCGACCATCGTTCCCTGGCGACCTACCTGGTCCTCCGCCGGCCGGAGTGGTTCGAATTTAAATACCTCGGCCGGGTGGGCGCGCCGCTCCATGAGCCATCCGAACGACGTGCCACCGGCGGTCCTCCTGCCCCAGCTCGCGACGGAGCTGCGGAACCGCCAGGTCGTCGCGCCTCCCCCATGGGCGACTTTCGTGAAGACCGGGGTCCACAAGCAGCGGGCGCCGGTCCAGCGGGACTGGTGGTATCTCCGAAGCGCGTCCGTACTCCGGAAGATCTACCTGCACGGTCACGTCGGGATTGCACGACTAAGCGCGGATTACGGCGGCAAGCGCGATCGCGGCAGCGCCCCTTACCATGCGCGGACTGGCTCCCGAGCGGTCCTTCGGGAGATCGTCCACCAGCTCGAAAAGGCCGGCCTCGTCCAGCGCTATAAGACCCAGGGGCGGCGCTTAAGCCCGGCCGGGGAGCAGCTCCTGACGAGCGTCTCACGGGAGGCACTCAAGCGGCTCGCCGCTGACCGACCCGAACTCGCCAAGTACCTCTAGCGCTCCTACGGAAAGGCGAACGAGACGGAAGGCGGTCGTATGGCGTACGGAGAGGACCCCGAACTCGCGGAGCTGCGCCGACGCCGGTTGCGACAGCTCCAGGAGATGCAGCAGTCCGAGGCCGCCAACGCTCAGGCAATGGCCGCCCAAGATGCCGAGATGGCACGGCGCGACGCCGAGCGGTCCGAAATCCTGCGCCGCATCTTGACCGCCGAAGCCCGGGAGCGCCTCGGTCGAATCCGCCTTGCGAAGCCTGAGGTCGCCGCGGCGGTGGAACAGCAGCTGATCGCCCTCGCCGCAAGCGGGAGAATCCAGCGTCCGATTGACGACGCAACCCTCCGTGCCTTGCTCGAGCGGATCGCTCCCGAACGCCGGGAGATCAACATCACGCGTCGCTAGAGAGGGTTACCGATGGCGAACCGTAGAAAGAGCCTCGCGCGGAAGACGCGCCTATTCCGGGTCGTGAAAGGCAACCGCCGTGTGCCAGCGTGGGTGATGCAGCGGACGGACCGGCGGATGACCCGCCACCCGAAGCGACACACGTGGAAGCGCGGGCACCTGCACAAGTGAAGGGAAGGGTTGATCATGCCTCCGAAGACTCCCGCGCACCGTGGGGAAGAGCTCGAACGCGAGTATGTCATCCCGCTCCGGGCGAGCCAGCATCAGCCGTCACGGCGGCGCCGGGCCGGTCACGCCCTCGAGACAGTCCGCCGGTTCGTCGTTCGCCACATGAAGGGAAAGCCGGAGGATGTCTGGATCGACCCGCGGCTCAACGAGCACATCTGGCAGCGCGGGATCCAGCACGTCCCCCGGCAGGTACGGGTCAAGGCAATCCGCTTTGAGGACGGCCTGATCGAGGTCGACATCCTCGAGGCCGAGTAGCCAGCCCTCCGGGAGACCCCTCGCGTGCCGGTGGGACGGGGGCTCTTTGGCGGCAGCCCCTATCTCGGCGTTTACTTGAGGGTCGGTGAATCGGTCGGGCTCGCCCCGCCCACGCTGCCCCATCCCCTCGAGCGCGACCTCGAACGACTGCTCGGGATCCGGGTCGTCCGCACGAACGTCTTCGACTGCGAGGTCGTCGGGGCGATGGTCGCGGCGAACTCGAACGGGATCGTCGTCGGCGACGAGCTCGACCGGGACGAACGCACCTCGCTCGAGGTCGTCGCCCCGGTCACGGTCGTGCGGCACCGCCAGAACGCGATGGGGAACAATATCCTCGCAAACGATCACGGAGCAATCGTTCATCCGGAGTTCTCCTCCGAGGCCGTGGGTCAGATCTCCCGCGCGCTCGGGGTACCCGCGGAACGGGGAACGGTCGCCGGGCTCGGCACCGTCGGGATGGCCGGGGTCGCGACCAACCGGGGCGTCGTTCTCCACCCGAAGGCGACCGAGCACGAGGTCGCGGCGGTCCAGCGGCGACTCAGCGTGCCGGCGCATCGCTCGACCGCCAACTTCGGCGTGCCGATCGTCGGGGCGTGCCTCGTCGCGAACTCGAGAGGGTTCCTTGTCGGGCGGCCGACGACCCCCGTCGAAATCGTCCACCTTCAGGACGGCTTCGGAGTGTTTGAGTAGCCACTACCGTCGGCCCGGCGAGAGGGTCGTCTAGATGCCACGCTTGCGCTTCATGTAGCGCGTCGCATAACCCGCGATCCGGTTCGCGAGTTTCTTGTGAACGACGTGGAGCTTCCCGTCCACGTTCACTCCGAGGTCGGTCAGCTCGAGGACCTTCTGCTTGTTGTGGGCAAAGTCCGCCCCGAAGTCGTTCGGGTAGTGGCGGATCAGTTCGATCGCGACCCGCTTGATGTACGTCTGGCGGATGCTGCCCATGCGGGCGCGCGGACCCGGGTCGGGGTTATAAGATTACGCTTACGAACATGAACGACTAGCGCCGTAAGCTCGGGGACCAAGGGGCCAACAATCCTAAAGGTGTGGAACCATATCCCCGGTCCTTGGACAGGTGGTTCTCCGGCCCTCGTTGAACCCTACCGTCGACCGAGATAGAGCGGGGACTACGGCGGAAGCCACAAATACCCTGTCCGAGGTGAATATTCACGTGCCACAGGGCGGAGCCGTCCGAGGAGGCTTTCGGGCCGCCAACTCGGTAACGAACTAGGCGGACCGCGAGGCGCGCTGCATGCTTCAAGATTCGACCGTTTCACCTCCGATTCCGGGGCGAGAGCGCAACGTGTTGGTCCTCGATCTGTCGAAGAGCATGCTCGCCCCGCTCCCGGAGCCGCAACCGGGGAGCCCCGAGCGGCAAAAAATCGAGGTCGCCCGGACTGCGGTGTTCCGGATCCTTCAGGATGCCTCGAGCACCGGGACCCTCTTCGGTCTCGTGACGTTCACCGAAACGGTGCGGGTGCCCGTCCCCCTGGGGGAGATCCACAAGGAGAACCTTCCCTACATCGAGAATCTCATCAGCCTCCTCACCCCGAGCGGGCGCTCCGCGATCTGGGACGCGCTCGCGGTCGGAGCCGATCTCCTGCGGATGGGGGTCGATGGCGTCCGCGGGAACCTCGTCTTGGTCACGGACGGATGGGACAATGCCTCCCAACGGTTCGATGTCAAGCCGTCCTCCGCGGCTCCCCTGCCGAACGGCAAGATCGACCTCGTCCCGTACATCCTGCCGGACAACTCCCGGCTGACGTTCCGCCTGATCGGGATTGGGAGCGGGAGCGAGCGGGATAAGGGGGTCGACGCGGGGAAGATGAACCAGTTCATTTCCCAGCTCAACGACCGCGCCACCCATCTCGGAATCCCGGCCCCGTTCAGCTACCAGGAGGTCACGACGGGCTCCGCGCTCTTCGCCCAGATGGTCCACGCCTTCGTGGACGTCGGGTACGAGGGGGACCAGTCGATCGAGGAACTGCATCCAGAGGAACTCGCCCGACATGCCGCGAGCGCCGCCCGGGCGCTCAAGGAGCCCCAGCAGCATGCCACCGTCTCACGGATTCGCAGCCCGACGGTGGCAGCCGCTCACCTTCCCGACGGTGCTGCGTACAGCGAGGCCCCCGACATGGAGATCGATGTGGTCGGGGGCACGCCGGCGAGCACCCCCGCCTACCTGAAGGAGCGGTACGGGCCGCTCGGTGAGATCGTCGAGGCGTACGTCAACGGCCAGAACGACCGGGCGCTCGATCTCCTTGCGAAGTCGCAGGCCGTCCTCCCACCGGTGACGCGCCTATATTGGGAGGCACGGATTCAGTTCTCGCGACGCGCGGTCGTCGAGGCCGCGCGCGCCCTCCTCCAGGCATGGAACGAAGCGGAGAAGCTCCCCGAGGCGTCCCAGGGGCCAATCGTGCGGCGCCTCGCGATGCTCCAGGCCCGGATGCAGAACGACAAGGAGACCGAGACGCTCGTAAAATTCATTGACTCGACCGAGCATGGCCTCACTCAGGCCGAACCCGAGACCCGCGAGCGCCTCATGGACCTCTTCTCGAAACTGATGGAGCTGCGAGGGACCTACCAGCTCACCCGCCTCGCGGGCGAGGGAGACATCCAGGACGCAGCGCTGAAGCATGAGGCGGCGGTCGAGGAGGTCTTCGGACTCCTCCAGGACGCGCGCCTCGACTTAAGTTCCGGGGGGCCGGTCATCGAGGGGGCGCTCGACTTCATCGAGATATGCCTCGCGGAGATGCGGTAAGAGTCGGAACCATGCCTGAGGTAAAAGTCACCACGAGAACCCGAAGAGCGGCGGGAACGAAGCGCGAGGCGAAGCCTTCAAGCGACTCGGCACGAGTCGCGGTCGTTGGGATCCCCGCGTCGGGAAAGACCACCTACTTCCGTTTCCTCTCGAGCCACTTCGGGCTCAACCTTCCGATTCTCTATATCCCGTCCCGCGCGGACGGCAGCACGATCCCGCTCTACGGCGACCTCGAGAACGACGTCGCGCTCGAGGAGACGACCTACGAGACGACCGACCCCACCGACCCGGAGGGGAGTCTCGAGACGACTACCCGGTACTACGTCAACCGCCCGATGGAGGACCGTCGAAAACTCTGGGTCGAGCTGAGCGCGGGACGCGAGGACCAGGGAATCCTCACGAAGTACCCGCTCCCGACGAAGTTCAACCAGTTCGTCGAGATGAAAATGCGGTTCCGCTATGGAGGGGCGAACGGGGACGCGGGTTCCCGGCCAATGGAGCTCCAGACGATTGACGAGGCCGGGGGGATCATCTCCGACTACTTCACCTACGATCGCCTGTGGCTGACTGCCCCGGACGAGGAAGTGGTGGAGAAGACGTGCCGTGTGATCCCGCATTTCGACTCCTGGCGTCCGGACCGGCGGGATCTCTGGCGGCGCGGTCTCACCCTTCTCGGGCGGTTCGTCACGGGCGCGGACGCGCTGATCCTCCTGCTCTCCCCGGCCCTGCCGTCCCTTCGGGACCAGGCGCAGCAGGTGAACCTCGCGCGCGGGGTCTTCCGGTACGTCAAGTCTCGGAATCTCCCGCTCGTCATCGCGATCTCGAAGGCGGATAAACTCAAGGAGTTCTACTCCGAGATCGAGCAGTCCGTGCGCGAGCGCACCTACCACAGCGCGTTCGATCCCTTCGACTTCCTTGTGCGTCGCGACGGCGCAGGGATGGGAACGATCCTCGTCGCCCAGGAGGGCCGGGGGATCTCGACCAAGGAGGACGTCTTCCTCGTATCGAGCGCGGTATCGACCGGCGAAGGCCACCCGCTCTTCGTTGGCGAGACCGGGGAGGAAGCGCCGACCGTCGGGTCCCAGACCCTCGGAGTCCCCGTGATGGTCAACACCACCCTCCCGCTCGCCCGGGCGTGCGAACGCGTGCTCGAACGCCGGGCCACGAAGGGGGAGTGATGGGGGCCGCGTCGGCCGCCGCAACTGCCCTTTCCCCGGTCGCCGTGGTCTGGTGCCGCCAGGTCGACAACGAGGCCGAGAGCCCCGGCTACACGACGATCCCGGAGGAGTTCGCCGGGCGTCGGGAGACGCTCGAGACGATCCGGATGATCGGCAACCTGACCGTCAACGTGGCCGACACCCACGACTACTGGGACCCGGATCCGGCCCAGCCGCTCTCCTACTACCCTAATCTGTTCCTCTACCCGGCGGCCAACGGACGGTACACGTGTATCGGCCGGATGTTCCTCTCGACTGAGGACCGACCGCGCCTCGGCATGAAGACGCTCGTCTTCCAGACGGCGGACCTCGTCGCGAGCGGGGAGTTCGGCTCGGCCGTTCTGCGCGCGCACGCGAGCATGGGCGGGAAATCGACACCCCCCCGCGTCTCGGCCGAACCCGACGCGATGGTCTACCAGGCCGTGGGGGAGGGGTTCCTCTTCCACCGCGGGACGACGGAGCCCGTGGTCGTCGTGGCGGCCGATCAGTGGGAGGCCGCGAGCCAGGTCGTTCTCGACCTCGTCCGAGTCCTCCCGACGTCGCTGGTCGCGCTCGGTGCGTTCCTGGTTTTTCCGTACTTCCTCCCCGAAGCGAAGGTGAATCCACACGAGTTCACCGAGCAGATCCCGCTCGCGCTCGCCATCATGCGCGTCCCGAGGGCCGAGGCCCAGGGCGAGCGCCACGCGAAGCGGGTCGAGAGCTGGGACGACGCCCCAGTCGTCCTGAGGGACCTCACGAAGCCCGCCTCGGCCAAGGGTCGCGAAACCCTCCCGCTCGTCCTGCAATACGTCCGGGACCACCTGGACACGAAGGTCGCCGAGGTCGCGCACCGCGTCGACGCGGTCGAGGGAACCCGGATGCGCTCGGAGATCCAGGACGCCGAGCGCCAGGGCGGTCGCGACCGCCGCAAGGAGATGTGGCGGATCGGTACCGCGATGGAGACCGCCGCGCTCCTCATGGTCCGGCCGAAGGGCCGGACGGTCTCGATGTCCGGCGAGGCCGTCAAGCGGGCGAACGAGTACCTCCAGGCCCAGCCGTCGTCCTTGGCGCCCCATGTCCCTGAACCGTTGCCCCCGGCGGAACCCGCGCCCGTGCCGGCGTCCTCCCCCGCTCCCTCGCAGCACCCGCCGTGGCTCCAGCGCCCGGCCGACATCCAGATCCCCTCGTCCGGGCCGGTTACCGTGCCGCTCTCGGTGAGCGACGACAACTCGATCCGATCGCCCCCGCCTCCGGCGGAAGTCGGCCCTCCCGCATCGAAGCCGTCCCCCGCCTTGGCGGTCACCGACGCCGAGCTCGACGCGCGAATCCGCCGGATGGTCGAACAGCGCGTCGCCGAGCTCCCGAGGCCTTCCGCCGATCCGGTCGAGGCAGCCCAGCGCGACGCGCGGATCCTCACCGCCGTGGACGCGAAGATCCGGGAGGTGAACGAGCTCGCGTCGCGTAACCTCCTTAACGTCCAGACCGACGTAAGCTCCCGGATCGCCGCGGTCGAGACCCGCCCCGTTCTCGATCCCGGCACGGTCTCCGCGCAGGTCGAGAGGAACCTCCACACTCAGTTTGATCCCGTCCTCGCCGGTCTTTCGGAGAAGGCGCGGCAGGAGGTCCAATCCGCGACCGAGGCCTGGGCCGAACGGCTGCGCGGGGAGCTTCGCCAGGCGGTCGAGGACGCCAAGGCCGGCTTTGCACACGGGGAGGACGAGCTCCGGACTGCGCTCGCCGCGCAGCTCGAGGTCGAGCTCGCGGAGACGAAGGAGCAGGGGACCGCTCTGCGCGAGGAGATCGAGTCTCGGGTGCGCGACCTACTGAAGGAGCGCACCGCCGAGCTCGACCAGCGGCGGCTGAAGGACGTCCGGGATCTCGAGCAGCGGCTCGGCCTGCTCGTCGATGGCCGCACGAAGGACCTCGAGGCACGCCTGCGCGCGGTGATCGGCGAACAGCAGACGAAGGTCTCGTCGGTGATGGACGAGCGGATCGCGGCGGCCGAGAAACGCCTAGGGGTCGAGCGCGAGGCGAGGGTCACCGAGCTCAACGATGTCCAGAACCAGGCGCTCGCCGGGCTCCAGGTCCGGCTCCAGGCGTACGTCGAACAGAAGCTCCACGAGAATCAGGACCGCGAGCGAGAGAAGTACGTCGAGCTCCTTGCCCGCCTGCGCTCTGAGGTCGAGCAGACGATCTCGAAGTTGGTTGACCCGACCCGGTTCGACTCTTCGATCCGGGAACGGATCGCCCCGGTCATCGAAACCGTCCGGTCCGAGCAGCAACTCGCCGTTACGAAGGCGATCTCCGAGGCCGAGACCCGCTTGAGGGCCGAGCAGGACGACGCGGTCCTGCGACTCGAGGCAATCGAGAACCGCCTCGGCCAGCGCGAGACGGACATCCAGCGCGTCGAACGCAGCCTTCGAAACGACATCGACGATATCGATCGCCGAATCCAGGTGCTGAGCGACCGGATGATTCCGCTCCTCCGCAGGACCTGGCTCAAGGTCGGCGACCTCGAGAAGGGATCCCCCGTATCCGAGGAGGCCGAAGCGCGCTTGAAGGAGGTGCGTCGGGAAATGATCCGCGAGATGCGTCGGATCGAGGGGGAGCTGCTCGAGCAGACCAGCCAGCTCCGCGACCGCCTCGAAGGGACGATCGCGCACCAGGGCCGGATCTGGCTCAATCTGTTGAAGCAGCTCTCCGCGGAGACCGAGGAGCTCTCGGGCGACCTGCTCGCCGGCCCACGTCCGGCCCCGCGGCCCCCCCGCGGCGAACCCGCAGGCCGGGAAGACGACGACTTCCTCGCGAGCGACCTCGGGACGCCGGTCGCCTACGCTCCGCTCGACGGCGACCCGCCGAACCCCATCGCCCCCTCAGACGCTTCGGCCGACATTCCACCCAGGGATGCCCGTCGACGCGCCCGACGGAGCTGACGGGACCGCACCGGACAAGGCTATCTCGCCTCCGGCGTTTTCATCCGGGCCGTGCCCGAAGAGGACCATCGACACTGCAAGGTCTGCGGCCGGGTCTGCGCCATCGATTCGGAGACCTGCAGCCGCGCGTGCCGGGAAAAGCGCGAACAGCAGCTCCAGAGCCGCCGGACGTACACGCTCCTGCTCTACGGGGCGATCGCGCTCCTCCTCATCGTCTTCGTGAGCCGTCTCTTCATCTAGGAGGGCCGGGGCGGTGCCGAGGTTCCGCCACGCGGTGCTCGGCGGAACGTTCGACCACTTCCACGTGGGCCACGAGGCGCTCCTCGAGCGCGCGTTCCACGTCGGGAGGCGCGTCTCGGTCGGCGTCACGACCGATCGGTTCCTCGAGGAGCACCCCAAGCCCTGGCCCGGTCGCCTCGAGCAGTACGCGGCCCGTCGGCGCGCGGTCGCGCGCTGGGTTCGATCCCACTATCCCCGGCGCACCGTGCGGGTCGTTCCGCTCGTAAACGTCTATGGCCGGTCGATCGAGGAGGGGGTGGACGCGCTGGTCGTCTCAGCGGACACCCGGGCGGGGGGCCGGGCGGTCAACGCCGAGCGCCGGAGGCTCGGAAGGCGGCCGATCCCTCTCGAGATCGTGCCGGTCGTCCTCGCGGACGACCTCGG
>JASHQX010000027.1 GCA_030038895.1 Thermoplasmata archaeon
GTCACCGAGCCCAATGTCGACGAAGTCGTCGTCGTCTCCGACAGTACCGACACGGTCACCCACACGATTCCGGTCGGCGACTATCCCCGTCATCTCGCCTACGATCCCGCGAAGAAGGAGGTGTTCGTCACGAACACCTTGTCCGATAACGTGAGCGTAATCAAGATCTCGGATTACAAGGTCGTGCACTCGGTTAAAGTAGGAAGCAGCCCCCGAGACCTTGCGTTCGACAGCCGCACGAACGAGATCTTCGTTTCGAATTCCGGCTCGGACGACGAGAGCGTCATCTGCGACGGCTTTGCGGTCTGTGGCGGCAAGCTCAGGGTCGTCGATACGATTCCGGTCGGCATCGGGCCGGATGGCGTGACCTACGACAGCGATACGAGCCACGTGTACGTGTCCAACTTCGGCTCGAACAGCGTGAGCGTCATCAACGACGCGACCGATCTCGTGTTCGCCACGATCGGGGTGGGTTCCGAGCCCCGGCATTCGGCGTATGACCCGGTCACCAACGAGATCTTCGTGTCGAACTACGGTTCGAACAGCGTGAGCGTCATCTCGGACGACTCACTCTCGGCCGTCGGGGGGTTCCCGGTCGGGAATGGCCCGGCGGGCAACGCGTACGCTTCGGGCCCGGAGGAACTCTGGGTCGTGAACGAGAACGCCAACAGCGTGAGCGTGACCTCGACGGCGGGAGGGCCCTACGCGGTCGGTGCGACGGTGACCGTCGGGCTAGGCGCCGTTGACGATACCTACGACTCCGGGACGAACGAAGTGTTTGTCGTCGACTTCGGTACCATCCTCATCTCGGTCATCTCCCTCTCGACGGTGGTCTAGATCGCCTCGGGTTTCGGTCTCGACCGGCGATCGCAGGAACCCGTTGGTAATTTCGACTGACCGCCTATTCGGTTCCGGACAGGGCCCGATCAGGCCCCGACATCTGCCTTCTCAACGGCGATCGCGAGTGCTCGATCGAGCACGTCGAGGCCGTGGTCGAGCTCCTCACGGGTGACGATGAGCGGGGGCGCGACGATCAAGTGGGAGACCCACCCAATGCGGTTCTGTAACTCTTCGGGCCCTTGCGCCGCCGCATGGCCCGATTGCGTTGCGGTACCGCTTGAGGCGAAGATTCTTCTGCAGGACGGCTCGGGCGACTTTCGAAGTGACCTCGGGTGAAGGAGAGGCTTCGTTCATGCGGCCCCCCTCCATCGACCCTACTTAGCCGTCGATAACTCTCGGGTTCCGAAGAGCCTCAGTACTCACTAGGTCGGGAAAGACCGCGGCGGGCGCGGCAGGTTCCCTCGTCGCGCGAGGGGGCGGATTCGGGTCGACCTCAAGGTTTTTCCCTGAGGAATCCGCACGCCCTCCCCGGAAGCCATGTCCGCGGAAAACAAAGAACCTCGATTTCGGGAACACCTCCACGAGATGAAGGAGGCACTGACCGGCCTCGGCAAGGACGTGCGGACCGATGTGGCCGACGCACCCCATGTGGCGAAGGAGGGTGCAAAAAATGCGTTCGCACGGGCAGCCGGTATCCGCCGTGCGCCGATGAAAGAGTGGAGCGAGCCCTCGTCCTCCGAAGATAAGTAGCCGCCGTTCACGCCGAAGAACCGGGAGAAGAGCCCGGGCGATCGTCGTCGGCGAGCCGTCGGATCTCTGGGTAGCGGAAACAATCCACGAGGTGATCGTTCACCATCCCCACCGCCTGCATATGGGCATAGATGATGGTCGAACCGACGAAGGTGAACCCTCGACTGCGGAGGTCCTTGCTGAACGCGTCCGACTCCCTAGAAGTGGCCGGGATCTCCTTCGCCGATCTCCACCGATTCTCAAGAGGCACGCCCCCCACGAACCGCCAGCAATACGCGTCGAAGCTCCCGAATTCTCGCTGAACGGATAGGAGTGCCCGGGCGTTCTGAACGGCCGATTCAATCTTCCGGCGATTTCGGATGATTGTCGGGTCGGAGGTCAGAGCGCGGATCCGACCTTCCGTGAACCGGGCTACCTTTAACGGATCGAACCGCGCGAAGGCGCGAGCGTATCCCGGGCGTTTCCTGAGAATCGTGGACCAGCTCAGGCCCGCCTGGGCCCCTTCCAGGACTAGGAACTCGAAGTGCCTCTGGTCTTCATGAACCGGGACGCCCCACTCCCGATCGTGGTACTCCTGCATCAGGGGGTCAGCGGACTCCGCCCACGCACAACGCTTCATTTTGGGGAAACCCGCGGATCCAGTGAGCTAAAGGCACTGCTACGGGGCGAAGGGACGTCCTTTCCTCGCCGAATCGCGGAGGTGTGGGACCGGATCGGGTCGCGGTGGATCGGAAGGGGGAGACGGTGCTCCGCGGTCCTCTACTTGTAGGTCGAGAGGTGGATCTTGCCTTCGTCGTCGGTGATCGTAATGCACTCGCCTTCACACTCGAACAAGCAGGCCTCGCAGACGATGCAGTCGGGTCCGTGGATGACGAGCGACTTCTCGCCCCGGAACTGAAACTTCGCCCCGACCGCCGGGTCGTCGACCACGTCCGGGAACTGGTCGCGAGGCTTCAGTTCGAATACGTTCACTGGGCAGACATCTCGGCAGTGAGCGCATCCGGTGCATTTCTCCAGCTGGACCACGACTTCGACCACGTTCGAGCTCCTTCGGGGAGCCAAGGGGAGGGATGATTTACAACCTACGCTTGAAAGTAGGGGCGTTTTGCGATACGCAAAATGGCGGGTTACGCCCAAGCTGAGATGGGCGCTCACCCGTTAGGGGCGTTTGGACGAGGAGCGACCGGTGGCTCCCTCCCTCGGATTTTACCAACGTAAGCCATCCGGGCTTGTGAGAAGTGCGGAAGGTGCCGCGTGTCGCCCGTTGGGCCCGGGCGCATACTCTTAGGCGCACGAAGTCGTCCTTCCCACGTGTCGCGCGAGGACGCTGCATTGCCCGAGCCCCCTCCGCATAGCGGCTCCCCGGGACTGGAGGAGGCAAAACTGATCGCGGAGCTAGCGAGTCCGGACTCTCAGAAAGCGGCGCACGCCGCCCGTCGGCTCGGGAGCCTCCGGGCTAGCCACGCCC
>JASHQX010000028.1 GCA_030038895.1 Thermoplasmata archaeon
CGACCTCGGCCTCGCCCGGTACGAGCCCGAGCCCGGCGAGGTCGGGCGGTATAAGGAGGAGATTCCGCTGTACAAGTACCACCAGCACCTCCAGTACGTCCCCAGCCCCGAGGAGATCGACCTCGTGGTCCGCAATGTTCCGGTCGCGATCTCGGGCGAGGCGACCGAGGGCGACGCCGAGGTCAGCGCGTTCCGCAACCTTCCGCGCGTTCCGACGAACGGGATCCGTGGCGGGGCGTGCCTGGTGATCGCGGAGGGCCTCTGCCAGAAGGCCGCGAAGCTCCAGAAGGTCGTCGAGAAGCTCGGGATCGACGGGTGGGAGTTCCTGAGCGACCTCGGTCACGGGGTGACCGACGAGGAGGAAGCGCACACGCCGAAGTACCTCCAGGAATCGGTCGGAGGCCGGCCGGTCCTTGCGCACCCCGGTCGACCCGGGGGGTTCCGGCTGGTCTATGGCCGGGCCCGGACGACCGGCCTCGCCGCGTGCGCGGTCAACCCGGCAACGATGGTCATCCTGCAACACTTCGTGGCGATCGGTACTCAGGTCAAGCTCGAGTACCCGGGGAAGGCGGCGGCGATGGCGGTCTGCGATTCCGTCGACGGGCCGATCGTCGAGCTCGACGACGGCACGGTGACGGCGATCCACGACGTCACGCGGGCCGAGGCGCTCCGGCCGCGGGTACGTAGGATCCTCGACCTCGGGGAACTGCTCGTCTCTTTTGGCGAGTTCCTGGAGAACAACCACCCCCTCGTGCCCGGGGCGTACTCCCTCGACTGGCACCTCGAGGAGTTGCGGGCCGCCGGGGTGGATATCGCGGCGGGGGTGGAGGTCGCGGATTACGACTCGGCCGTCGCACTCTCCCGTTCGACCGGCGTCCCCCTGCATCCGCGCTGGCTTTTGTTCTGGGACGACCTCACCCCCGCCGAGATCCGGGCCCTCGCCGAGTTCGTCGAGCGTTCGGCGAGCTGGATCGACGGGGCGCTCGAGATGCCCGCCGACCCGGTCTGGCAGGAGGTCTTGGGGCGGCTCGGCTTCCTCTCCTATCCGATCGGGCCGGACCGCCTCCGCGGGGAACCCGATCCGAGCGCCGCGCTCGTCGGGGGCCTCGGGCTCTCGCGGGATGGGACCCGCCTGTCCCGTCGCGTCGCGCTCGACCCGGTGGGAACGGACGCGCTCGACTATGTCCGCCGGCTCGCCGGCGTGCCGGTCCGCGCTCGGGCGCCGTCGCGGGTCGGAGGGCGGGTCGGCCGCCCCGAGAAGGCGTACCAACGATCCATGGACCCGAATGTCCACGCGCTCTTCCCGGTCGGACTCGCTGGCGGTGCGAGCCGCTCGCTCATCGAGGCGGCGCGGAACACGATGCGCGACGGCACGAAGGTCGACCTCGGGGTCCGGGTCTGCCCAAAGTGCGAGCGCGCGACCGTCTGGACCCGGTGCACCTGCGGGGCGCATACCCGGCCGACCGGGCGGATCATCTCGGAAACCCTGCCGATTGCCCCGCTCTGGAGCGAGGCGCTCTCCCGGCTCCACCTCGCGAAGGTCCCGGCGGTCAAAGGGGTCAAGGGCCTCACCTCGCCGGGAAAGGTCCCCGAAACCCTCGAGAAGGGGATCCTCCGCGCCTCGCACGCGATATCGGTCTACCAGGACGGGACCGCGCGGTTCGACCTTACCGACCTGCCGCTCACCCACTTCCGGCCCGCCGAGATCGGGACGGACCTCGCGACCCTCTCGAGGATTGGATACACCGAGGACTGGGCCGGCGCCCCCCTTACCGACCCGGAGCAGCTCGTCGAGCTCGCCCCCCAGGACCTCGTCGTCTCGCGCTCGTGCGGGGAGTACTTGACCCGCCTTGCGCAGTTCGTCGACGACGAACTCGTACGCCTCTACAACCTCGATCCGTTCTATCGCGCGGACCGGCCGGAGGACCTCCTCGGGCAGATCGTCATCGCGCTGGCGCCGCACACTTCGGGAGGAGTCGCGGGGCGCATCATCGGCTTCACGGACGCGGAAGCGTGCTTCGCGCACCCGGTCTTCCACGCGGCGAAACGCCGCAACTGCGACGGGGACGAGGACTCCGTGACACTCCTATTGGACGCGCTCCTGAATTTCTCCCGCGCCTATCTGCCCGAGAGCCGCGGGGCGCTGATGGACAAGCCGCTCGTCCTCACGACGCGGCTCGACCCGACGGAGGTCGACAAGGAGGCGCACAACCTCGACATCGGCTCGCACTATCCGCTCGCGCTCTACCGCGCCGCAGCCGAGCGGCGGTCCGCGAAGGAGGTCGACGCCCTCCTCGACCGGGTCGGCCGCCGCCTCGGGACCGCGGGCGCGCTGAGCGGCTACCGCTTCACCCACGACACGCGACGAATCGCGGGGGGTCCGGTCCGGTCGGCCTACCGCGAGGGCCGATCGATGGCGGAGATGGTCGAGCGGTCGACGCTCCTCGCGACCGAGATCCGCGCGGTCGATCTCGCCGAGGCAGTGACGCTCGTCCTGAACGCGCACTTCCTGCCCGACGTGATGGGGAACTTGAAGAGCTACGCGACGCAGAAGTTCCGGTGCAAGGCGTGCGGGGCAACGTACCGCCGTCCGCCGCTCTCGGGACGGTGTGACGCCGAAGGCCCGGGCGGCGCCCGGTGCGACGGCGAGCTCCTCTCGACCGTCTACGAGGCGTCGGTGCGTAAGTACCTCCCGCTCTCCCAGCGCCTCGGGGGGATCCCCGGGATCACCCCGTACGTGCGCCAGCGGATCGATCTCCTTGCCGACTCGGTCGCGACCCTCTTCCCGGGAGCGAGCGCCCAGACGACCCTCGACTCGTTCCGGTCCCGCCCGCCGGGGAAGGGGACCGGTTGACCCGGTCCCGCGGAACGGACAAATAGCTCGGGAGCGCTCCCAACGACCGTCGGGCTTGTGGGGTAGTCTGGACTATCCTGTTGGCCTTCGGAGCCAACGACCTGGGTTCGAAATCGCGCGAGGACCGCGACGGATCTCCCAGCAAGCCCGTCCCAGGTCGGCTAGCGGAAGTAGTTCGCCGAGGTCGTCGGCTCGCTCCGCTTCTCCTCTTCCGGCTTCGCTGCCTCGAGGATGTCGATCGCGAGAAGCGCCGGGATCGGAACGAGCCGCACACGGCCCTTCTCGTCTCCGTCGGCCCCCTCGAGCTCGATCGCGAGCGCGTTGTCTCCGCCGATCGAGACGAGCCCCCGGAAGATCCCGGTCGAGACGATCGCCTCGTCGTCCGGTCCCGCGGACCTCAGATGGACCCGGGAGCCCGGCGTGAGGGTGATCGCCGGTCGCTTGCCCGACGCGTTCGCGGCGCCGCTCACCGGCCGCCCCCCCGCTCACGCGCGCCCCGGGGCGCGGCGACCAGCCGAGGGGTCGATTCCGGCGGCCGCTGCTCGACCAAGGTCTGCAAGTGATTCACGGTCTCCCGGTATCTTCGAAGGGCGTTCTGCGCGTTCGCTTCGGTGAAGTCCCAGGCGCGGGCCAGATTCCCGTACCGAAGACGGTAGCCCTTGCGACCCTTGCCGTCCGACGCCCCTCCCACCTCCTCCAGCAGATCGAGGGCCTTGAGCTTGTTGATGTGGCGGTAGACGGTCGGTTTCGACGTTTTCAGCACGGCCGTCAGCTCCTCGATGTACCACGGTCGCGCCGGATCCCTCAGCAGGCAGTCCCGGACGAGGCGGTACGCCAGGCTCTGCGCGATCGGCCCCTCCGACCCGCGCCCCTCCTCCCCCTCGGGCAAGTAGCCCACCAGGCGCAGGAACTCGCGGAGGACCTCGTCGAAGTCCGAGATGGGAGTAAGGGGAGTACTGTAACGCAACGCGAGTTCGAATGGCATGCAGACCGAGTGCCAAAGCCTCTCCTCGGATAAAAACGCGGTCGCCGGGCCCGGTTCAGGCGCGAAACCATAAGCGCGGACGGCGCGGTGCGGCGCGCCGATGGCCCCGTTCGCCGTCGTCGCTCCCGCGAGCCCCGACGAGGCGATCGCCGAGCTCCGCGCAGCGGGTCCCGGCGAGGCCGTGGTGCTGGCGGGAGGGACCGACCTTCTCTTCGACCTCGAGGACAGCCGTGTGGGTCCCCGACGGGTCGTGTCGTTGCGCCGCCTCCCCTGGCGAACGCTCGACTGGAACGGCCCGTCGCTCACGATCGGGAGCACGCTGCCGCTGAGGGCGATCGAAACCGACCCCGAGGTCCGCCGCCGTATCCCCGGGCTCTACGCGGCGGTGCGGGCGGTCGGGAGCGTCGCGCTCCGCCATCAGGCCACGCTCGGCGGGAACCTGGGCCGCTCGGCGCCCGCGTCCGATCTCATCCCGATCCTCCTCGTGCTCGATGCCGAGGTCGACCTTTTGGGTCCGTCGGGCGAGCGCCGCATCGACGTCGATCGGTTCGTACTCGGATCGCGCCGGACCGCGCTCGCCCCCGGGGAGCTCATTCGCTCGATCCGGATCCCCGAGGCCCGTCCCTCGGCGTACCTCTGGCAGCGGGTGCGGCCGTTCCACGACATCTCGCACATGGCGGTCGCGGTCGCGTTCTCCGCCGCTCGCTCCGCCTGGCGGGTCGCAGTCTCGGGGTTCCCTCCACGTCCCCTCCTCGTCCCCGAGGCGGAGGAGGCGCTCGGAGGCCCCGAACCGGGTCCAGAGGCGGTGGCCCGCGCCGCGGACGCCCTCGCCGCGCATGCCCCGATCGTGGCGGACCGGCGGGCCTCCGAGGCGTACCGCCGCCAGCTCGTCCGCCCCCTCCTCCAACGCGCGGTCCAAGCCATCCGGGCGGGGTCGGGGGGACGATGACCGAACCCTCCGTCCACCTCACCATCAACGGCCGATCGATGGCGATTGCCGGCGTTCCGCCGGAGGAGCGGCTACTCGATACACTGCGCTGGCGGCTCGGCCTCAAGGGGACGAAGGAGGGGTGTCGTACCGGAGGATGCGGGGCGTGCACGGTACTGCGGGACGACCGCCCCGCCCTTTCCTGTCTGACCCTCACGCACGATGCCGAGGGCACATCGATCACCACGATCGAGGGACTCGAGGGGGACCCGGTCGGCGAGAAGGTCCGCGCTGCGTTCGATGCGGCCGGTGCACTACAGTGCGGATACTGTACACCGGGGTTCGTGATGGCGCTCACCGGTCTGTTGCGCGAGGGAGGCTCGTCCATCCCGCTCGGTGAGCTCCTCGAGGATCTCGGAGGGAACCTCTGCCGGTGCACCGGCTATGCGGCGATCGTGCGGGCCGTGCGGAGCGCGCGGGAGGCGCTCGCATGACCGTCGCGCCCCGGCCCGATGGACCGGACAAGATCGCCGGCCGCACGATCTTCGGCACCGACCTTGAGGTGCCGGGGATGCTCTGGGGCGCGCTCGTCCTCTCGCCGGTCGCACACGGCCGGATCCGCTCGCTCGATCTGACCTCCGCCCGCGCCCATCCCGGCGTCGTCGCGATCGCGTCCGACGATGTGCCGGGGCTTGTCGAGCACCGGATGGGAGACCCCGAGCGGCCGCCGTTCCCCCGGGAGGAAGTGACGTACCGCCACCAGCCGATCGCCGCGGTCGCGGCCCCGTCCCGGGCGCTCGCCCGCGAGGCCGCACGGGCGGTCCGCGTAGAGGTCGACCCACTCCCGATCGCGGGAGACCTCGACGAGCTCTTCCCGGAGTGGCCGTCGTCCCGTATCGAAGACCCGTCGCGGGTGGCGGCGCACGTGCACGCCCGCAAGGGCGAGGTCGAGCGCGCGTTCCACGAGGCGGAGACGGTTGTCGCGGAAACGTACCGCACCGCCGGCATCCACCAGGTCGCGCTGGAACCCCACGCGTGCGTCGCCGAGGTTAGGGACGGCGTCTGGCGGGTCCAGTCGTCGACCCAGAGCCCGTTCGGTGCGCGCGAGGACACCGCTTCGATCCTCGGGATCCCCGAGACGTCGATCGTCGTCGACGGGACCTGGGTCGGAGGAGGGTTCGGGGGGAAAGGCGCGGCCCTCCTCGAGCCGTACGCCCTTCTGCTCGCGCGCGCGTCGGGCCGGCCGGTCCGGCTCGCGCTCAGCTACGCGGAGGAGTTCCGCCTCGGCCGGTCGACGCTCCCCTCCGTGATCCGGATGGAGACCGCGGTGACGGCCGGGGAGATCGTCGCGCGTCGGGTCCGCCTCCTCCTCGACGTCGGGACGTCGCTCCCCGGCCGGGACTTCGCGACGGGCTATGCGATCGGGTTTCTCCTGGGGCCGTACCGGACCCCTTCGTTCGAGGTCGAGGGGTACGCCGTTCGGACGAACAAGCCTCCGCTCGGGCCTCACCGCGCCCCGTTCGCCCCCCAGGCCACGTTCGCGGTCGAATCTCACCTCGAGTCCGTGGCCCGTGAGGTCGGGGTCGATCCAGTGGAGTTCAAGGCCAGGCACCTGTGGAGGCAGGGGGACCGAACCCCGTTCGGCCAACGGGTCACCCCCTTCGGCCTTCCCGCCGCCCTCGAGCGCGCCCGGGCAACGGCGACCCGCTGGCGACAGGCCGCTCCCGCCCGTCACGGGGTCGGTGTCGCCGTCGGATTCTGGTCGACGAGCACGGGGGCGGGCGGGGAAGCACGGCTGTGCCTATCGCCGACCGAGCTCACGATCATCGAGGGGGAACGGGAGATCGGCAGTGGAAGCGTCCTCATCGGGCTCTCGCAGGTCGCCTCGCGCCGGACCGGCCTCCCCATCGAGCGCGTCCGGGTGGAGTACCGGGACTCCTCCCGCGCACCGTACGATGCCGGGGTCTTCGGGAGCCGGACCGTCGGCGCCCTCGGCCGCGCGGTGGACGAGGCAGCGGTCGCCCTCCTTCGTACGCTCGGCGAGCGCCTCTCCGCCCCTGGCCCGGCCACCCTCGAGGTTCGGGACGGCGAGATCGTCGCCGTCCATGGGACGACCCGGCGCCCGGTGTCAGAGATCTGGACCGAAGAGGAGGCGCGCGTCGGTGGGATCGCGGCCGAAGGCAAGCACTATGGAAAGAGCGGGGAGATCGACGAGCACCTCGTCCGGGATGGAACGTTCTACGCCTTCACCGACTTCACCGGGGCCGCGCACGTCGCTGAGGTCGCCGTCGACCCCGAGACGGGTTCGGTCCGAGTGGTGCGGTACGCGGCGTTCCACGATGCGGGAGTGGTCATCGACCTCCCGAGCGCCCGGGCGCAGGTCGAGGGCGGGGTCGCGATGGGCCTCGGTACGGCGCTCACCGAGGAGTCGATCTGGTCGGACGACGCGCGCCTCTTGAACGCGGGCCTCCTCGACTACCGCATCCCAACCCTCGGCGAGGTCCCGCCAATCGAGATCGAGTTCGTGGAGGGGTTCCCCGGTGCGGGCCCGTTCGGTGCGAAGGGGCTCGGCGAGCCCCCGATCATCCCGGTTCCCGCGACGATCGCCTCGGCCGTGCGTGACGCCTGCGGGGCGCACGTGACCGAGCTCCCCCTTTCTCCCGAGCGGGTGGCGCGGGGACTTAAGCTCGTCTGACGTGGACCGGGCGATGGCCCTCCCGCTCGCCGATGTCCGGGACCTGGTCGACGAGTACCCCCGAAACCCCGTGATCGGGGCGGTCGGCTCTCACTCGGCGATCGATATCGCGGACGGCGCGGTCACCGAGGGGTTCCCGAGCCTCGTCCTCGCCCAGGCCGGCCGCGACGCGACGTACACCCGCTACTTCCGGACGATCCGCAGCCCCGCCGGCCTCCGGCGCCGCGGGTGCATCGACGACGTCTGGACGTTTTCCAAGTTCGCCGATATCGCATCGCCCGAGGTCCAGGAGCGGATGCGCCGCCATGGCGTGCTGCTCGTGCCGAACCGCGCGCTCTCCTCATACGTGCCGCTCGTGACGATCGAGAGCGAGCTACGGGTCCCGATCATCGGGGCGCGGACGATGCTCCGCATCGAGGAGCGGAGCGAGCGCGAGAACTACTACACGCTGCTCGCCCGCGCGGGGATCCCGATCCCGCGTGCGATCACCTCCCCGGGCGAGATCGACCGGCTCGTGATCGTGAAGCTGCCGCATGCGAAGCGACGCCTCGAGCGAGGGTTCTTCACGGCCGCGAACCCGGAGGAGTTCCGGCGGAAGAGCAACCAGCTGATCGCGCAGGGGACGATCACCGCCGACGACCTCGCGACCGCGCGGATCGAGGAGTACGTGATCGGGCCCGTGTTCAACTTCAACTTCTTCTTCACACCCCTCCTCCCCCGCTCCGAGGGGCTCGAGCTCCTCGGGGTCGACGAGCGCCGGGAG
Organism: Thermoplasmata archaeon; assembly: GCA_030038895.1. Classification (GTDB taxonomy): domain Archaea; phylum Thermoplasmatota; class Thermoplasmata; order Lutacidiplasmatales; family UBA184; genus Lutacidiplasma. The sequence continues at coordinate 8,226 of JASHQX010000028.1, forward strand.
AGCAGCCTCGACGGACTCGTCCGCCTGCCGGCCGCTCAGCAGCTCGAGCTTAACGAGGCCGCCCGCGTCCCGGTGTACACCGTGGTCGGTCACGGCACGCTGACAGTCCGCGAGTCGATCCTCGAAGACGTCTTCCGGCTCGGAGAGAAGTTCGTGGACGCCTCGCGCGACGCCTACCCGCCGGGGATCCTCGGTGCGTTCTGCCTGCAGACGTGCCTCGACTCGGACGGACGGCCAACCGTCTTTGACGTCGCGGCACGGATCGGGGGCGGGACGAACATCCACCTCGGAATCGGGCACCCGTACGGCAACGCCTTGTGGCGGGCGCCGATGAGCACCGGCCGCCGGATCGCCCTCGAGGTCCGCCACGCGATCGATCTCGGCCGACTGAAGGAGATCCTCACATGAGCACCGCATCGAACCCCCCTGCCGCCCCCGCGCCGAGCCTGCGACGCACCGCGCTCATCGACTTCCACCGGCGCCACGGCGCACATCTCGTGCCGTTCGCCGGCTGGGAGATGCCGCTCTACTACACGAGCATCCTCGCCGAGCACCAGGCCGTGCGGAGCAGCGTGGGGCTCTTCGACGTCTCGCACATGGGCATCCTCACCGTCGAGGGAGGCCACGCCGCGGAGCTCCTCGCCCGGCGCACGGTCGCGAACGTCCCCTCCCTCGTGCCGGGACAGGTCCGGTACACCTTCCTCCTCGAGGCGAGCGGGTTCATCGTCGATGACCTCCTCATCAGCCGCATCGACCGGGGAGACGAGCTGACCCGGTCGTACGTGGTCGTCCCGAACGCGAGCCGCGCGGACGAGATCGAGGAGATCCTCCGGCAGCACCGCCCGCCCGACACCAAGATCGCCCGGTGGAACGGGCCGGTCGCTCTGCTCGCCCTTCAGGGGCCGAAGGCGTGCGAGCTCCTCGAGCGCGAGTTCGGCTGGGATCTGGGCGAGCTCGCGTTCTACCATGTCGCTTTCTTCCCTGCCGAGCGGGGGCGGGGCGAGCGCTCCGGGCGGCTCGGCCTACCGTTCCCGGGCGCGCTCGCCGATCACATCCTCGTGAGCCGCACGGGCTATACCGGCGAGCTCGGCTACGAGCTGTTCGTCCGCAGCGAGACCGCGGACGGCCTCGCCGAGCGGTTCCTTTCGGCCGGGGCGGTCCCGGTCGGCCTCGGCGCGCGCGACACCCTCCGCCTCGAGAAAGGCTACCTCCTCTCGGGTCAGGAGTTCCACCGCGACCACACGCCGATCGAGGCCGGGCAGGACCGCTTCGTTGACCTCGACCACGAATTCGTCGGGCGCCCGCGCCTCGACAAAGAACACGCGGAGGGTCCGGCGGTCAGGCTTTCGGGACTCGAGGTCACGGAACCGGGCGCGATTCCGCGGCACGGGACCCCGGTTCGCTCGGAGGGCGCGGTTGTCACCCAGGCGACGAGCGGCGGGCTCTCCCCGACCCTCGGCAAGGGGATCGCCCTCGCCTACCTGCCCCCCAAGCTCGCGGCGCCGGGCACCACCGTAGCGCTCGAACTCCGCGGCCGGGAGGTCCCGGCCCGAGTTGTCCCGCTCCCGTTCCTCGCCGCGCCGCGCGCGCAGCGTAAATAGTGGGAGGACCCCATTCCCCCAGTAGGGCGATGGCGGCCGAGGTCGGGAACGGACGTCCGTTCCTCGGCCGGATGGAGGCGGTGGAGGCGCTCCACCGCCGGTTCGAGGACGCGCGCGCCGGAAGCGGAGGGGTCACCCTCCTCATCGGTGCGACGGGCACGGGGAAGTCGACGCTCGTCGCCGAGCTCGTCCGGGAGTTCCGGGGCCGCGGGGCCCAGGTGCTTCTCGGCCGGGCCCCTCCGCTCGACGTTCCCCCTCCTCTCAGCCTGATCCGCTCCGCGATCGAGAGCGTCCGGGACCTCGGCCGCGCGCCGGCCGAGTCGTTTGCCGGGGGCGACGCCGCGGCGAGCGTGCTCATCGGCTTCGCCCCACGTCTCCATGACCTCGGTTCCGCGAGCCCCCTAAGGATCGAGGAGCGGATCCTCTCCGAGATCCAGGAAGCCGACGAGCGGGGGGAGCTCGCCCGCGAGCCGCTCTGGTCCGACATCGTCGAGCAGTTCCTCGATGTCACGCGGCACGGCCCGACCGTCCTGGTGCTCGAGGACCTCCACCGCAGCGACGACCTCTCGCTCGAGGCGATCGAGTTCCTGTCGGCCCGGCTCTCGGACCGGCCGTTCTGGGTCCTCGCGACGTCCCGTCCGTTCGAGGCGTTGACGGGCTCGCGCCGGGCGCGCCTCGAGTCGTTCGAGGCCGCGGTCCGCGCGCGCCGGACGAACCTACGCCCGTTCACCTCGTCGGAGGTCGCGGACTACCTCCATTGGCGCGAGCCCGAGCGCGACTTCTCTCCCGAGGAGGTCGCTCGACGGTACTCCGAGACCGGCGGGAATCCGCTCCTCCTCGAGCAGTTTGACCGGCGTTGGCCGGCGACCCCGCCGGGGAAGGAGGAGGCCGCTCCTCCTCCCGGGCCGGGACCCGCATCCGAGGCGGCCCCGCTCGGCGAGGACGACCAGCGGACCCTCGCGGTCGCGTCGGTCCTCGGCCCGGAGTTCCCGTTCCCGGTCCTTTTGAAGGCGAGCGGGGAGGAGGAAGAGCGGCTCACCGAGTCGCTCGATCGACTGGTCGGACACGGCGTCCTGCTCGAGCGGGCCGGGGAGGTGCTTGCGTTCCCGGACGACCGGGCGCGCGCCGAGGTCTACGGTCAGCTCACCGAGAGCCGTCGCCGTCTCCTCCACCGCCGCGCCGGCGAGGCGCTCGAGGCGTCGGGGAGCGCTGACATCGGGACGATCTACGCCCTCGCCCAGCACTTCTACCTCGGCAAGGTCGACGAGAAGAGCGTCCAGTACAATCGAGCGGCCGCCGAGATTGCCGAACGGGTCTACGCGCACGAGACGGCCCGCGCGCACCTAGAACGGACGCTCGAGGGGTTCCGCCGGCTCCATCCCGACGACGCGGACGGGGAGGCGGCGCTCGTCATCGAGCTCGCGCAGGAGGTCGACCACCTCGGCGAATTCAAGGAGGCCGAGCGGGTCCTCCGGGAGTACCTGAAGCGACGCGGCACCGGCAAGCGGATCTCCCCGCCGATCCGCGCGATGGCCGAGCTCTACATCGCCCAGATCCAGTCCGACCAGGGGGAGTGGCGCGCGGCCGGCGAGACGACCGAGAAAGTGCTCCGATCGGTCGACCTCTCGCTCCACCCGCTCGTCGCTCTCGCGCTCCACCGCCTGCGGGGCGAGGCGCTCTACTACCAGGGACGGTACGCCGAGAGCCTCGCCGCGCACGCCGAAGAGTTCCGCATCGCCCATGCGACGGGGAACGATCGCGCGAGCGCGCTCAGCCGGGCCCGGACCGCCAACGCGCTCGCGATGACGGGGGAGACCGAGCGGGCGGTCGCCGAGGCGCGCGAAGCCGCCCGGATCCTTGAGGAGCTCGGGGACGCCCGCGAGGCCGCGCACACCCACCTCTTCATCGGCGTGATGTTCGCCGGGCCCCCGATGACCCCCGAGCGGTTCGAGACGGCCGAGACGCAGTTCTCCGAGGCGATCCGGCTTGCGGAGAAGGCGCACGATCAACGGCGGGTCGG
>JASHQX010000029.1 GCA_030038895.1 Thermoplasmata archaeon
CCTCCGAGTGAGGCCCGTGCCGGACTTTCACGGTCGGAAGTGAAAGCCACTCCAGTCAGCGTGGTAGTTGGCCCGGCGGCCATGCTCTCCATCATACACTAGGCGTCCCCCTCCATCTGCTTTGGGACGCCCCCGCTCAGCGACAACGGTTTGCCACCGGGCCGTGCTCGCGCGCAGCGGTCACGGCGCGACCCGCGGTTCCCGACGATCTTACAGCACGTTCCCGATAACCGTGACGGAGGTAACCGCCCCGGGTCCGCCGAGGGCCACACTGCCCACGTCGAAATCGAGTGTGATAGTGTGAACGGTCGTGGGCGCGCCCGTGCCTTCGAAGTAGTATGTCGAGGGACAGGCCACCGTAATCGGCGACGAGTCACCCGTCGGGGTACCGGTCACGAACACGGTGAGCTGCACTGTTCCCGGTAGGGAGCTCGTCGTAGTGGTAAGATTGATCTCTTCGACGAAGTCCGTGACGCCGCAAGTCAAGGAGACGGCGAAGCCCCCCACGCAGCTCGCGAAGCCGGACGCCGAGAGATTACACGGCGCGATGGACGGGCAGGTCGCGCTAGGAGAGATCGAGATCTCTGTCAGGTTTGTCGAGACGAACGTAAGGCCCTCGATGGGTCCGACCGTGGTCGTCTGAGAGCCCTGCTGGCTGTGATTCACTCCCCCAGTCGAGAAGGCGGCCATCGCATAGCCGCCGATCAGGCAAGCGACCAGTGCCGCTGTCACTAGGTAAACCGTACGCTGCCGCACCCGAGACGATGCCATTCGAAATCCTCTCACCGGAAGTACGCGGGATTCACGTATAAATGTGTATGGAAATGGCGTATAACCTCGCGAGCACGGGACCGAGGCGAGAGCGAAGGGGGAATCGCGGGCTTTCGCTCAGGGAGCTGACAGGACGGTGAGGCGATGGCGAGGGGGGGTCATGAGAGGCCAGCTAGGCCGACCGATCCGCTCGTTCGCTCGTTAATGTAGACCCACCCCTCCCGCGAGCGAAGGTTGTTATACTTCAAGGCCTTCGCTCCCTAACCTACGTCGTTTCGGGCCGGGGAGGGACGATCGAGGCGAATGGATCGAGCGGTACGCGAGCCTGCGTCGATGCGCAGGTGGCGGCCGGCCGACTCCCCTTGTCCCCGGAAGGAGTCCGGAACGGAGTAGAGAACCGGGGATAAGTTATGGTTGGCGGGCAGGTGCGTAGAGGGCTGAGGTTAGCGGGATCGAACTGGCTAAGGGCTCGAGTTATCGCCCCGGCGGGGGCGGTCGCCATTCTGGCCATCCTCGTCCTCGGGACGGGGACGGTCGCCGCGACCGCGACCCCTCCGCCGGAGCCCCATTCGGACCTCGCGACGATCCCTCTCATCGACGCGATCGCAGCGACCCCATCCGTCGTTTTCGCTCAAGGTGTGACGAACTGTTCCCAGATCTACGCGATCTCTCCTTGGGGCAACGTCTCGGTCTATGCGACGGTACCCGTCGGCAACGCGACGTGTGACGAGGGTTCGCTCGTGGTCGCTCCGGCCTTGAATTGTACCTACGAGTTCGGTCCGAACCTCGCCGTCGCCGAAGCGACCGGCGAAGGGGGACTGGTGGGCGAATGGGGGCATACCGGCTGCTCGCCCTGCCATAAGCAGCTGACTCTCGCGCTCTACGACGTGGTTGCCGGCGTGCTCTACGAGATCACGGGGGGAGGAAGTGTCGTCACCCCAATCGCGAAATTCCCGGTCCCGAACGTGGCGTCCGAGAACCTGGGACTCGCCTACGATCAAGTGGGGTTGTTCAATCACAGTCTCATCGTGACCAGTAGTTCCGAAGGGAAGATCTGGCTGGTGAACGCGACCGGAAATGTTACTCTCCTGACGGAACTTTACACGTACATTGCCGGACCCGCGGTCGCACCCATCGGCTTCGGCTCGTACGGCGGAGACCTCATGGTCGCGGAGAAAAAGAAGGGCCATGTGGAGGCGATCACTCCGAACGGTACGATGTCGATCGTCGCGAACTGGACCGATGCGAACGGTGTCGCGTTTCCCTCCTCATTATCCCACCACTGGTGGAGCCTGAGCGACTGGACTCCGAGTGATGGGTGCATCACACCGAAGTGCACATTTGGCCCGAACCACGACGTGCTGTTCGTAGCGAACTATAGTTCCGGTGCGCTCGAGGCGTTCCCAGCGAGCGACCTCCAGAACTTCTCCGGTCAGGGGTTCGTCATCGGAGGTGTGAACCACGGGATCGCCTCGTTCGCCGCCAACGGGACCACGACCCTCTTCGCGTCTCAGACCGAACGCCTCTCCGCGATCGCGTTCATCACCTGCTTTTCGGAGTACACCTGGGACGGGCAGCCCTCAATCGAGGCCCTGCCCTGGAGTCACTGACGAGCCGGACGGGGAAACGCGGGCGTTCCCCGCGATCGGCGGCGCGACTAGCCTTGAGCCGGACCCCGAGTCCTGGGCCGCCATCGTCCGGCTATGAGCCCGATCGCTCCCGCAACGAGGAGCCCGGCGCCCCATACAACGGGGTCCGAGACCACCAGGAGGATCATGTTCGGCGCCGCGGTGGTCGCCGCGCGGATCACGTTCGAGTACGTGGGGTACGAGATCGGGCCGGGACCCGACGATCCCACACTGGTCGAGTTCGCGTAGGCTACCACCTCGAACCAGTACGTCGTGGCCGGGGCTAGGCCCGTCTCGGTGAAGATGACGGTTTCGGGCGTCAGCCAAGCGACCGAGGTGAGGTTCCCGGGGGCCGGGCCCATCCGAATCTGAAGGGAGGAGGCGTTCCCTGGGGTGCCGGTCCATGCGAGCGTTACCGTCCCCTGCGTCACTCCCGTGACACTCAGGAGGAGCGGGGGCGGTGTCAGAGTCGCGCCCTCGATTTCG
>JASHQX010000030.1 GCA_030038895.1 Thermoplasmata archaeon
ACCGCGACGACCCCCTTACCGGAGGCGCGGACGAGCATCGGGTTGATGTCGAGCTCTTGGATCTCCGGCACTTCGACCGCGAGCTGGGAGATCCGCTGGAGTGCCTCCTCGAGCGCCGGCAGATCGCTCGGAGCCTCGCCCCGGACGCCCTTGAGGATCGCGAACGACCTGACCGACTCAATCATCCTCTGGGCGGAGAGCGGACGGAGGGGGGCGAGGCGGAACGTGACGTCCCGCATCACCTCCACGTAGATCCCGCCAAGGCCGAACACAACAATCGGCCCGAACGTCGGATCCCGCTGAACGCCAATCAGGACCTCCTTGGCCCCGCGAATCTCGGTCTCGATCTCGAACCCGTCGATCCGGGCGGTCGGCGCTCTGGCCGCCAGCGACTGGCGCATCCGGTCCCAAGCGAGGCGGAGGCCGTTCGCGTCCTCGATCCCTACCGTCACCCCCCCGACGTCGGTCTTATGCGAGATGTCCGGGGACGCCACCTTGAGGACGACCGGGTACCCCATCTCGTGCGCCGCGCTCAAGGCTCCTTCGATCGTCGTGACCCGGGTCACGGTGGGAAAGGGTATCCCGTACGCTGTGAGAAGCGATCGCGCGGCGTACTCGGGCAGCACGGAAGTTCCGGCCGAACGGGCCCACTCGAGGGTCGCGGCCACGGCCGGCTGATCCACCGGGAACACCCGTACCGGCGCCCGCGGCCGGGCCCTCCAGGCGCGGTACCGGGCCAGGCTCCCGAGCCCTTGGACCGCCTCCTCCGGAAAGGTGTACGCGGGGACCCCATGCTCCTCGAGGAACGTGACCTCGTTCGAAAGGTCGGTCAGTCCGAAGAGGCACGCGACGACGGCCTTGTCCGTCCGGGACTTGACGGCGAGGACCGCTTGAGCCATCTCGCGGCCGCTTAAGTGCGCGGCCGTGGTCGCGATGAGGACCCCTCCGTCGACCTCGGGCGATGCGAGCAACGTTGCGAAGATCTCTCGGACCGTCTCCGGGGGGACTTCGGCCGTCATGTCGAGGGGGTTGGAAACCGTGGCAATCGACGGCAGGCGCGGGGTAAGCGCGGCCCGGACCTCTGGCGCGAGTGGGGGCAGCTCGAGACCGCTGCGGATCGCCGCGTCGGCCGCGACGATCCCCGGACCGCCGGAGTTCGTGAGGATTGCAACTCGCGGCCCGTCGATCTTCAGGTCGCTCGAAAAGATCTTCGCCGTGCGGAAAAGATCGGCGAGAGTGTCGGCACGTAGGACCCCGGACTGGGCGAAAAGCGAGTCGAAGAGCTGGTCGCGGCCGGATTGGGCGAGTGACCCCGTGTGGCTCTTCGCGGCCCGCTCCCCCGCCGGGGTACGGCCGCTCTTGATCACGAGGACCGGTTTCATCTCCGTAACCTCCTGCGCGGTCTCCAGGAAACGGCGGCCGTTCGCGAGGCTCTCGACGTAGAGGAGGATCACCTTGGTCGAGGGGTCCCGTCCGAGAGCGTAGAGGAGATCGTTCTCATCCACGCCGGCGCGATTGCCGACCGAAACGAAGCGGGAGAACCCAATGCGCTGGGCTCTGCCGTAGGCGAGGATGCCCGCGCCGAGCGCCCCGCTCTGTGAGACGAACGCGATGTTGCCGCGGGGGGGTATTCCCTCCGAGAATGTGGCGTTCAGGCCTACGTCCGGGTGAGTGTTAATGATGCCGAAGCAGTTTGGCCCCACAATCGACATGTGATACTTCGACGCGCGGCGGACTACGTCTTCCTCGAGCGCCGCGCCGGCCTCGCCCACCTCGCGGAACCCCGCGGTGATGATGACGAGTCCCTTCGTCCCGACCTTCCCGAGCTGGTCGACTAGGTCCGGCACGGTCGGGGCAGGGACGATCACAACCGCGAGTTCGGGCGCCTCCGGCAGCGATTCCACGTCCGGGTAGCAACGGACACCGGAGACACTCTTGGCGGACCGATTGACGGGATACGCGACCCCCTGGAAGCCGGCCTCCAGGATGTTTCTGAAGAGGCTGGTACCCACCTTGCCGGGCTTGTTCGACGCGCCGACCACCGCGATCGAAGATGGGCGAAACAGCTCGTTCAGATCAGAGAGGGTCGTGCTGCTCATCGAAATTTCACAGGACCGTTTTTTGCACGGGCGGCCCGTTATATAGCCACACCCCCGTTCGATGTCGAATGAACGCCGAACCAGACCCGTCCGGCAGTGTTCCGGCGTCGATGCCCCCCTCGTCCGGGGCGTCCCGCTCTCGACCGGCCCCGGCGGGCCGCGGGATCCTCCAGCGAATGGACAAAGGGGGCATCCGCCACGTCGTCGCGGTCGGGAGCGGTAAGGGCGGGGTCGGAAAGTCCTCCGTCACTGCGCTCCTCGCGGTCGAGCTTCGACGCGAGGGCCACTCGGTGGGGGTCCTCGACGCGGACGTCACGGGCCCGTCGATCCCGAAGCTTTTCGGTCTTACCGGTCCGCTCCAGGATCGCGGCGAAGGGATCGAGCCGGCGGTCTCCCGCTCCGGGATATCCGTCGTTTCCTCCCAGTTCATGGTCGAGGACGAGCAGACCCCGGTCATCTGGCGGGGGCCGCTCGTGACCCGCCTCATCACCCAGTTCTTCGGCGGCGTGAACTGGGGAACCCTCGACTACCTTCTCATCGACATGCCGCCGGGGACCAGCGACGTCCCCCTCACCGTCTTCCAGACGATCCCGATCGACGGGATGCTGTTCGTCCTGACCCCCCAGGACCTCGCCGCGCTCATCGTGAAGAAGGCGATGAACATGGCCCGCGAGCTCCACGTCCCGCTTCTCGGCGTCATCGACAACATGGCGTGGATCACGTGTCCCCACTGCTCGACACGAATCGAACTCTTCGGTCCGAGCCACGTCGACCGGGTCGGAGAGGAGTACGGTATCCCCGTTCTCGGGCACCTCCCCGTCGAACCCTCGATCTCGGCCGAATCCGATGCCGGTGAGATCGAGGGCCATCGGGGCCCCGAGCTCACCCGGCTCGCCGAGGCCTTCGCCCACGCCGTGGACGAGGCTACGAAGGGCTCGGTCTCGATGCTGTAAGTCCCCGAAGCTCTCCGAACGTCACCGTTTCGGTCGGCACGCCCCGGCGCCCGAGGGCGTTCTTGAGACCGGTCACGTGCGCGTCCCCGACCACGGCAGCCATCCGGCCGTACCCGCGCCCCCGCAGCTGGACGAGACGGTCGGCCATGTGCTCGTTCCGGTCATCGATGAGGACGCGCGCGAGGGTCGGGCTGGCCTGGCGGAGCTGTTCGGTGTAGTCCGTGGGGGCAACGACGTATCGATCGATCTCCCGCTCGACGACCCGGGCGGGGACGAATAGCCCGACGAACGCACCGAAGAGCAGCTGGACCCGCTCCTTGAACGGCATCGTTCGAACGAGGTTCACGATCGTCGTTCGGAGCGGATCGTCGATCAGGAACAGGGGAAGGTGACGGTCCCGGGCGATCAAAGCCGCGGCCTTCATCTCCGCCCCCGGGGTTCCTCCTCCGATCTCCGAGCCCAGCCGACGCTGGATCACGCTCCAGAACCGGACGAAGAGAGGACCTGACCTCCGACGCTCGGGACCCCCCGGCGACCGGAGTAGGGCATCGGCCCGTTCAACGTCCAGCTCGACCGCCACCCCGTCGAGCGGTCGCTCCCCGAGCACCCTGCGGAGAGGCTCGGTCAGATCGACCACATGGGCAACCCCCACGAGGAGGATCGGCGACTCGATCGTACTGACGTACATGGTGCGGAGGGCCGGGGGCCGACTAGACTACCCGGAGCAACACCATATAGACGAACGGGGTCGCCCGGCCGCATGACGTACATCCTCTTTTCGGTCGGTACGGCGAAACGCACCGAGCTCGATGCGGTTCTGAAGGACGACCTCGTCTCCCGCCAGAGCCAGAAGGTCCGCGAGGCAAGCGCGATGGGGGGACCGTCGGACACACTCTACGTCCTCATCGAGGGGTCCGAGGCCGCGGTGCGCCGGGCCGAGGAGCTCCTCACCCCGGTGGGGACGCGACTCCCCGCCTCGGAGGGGGAGGCGCTCTATCGCCGGTTCAAGGACGAGGACGAGGCGGCGTCGGCCGGGATGGGGCTGTTCTTCACCGAGGGGTGAAGGTCACTCGTTCGTCGGGGCGTGCGACGGCTCGAGGTCCTCCGCCCCTCCGAAGACCCGTTGACAGGACTGGTAGAGCGGCTCGAGACCGGTCCCCTCCTTTGCCGAGGTCGGCAGGAGACCGACCAGCGGGCCCATCGCCTCGATCGCGCGGAAGAGCTCCGTCGAGAGCTGCACGTCGGGCGTGGGGGATTCGCTCGTGACGGCATCGTAGAGCCGTCCGGGCTCGTCCGACCAACCGAGCACCTCGGTGAGCTGTTCGGGCGAGAGTGCGTCCGACTTCGCCAGGAGGTTGACGAGCGGAAGCCGAAATCGGAACTCGAGCGTCGCGCTGAGCATCACAAGGGAGACGAACCCGCCGGGAGTCCGGGCGAGGGACGGATCGAACAAGAACGCGAGGACCGACCGGTCGCCGCTCAGCGCGTCGACGATCGCCTTCGACGCCTCGCGGAAGGCGAACAGCTCGATCTGGCCTGGGGTGTCGACCAGCACGTAGTCCGCCTTCAGCTCCTGGACCGCCTGCTTGACCTCGAAGATCTTGAGGGCGATCATGTCGGCGGCGGCGACCTGCGCCCCGTTGGGTCCGAGGCCGTACTCCTCCTCGATATCGGCGAGGCGGACCCATTCCCGGATATCGACGTCGATTCCCTCGGCCTCCGATTCCGTCCCGGGGTCGAGGTTGACGACCGTCGCGTCGTACCCGGAGGAGCGGACCCATTCGGCAAAGGAACGGCACAGGCTCGTCTTTCCCGCGCCGGCGGTCCCAGTGAAGTAGACGGTCCCCGGCTCCTCCATCTACCGGGCCCCTGCGGCCGGCCGCCGCGCGTGGAGTTCGGCGCTCAGCTGGTGGAGGAAGCGGGCTTTCGTCGTCCCCGCGCGCTTCGTCACCTTGACACGTCCGGCGTAGGCCCCGGCGTCCCGGGGGTAGTTCTTGTCGGTCTCGACGACCGCAGTGTAACCGAGTCTTCGCGCGGCTTGGACGATTTCCTCCGCGGAGAGGTCGGCGACCGATTCCTCGGCCCCGACCCGTCGGCCCGCGGCGCGGGAGCGGCCCCGGCCGAGGTAGGCGGGGTAAACGTAGAAATGATCGGGCATCGGCGGAGCCGGCCCGGGCCTATGCGGCGGGGGCCGCGGGGGTCGCGGGGAGCCGGACCCCGTTCAGGACTCCGTCCTGGCCCGGTCGCGAGCGAACCTTGACGAGGCCGATGTCGGTCTCGAGAATCGCGCCCTTGGTGATGATGTTCCGCTGGACGTAGTTCGGGTTCGCCGGATTCTCCCGCACGGTGACGATCTTCGCCCGCTGCATCTGGTGGGTGGCGGGGTCGAAGACGTTGATCGTCTGGACGGTCAGGATGCGCAGCTTGAGGTTCGCTCCCCGAACCCGGTACTTCTTGACGGTCCCAGCTCCGATCGTCGCGGGCTGGAGCTCGCGGGCGATCTCGAAGCGGCGCTTCTTGCGGATTGGTCGCAGCCGGCCACCCGTGCGCTTGCGGCGGGGCCGACCTTGCCAGATTCCCATGGGGTTCCTCGGAGGTGCGGTGCGAGCGAGGTAGCGTATTTGAGTTTTTACGGCACCGGTCCCGCGTCGGTCGGACGGACCCTGAGGACGGTCTTCACCCCACCTCGCCTCGGGCTTCCGAACACCTCCGGCGCGGCGTCGAGGGGGAGCCGCGAAGTAATCATCGATTCGAGCGCGCCTGGCCACCGCTCCTCGGCGACCGTCATATCCCGTAGGCCGGACTCGAAGTAGGTGCGGTTGGCGTTGACCGATCCCACGATCGCCTGGTTCCCCAGCACGATATCGCGAAAGAGCTGACCACCGGGGACCGTCGCGGGGGGCTCCCGCTCGTCGGGAATGCCGGTCAGGACGATGACGCCGTTTGGCCCGAGATGGTCGATGAGAGAGAAGTCCGCTGAGACCGAGCCAGTCGCCTCGATCACGAGGTCGAAACGGGCGCCGTCGAGCGCGTCAAACCCCGTAGCGACGTTCACGTGTCGAGCGCCCAGGCGGGCGAGTAGCGGGACGCCCGGGGTGTCGCCGCCGTGCCGGTCGATCGCCGCGACGCGGTAGCCCCGCATCGCGAGGACGAGCGCAGCGAGCATACCGATCGCCCCGGTGCCGGCGATCAGCGCGGACGGAGCCTCCGTCCGAGGGTGGCCAGGGGTCGGCTCCTTACGGTCCAGCACCCGCTGACCCTGGAAGATCGCCTTCTCTACGACGCTCATCGGTTCGAGCAGGACCGCGACCGAGCGAAGCGGGCGCGGCACCTTAACCAGGTACTCGGGCGACTCGACGTACTCCTCCGTCATGTAACCGTGCGCGCCGTTGATCCCGCACTCGGTGAACCCGCCGGTCTCACAGAAGTCCGATCGGTTGGCGGAGCAGAACCGGCATCGACCGCATCCCCTTCGTACGGTGGCTACCACTAGGTCGCCAGGTACGAACCCCGCCGTCGAGGGATCGACCGCATGCACCACGCCGAGGTTCTCGTGACCCAGGATCAGGAACGGTGAGCCTTCCGGTGGTTTTCCGTACTTCCCGTTCACGATGTCGCGGTCCGTGCCGCATACGCCGCATTCGAGCACCGTGACCCGGACCGGGCCCGCGGCCCGGGACGGGGCCGGACAATCGATGAGCTCCACCCCCGGCTTCGGCGGACGCACGACGATCGCGCGCACGGCTCACCGGACTAGGAAGGGAGCAAGCCGCTCTCGGATTCTCGAGAGCCGTTCCCGCACCCCCGCGGCTTCCCCTGGGGTGAGGGGATCATACGGCGCGCGATAGCCGACCTCCGCCCCGCGAAGTTCCGCGGCGAGGAACTTCATGTTTGAAGGGAACGGAGCCGCGCGTCCAACCTCCACCAGGGCGTTGACGATGGCCTGGCATTCGGCCGCCCGCGGGCGGTCCCCTGCCCGGGCCGCCGCAACGAGCTCGATGCAGAGCCGAGGCACGATGTTCGCGATGCCCATCACCGCCCCCGCAGCGCCGCGGGCGATCGCGTCGCTCGCAAACGCGTCATCGCCGGGAAAGACCGGGAAGCCTCCAGGGGCCCCGGTCAGAAATGATTCGACGCTCGCGAGCGATCCCGAGGTGTCCTTCAACCCTGCGAGGATGTGGTCGCGGGCGAGGGCGTGGACGAACGCGGAAGGAAGGGCGTAGCCGACCAGCGACGGGATGTTGTACGCCAGCAGGGGAATCTCGACCGAACCGTGCAGGGCGTGGTAGTACCGTTCGACCGAGGGCAGCGCCGGATGGAGGTAGAACGGCGGGACCGCCACCACCGCAGCCGCCCCCGCCCCTTCCGCCGACTCGGCGTACGCGACCGCCTGATGGGTCGAAGGGGCGCCGCACCCCACCCACACATCGGTCGAACCCACGACGCTCCCGACCACGACGTCGATCAGACGCTCCCGTTCCTCGTCGGTCACCGAGGGGAACTCCCCCAGCGACCCGAGGACAAAGACGTGGTCGACCTTGGCATCCGCCAACCCACGGGCGAACTTCGCGTTACGGCCGAGGTCGAGCGAACCGTCGTCGGAGAAGAGGGTGGGGACCGGTACCACGAGCCCATCAAGCGTCATGAAAGGGGCCAGCGGCGGCGGGGTTAAAGAAGGGAGCCGCGGTATGTACGAAAGAGGAGCCCGGTGGAGCGGATCCTTGGCCTCGACGAAGCGGGGCGCGGCAGCGTCGTGGGACCCCTCGTGGTGGGTGGATTCCTCGTGGACCGAGAGCGGATTGACCGGCTCGTCGCAGCGGGGGCCAGGGATTCGAAGGCGCTCGACCCGGAAGAGCGAGAGCGTATCTTCCTCGAACTGCCGTCGGTCGGGGAGTGCGATGTGATCGTCCTGTGCCCCCGCGAAATCGATCAGTACGTCGCGATCGGGAAGCTCAACGAGCTCGAGGCCCGAGCGTTCGGAACGCTGGTCGCCCGTTTCGCTCCGGACGAGGTCCACGCGGACGCCTGCGATGCCGATCCCCGTCACTTCGCCCGCTCTATCGCTCGCTGGGCACGAGCAGGGTGCCGGATCGTTTCGCGCCACCACGCCGACCGCGACGACCCGGTCGTCGGCGCAGCGTCGATCGTCGCGAAAGTCCGGCGCGACCGGGCGATCGCGCGTCTCCGCCGCCAGTTGGGGGAGGACATCGGCAGCGGCTACCCTTCCGACCCCCGCACGATCGGGTTCCTTCGGGTCCGGCTCTCCGCGGAGCCTCGGATCCCGGGGTGGGTGCGGGCGTCCTGGGCCACCATGCAAAGGGTTATGCCTCCGCGTCCGGCTCGCACGCTGGACGAGTTCGATTCATGACCGTCGAGGATGCCCTCGCCGCGGTGGTCGACCGGTTCAACCGCCACATCACGCGCAACCGGGCGACCGCGGAGGAGCTGGACGGGCTCGAGCGCACGATCCAGATCTGCCTCACCGACGGTGGGAGCTACGCGGTCGATCTCAGCGGCGGGCGACTCACGAACCTACGGAGCGGCGCCGCCAAGAGCCCCGACGTGACGATTACCACCGACACGGCGACGTTTCACGGGCTCGTCAAGAAGGACATCGGCCCGATGAAAGCACTCGTCACCCGACGGCTCTCGATCGAAGGGAGCCTTGAGGATAAGCTGCTCTTCCGAAAGCTGCTCTGACGTGCGGCATCGGTTCGCTTGAGCCGGCGTCGCCGGCGTGTCTCACGAAGGACGGGAGGGTTTTCGCGAGACTACGAGGAAGTGCTGGCTCGTCGCAACCACGGCTGGGTCGCCACACGTCGCGAGGTGGAAACTCCACCAGCTCCTCCACGCGCTCGGGTCGACCCGGGCGAGGCGGTTGACCACACGAATGTGGCCGGCGGCCAAACCTTCGAGGCCCACCGATTCTATGACCTTGAGACGGTGCTTTCGAAGGAGGCTCCTCAGCTCTTCCGGAGCGAAGAAGTGAGACGGGGCAAACCCCCGGTGGCCATCGTAGTTCCCCGTCCGGAGGATCCGCCAGTGGTGCGCTGGGTCGGTCCTCAACCCGTCCGGGTGGCGAACCAAGCCGTCGATCAGCTGAGCGTACCGGGAGATCACCGAGACGAAAATCGGGGCGTAGGGCTTCGCGACGCGACCGAGCTCGTCCAATGCCCCCTCGCGGTCCCGGGCGCGGAGGATATGGTTCAGCGGTCCACCGAGACAGAGCACTGCGTCGAACGACCCCGACTCGAACTCCGAGAGATCGGTGATCGACCCGAGAACGAATTCCCGGACCCGATCCGAGACTCCCGCACGACGGGCGTTTCTGCGAGCCTGTTCCAGGACTTCCGGAGTGAAGTCGAGGAGGGTGACGTTGAACCCCGCGCGCGCCAGCTCGATCGTGTACCTTCCGGGGCCCCCTCCCGCGTCGAGGACAGTTCCTTTCGATGGGAGGTACCGTCGGAGGAAGTGAAGGGTCGTTTCGATTTCCAGTTCATGATAAGGGTCCTGGACGAGCCGATGCCACTCGTCGAAGTTCCGGTAATAGGCTCGGATCCGGTCGGCCGTGCGGTTCACGGGACGAAGCGAGCTCCCGGGAGCAGAAAGCGCGGGCGGTCGGAACCCTCGGAGCCGGGAGACCTTGGCACGATTACGGAAGGAAAATGCACGCGGCGATGCAGACGCCATAGTGGTCCATTGGGATCGATAGCTCCTCGGTCCGGTAGCGGATCCGGCGGAGTTCGACCCCGCGGAAGTGCGCGATCTCCTGCATGCGCCACTTCAGGAACTCCTTGAGTGATTTCTGGGTCCCGTGGAGATGACCCTCCGCGACGTATCCGCCCTGGCCGTCGGTCCGGAACGCGTAGGCAATCCCCGCGCTGATCACCTCGCCCTCGCCGCCGCCGTGGCGGGCGAGAACGCCGTGGGCGATCGCGCCGCGGGGCATCGGCTCCCGGTCGACCTGGCGAATCCCGATCGGAAGGACGGAGGAGACGCTCACGAGGTTCTGCTCGCCGATCCCGGCCTGGAGCAGCGCGAGATCGAACGCGTTGAGCTCGCTCGTCTTGTTGATCCCCTTTCCGCTCGTCACGAAGAAGCGCGTCGGCACCGGCAGGAGACTCCGCGCGGGGGGCAGGCGAGTGGACGGCACGATTCGCGGTGATGAGACGGTCTCCTTAAGGTTTGGCGCGGGCGGGGTCGCTAGACCATGATCGCGTGGCGCCGACGCATCGAATCTTCGGTCTCGCCCCGCACCTCGAGCAGCTCGGCGATGATCGCGTCGGTCAGACGAAGACCCGCCGATTCGAAGAGCGTACCGAGGGGCGCGAACGTGAGTCGCTCCGGTTCGTCGCGGAACTCGATCACGAGGAGGAGCGTCGCGGTATGCGCGAGCTTCGAGCCCGGCCGGCTTGTCAGGACGATCAGTTCGGCTCCCTCACGCCGGACGATGTTCGCGGTCTGGATCGACGAGTAGCTCTCGCCCTGGTTCGAGAGGATGAAGACCGCATCCCCGCGGCGGACGATCGGGGTCACGCTCTCGCCGATGACGTAGGCGCGCAGCCCGGCCTGGACGAGGCGCATCGCGAACGCGCGTCCGATGATCCCGCTCCGTCCCGCGCCGTAGACGAAGATCTGCGACGCGTTCGTGAGGATATCGACCGCTCGGTCGATCAGCTTCGGGTCGATCCGCTCGAGCGCGTCCGTCACGCGCTCACCAATGTACCGTTCCGCGCGGACGAAGACCGAACCGTTAGTGGCGGCGTCCTTGGCCAATCCTTCGCACCTCCTTTCGAGACCGGGACCGAGAGGCCCGCGCGACGAGCGGCCGGGCCAGGCGAACGGGGCGCTTCGGCGCGGGCCGGGCAGCGGGAGCCGGCCGGCGGGGCGGGACCGGCTTCGGGGGCGGTTTCGCCGCCGGTTTCGCCGCGGGCTTCGCTGAGGGTTTCGCCGCGGGCGGGGCGTGCTGCTTCGTGTAGCGTCGGGTCAGCGCCCGCTCGTAGAGGAGCTTCATGTACATCGCGTCGTGCTCGAGAAGCGGCGAGCTCGATATCACCGTCACGTCGTAGTCACGCTCGGCGAGGAGCTCAGCGACCGGGTCGAACCGGACGAGACCGCGCTTGATCGGCGTGAGGCGGAACTCCCCCGGGCCGTAGAACTCGACCCCGGAGAAGTTGAGGTAGAGCGGGCCGGCGGTCGCCGCGACGAACTGGCGGATCAGTGGCTCGAGCTGGTCGGGGGAATCGAACGTCGTCCGCTCGCGCGCGGCGAGGTGCGGCAGGTTGAGGACCGGTACGATCCCCTTCACCCGGCGCGCGAGCTCGAGGACCTCCTCGCGCGAGCCGAAGACGTCCGGGTGGCCGCTCGGTTCGACCGCGAGCCGCACCTGACCCTTCGAGGTTCGGTTGAGCCAGTTGGCGAGGTCGCCCGCGATCTCGGTGAGCTCTTGGATCGAATCGGCGCGCTCGCCCGGACCGAAGAACCCGAGATGCGTGACGGCGAGGCGGGCGCCGAGTCCATCGGCGAGGACCCCGGCCCACTGGATCTGGCGGGTCGACTGCTCCCGCGCGTCGGCGGAACCGAAAAAGTCCACGTAGTACGGGGCGTGGAGGGTGAGGTCGACGTCGAGCGCGCGCGCGAGGGCCTTCGTCTGCTGGAGGTCGGCATAGTCTTTCGCGAGGCTCCAGGTAAGGGTCGTCAGCGAGTCGCGTCGCTTGATCGGCGAGGTAAGCGCGGTGAGGGTCGGCTCTCCACCCTGGTGATCGGCCGGCCCCACGCTCACGACGAGCTGCTGGGCGAGGTCGCGCGAGACGTGGCCGACCTCTTCGTCGAGCGCGAGACGCGTCAGGGGATTGACTTTGATGAACTGCACCTCCATCGCGGTCAGCCCTAGGTGGTGAACGTCCGCAATTCCATCCCGCAGTGTTCGTCCCTTGCACGAAAGGGGGATCCCGGCGGGTCCGAACCGGATCACGACTAACCAAGCCTCAGAAGGGGGCGGGGGGCTAAACTCTGTAGCTATATAGCGAAAGCCGACTCAATCGAGGTCTCGAGGTTGCGCGGCGGAATCCGAAATTACGGCGGCCGGTACCCCGTTGCGACTAGGTAAATCTCGGACGACGGCTCGCGCGAGGCGGGAGGCTTGGTTCTCCTCACGCGCTCGAACGACGGCCCGAGCTCGCCTTCGAGCTCTGCGACGAGATCTCCGTCAAAGACTTTCGCGACGAACGTGCCGCCCGGCTTCAAGATCGGTCGCGCGAGACGGAACGCGTCCCGGACCAGAGCCACCGAGCGAGCGTGATCGGTCGAGTATGCCCCGCTGATCCGGGGGGACATGTCGGAGAGCACCAGATCGAACGATTCCGCGGCGAGGGCACTCGCGAGGCGGGGGTCACCGACCCGGCCGTGGCGGATCTCCACCCCCTCGATCGGCTCGATGGACCGAGGATCCACCGCGACCACGCGGCCGCGCGGACCCACGCGGTCCCGGGCCACAAGCGACCAGCCTCCGGGGGCCGCGCCGAGATCCAGCACCTGCGCTCCCGGTCGGAATAAGTGGAACCGCTCGTTTAGGTAGGCCAACTTGTAGGCTGCGCGCGAGCGCAACCCCTCACGCTGGGCGGCTCGGTAGTACGGGTCGTGGCGCCGCTCTGCGGCGAAGCGTCGTCCCATCTGGGGTGGGAAGGCCCGGCGCGTACATGAGGAACGACCCATCTCAGGTCGTCGGGGGAGATGGGGCCGTCCGAATTTGAATCGGAGTCTCTTGCACCCCAAGCAAGAAGGATGGTCCAAGCTACCCCACGGCCCCACGCCGCGCCGGTGCGCGCGGACCCGGGGCGGTTAGATAAGGGTTCTGCCGGCGAGCGGTACTAGTGGACGTAGAGCCAGGTGACGATCCCCACGACGGCGATGATCAGCGTGTTGAGCAGCGCGAGCCAGAAGAACGACCAGAGCTCGGCCTTCCCCTCCTTCGGTCCGACGCTCGCCGGGGGGGTCGAGCTGCCCGGGTAGGGAGTGTAGGGCGTGTGGTACGTCTCGGTCTCGGAGCTCATCGGTCGGAGCGAACGAGCGGACCCGGATACATATCCCCTCGGTTCGTCCCCGCCACCTAGCCCGCGAACCAGGGAAGCCGCGCGGCCGGTCCGCTCGGTTTCAGGACGAGCAGGTGGAGGTTCGAGCCGGGGTCGCCCGGTGCGTAGCTATCCCGGAGCGCGAGTTGGTAGAGGATGAACAACGCCTCCTCGTCCGACTGAACCCCGAGCGAGCGGTGGACGTCGATGCCGAACCGGCTCCGAAGGATTCCGAGGAGCTCCTCGAAATCGATCTGACCCGACCCTTCGGACGACTGCGCCCGACGGAAGAGACCCGCGACGATCCCTGTCGCGAATCGGAGCACCTCCTTCGGGGAGGCGGGGCGGAGGTGGAAGTGGGGGGGCTCGGCGCCGCGGTCCGCCGGCGGGACCACTAGGATCGAGACCTCGTGGTCGACCGTCGTTCCCGGGGAGTGGGCGAGACGGGCCCACGCCGCCTCCGCGGCGTCGTCCGTCGGAACGACGAAGATCGCCCGAGTTGCGTGCGGCCGTCCGGCGGAGAGGCCCTCGACCCACCGGTCAATCCCCTCCGAGATCGTGGTCTCCCCTCCCCGGGGGAGGAAGACCGGGAACGTCCGGCGCGGTACTCCGGACTCCTGGACCCAGAACGCCGGCTCGACCGGCGCATGGCGCAGGCCGGGCGGCACACGGGAGTAACCGAGACGCTTCAGCACGGTCTCGGCGGTCCGAAGTCGGTGGGACGACCCCCCGGCAGGGTCGGATTCGGGCATTGGCGTGTCTAGGACGGCGTCGCGAGATAAGCTCGACGCGTCCCGTTACCCCCGAACGACCTCATAGCGGGCCTCGAACCCCCACTCCGAGGAGCGGGGCGTTCGCCGCGATCGCCAAGATTACGAACAGTAGGTACGGCCCGGAGTAGATGAATCCCCGCCGCGCCACGCGAGAGCTCACCTCAGTCCAGAGCGGGAGCGTGAGCGCGACGAACCCCGCCCCGAGCCCGACCAGGGCGAGGAGGACCGGCCAGGCGACCGCCCCGGTCCATCCGAGGAGGAGCGCCGCGGGAACGAGGAGCGCCGCCGAGACGACAACGACCCTTCCCGAGAGCGCGACATCGTCCATCCGCGGGAGCATCGGGAGGCCCGCGCGCTCGTAGTCGTTCCGGAGCAGGAGCGCAAGGCTCCAGAAGTGCGGGGGAGTCCAGAGGAAGACAAGGAGCGCGAACGCGAGGACCCCGGGGGTCCAGCTGCCGACGGCCGCGGCCCCTCCGGCGAGCGCGGGGGCGCTCCCGGCAAACCCGCCGATCACGATGTTCCAGCTCGAGCGGCGCTTGAGCCAGAGGGTGTAGACGACGACGTAGGTGAGCCCGCCGAGGAGGATCGAGAACCCGGTCAGCGGGTTCAGGAAGACCGTGCCGGCGCCAATCCCGAGGACGAGAAGGGCGAGCCCGAGCGCGAGGACGAGGTCCCCCCGGACGATCCGTTCATCGGGCAGCGGGCGGTGGCGGGTCCGCTTCATCCGGCGGTCGACGTCCCGGTCGAGGTAGTGGTTGAGCATCGCCGAGCCCGCCGAGGCGGCCGCTCCCGCGCCGACGAGGATCGCGAGGCGCACTAGGTCGATCGTGCGGGGATCCGCGAGGAGGAACCCACCCACCGCGACGAGGCAGATGAGGGCGGTGATCCCCGGCTTCGCGAGCTCGAAGAGGTCCCGGGCGAGGCGTCGGGATGGGAGTTCGGACGCTGCGGCGATGGGTCCGTTGGGAGCGGTCATGGGAGCGCCCCGGTCGGGGGAACGGTCCAGCTAGCCATTTCGGGGCTGGCCGAACGGCACCTCCGATTTCGAGGGGGGAACTTCGGGGCGGGGCAGGGCCATGCTCGGTGGGGAGTCGGAGACCTCGCTGGCCGCGCGGCGGACCCAGGCGACCACACGCGGAGGCAACTCGCGTAGGTTCGCGAGGACCGTAAGGAGGAGAAGGAGTCCGAAGAGCGCGGTCGCGATCCCGAGGTGGAGGAGGATGAACGGGAGCTCGAGCCCACTCTCGACGACGAGGCCCCCGAGGAGCGCCTCGGTCACGACCAGCGCGAGCGAGCCGAACGAGAGGCGGAGGAGGACCTTGCGGCCCCGCTCGTAGACGAGCGCGAGCAGCGTTACTACGAGGACCGAGACCGAGAGGAAGAACGCCGCGACGCGGTGGCTCCATTCGGCGACCACCCCACCTTGGAACGCGGGAAGGAGGTTCCCGTTCCCGTAGCACGACGGCCAGTCCGGGCACGCGAGTCCGTTCCCGCTCGCCATCACATTGCCGCCGAGAAGGATCGTCGTGTAGCAGAGGAGGCACGCCATCGCGGTGGCGACCCGGAAGAGCTCGTGGCCCCGCGTCCGCGCCATCGGACTACGGCGCCTCCGTCGGGGTCGCGGTCGGCAACGGGACCGGGACGCGCGCGGGTGCCGGAGCGGCGACCGGCCCGGTCATCTTGACCGAGAGCTCCTCGCCCCACGGGTCCGGGACCGTGACCGGCTCCCCCCCGTAGTAACTATAGACCATGTTGAACAGGAAGACGAGCTGCCCGATCCCGAGGACGTACGCCCCGAGGGTCGAGAGGAAGTTGAGCGCCTGGAAGTTCCCGTTCCAGAGATACGTGTAGACCCGGCGGGGCATCCCCTCCGCGCCGAGGATGAACATCGGGAACAGGAGGACGTTGGTCCCGACGTACGTCATCAAGAAGTGGATCTGGGCGAGCCGCTGGTTGTACCAGCGGCGCGTGATGATCGGGAAATAGAAGTAGATCCCGGCGAAGAGCGCCATGAGGGTCCCGCCGAGCAGGATGTAGTGGAAGTGCGCCACGACGAAGTACGTGCCGTGGTAGAGGTAGTCGATCGGGATCGACGCGAGCATGAGGCCGGAGAGGCCGCCGATGACGAAGCCGGTGATGAACGCGACGCAGAACCACATCGGGATCGCCATCCAGACGCGGCCCCCCCACAGGGTCGCGACCCAGTTGAACGTCTTGACCGCCGACGGGACGGCGATCGCCATCGTCGCGAGCATGAAGACGAACCGGATGTTCGTCGAGATTCCCGTGACGAACATGTGGTGCTCCCAGACCGCGAAGCTGAGCACCGCGAAGACGCCGAGCGCGATCGCCATCGCGCCGTAGCCGAAGATGTCCTTGCGCGCGAGCTTCGGGAGGATCGTCGAGACGAGACCGAAGGCCGGCAGCACCATGATGTAGACCTCGGGGTGCGCGAAGAACCAGAAGATGTTCTGGTAGAGCAGCGCGCCGCCGAGCGGAGTGCCGTTGACCGCGGCGAGGATGTGCGTCCCGAACACGCGGTCGCTCAAGACGAACGTGAGCGCGATCGAGAGGGACGGGAGCGCGAAGATGAGGAGGACCGAGTTGATCAGGATCGACCAGACGAAGAGCGGCATGTTCCAGTAGTGCACGCCCGGGGCCCGGTGCTTGGTGATCGTGACGAGGAAGTTGATCGCCCCGAGCATCGAGGAGACCGTGAGGATGTGTAGGCCGAGGACCCACAGGTCGATCCCGTCCCCCGGGATCTGAACGGAGAGCGGGACGTAGCCGGTCCAGCCGGCGTTAGCGTTCGAGAGGATCAGGATGACCCCGGCCGGCGGGAGCATCCAGAACGCGATCGCGTTGATCCGCGGGAGCGCCATCTCCCGCGAGCCGATCATCGACGGGACGAGGAAGTTGCCGAAGCCGGCGAGGACCGGCATGATGAACATGAAGATCATCAGGACCCCGTGCATCGTGAACAGGGTCGAGTAGACGTCCGGGGTGATCCCAAGGGTCGTCTGGGGGTCGAGGCCGAGGCCCTGCACGAACCCGAGATCCGTCCGGATGAGGGTCGCGTAGATCCCGCCGATGAAGAAGAAGACGATCCCGGTGACGATGTACATGATCCCGATCCGCTTGTGATCGGTTGTGAACATCCACGTCTTCATCGTGCGGACGAGCCACGTCCCCTGGTAGGTGAACAGGTAGACGAGGAACGAGGCGAGCGCGACGATGAGGCTCACTTCGACCACGGGGACCGTGACGTTGGTCATCGCATCCTCCCGGTCATCCCGCGATAAGACCCCCTAGTATGTACGCGATCGCGGCCGCGGCGATCACGACGATGAGGATCCGGAGGAACCGCGCCTCGGCCTCCTCCGTGATAGGCCCGGGCGGCGTCGGCTTGAACTTCCGTCCGAGCGGCCACGACCGGTAGGTTCGGTCCACGATGTGTACGATCAGCGCGGCCATCAGAAACATGAGCGCGACCGCGATCCCGAACGACTCCTGGGCACCGGGGCTCGTGATCGGCCCGAGCCGGACAGCGTAGACGATCAGCACCGCGATCCCGAGGAGCATCAGGACAGTGACGGCGGTGTAGAGGTCCAGCACCCGCTCGCGCGCCGCGCGCACGTCCGAGGGAAGGGCGGGGGCGGGGCTACTCAAAGAGCTCTACCCTCCGCTGGTTCGCGCCCCGGTATCGGTCGACCCGATAGAGGATCCCGGCGATGAACAGGAATGCGAGGAAGGCCATGGTCCCCCCCGCGGTGGCCACCAGGAGGTACCAGAGGTTCCCGGCGGCCGCGCCGAGGATGCCGTAGACGAACGTCGCACCGCCCGCGGTCCCGACGATGAGGAAGCCGAGAAGGACTCCCCAGAGGGAGGTGGTGTTCCACTTCGGCGATGCGGGGGGGCTATTCACTGGACTTGACCTCCGACGCCCCGACCGGGGCGGCTGGCGCCGCGGTTGGGAGTGCGTACACACCGAGGAACGGCGTCCCGCGCGCGGCGAGCCGTTTGAGGTAGTTGCGGCGGTACCGCCAGTAGAAGAGCGCGACCGCGATCCCGGTCACAAGGAAGAGGGGCCCGAGCGTCTCGGCGACGAGCATCGGGGCGATCTGCACCCCCGGCGTCTCGCCGCCCCAGACGGTCATCAGAACGAAGAACTCGAGGAAGGACGTAGCGAGCCAGATGAAGAACGGCCGGTCCCGCGGGTGGGTCCGCTTCGAGCGATCGAGGTACGGCAGGAACAGGAAGTACAGGATCAGGACCGTCGTCACGCCGATCGCGAGGACGGGGGTCACGTACTGGAAGTCAACGAACTTGAACAGCCAGAGGAAGTACCAGTCTGGCTCGGTCACGACGCCCGCGGCCGCGAGGTTCCCGACGTACGTGGGAAGGCTCCACGGCCAGAGCGCCGCAATCCCGAGTAGGAGCCCGACGTAGAGAAGCCCCCACTTCGTAATGTACCAGAAAATGTGGGGCATGAACGGGACGTGGGACTTGTCCTCCTTCTCGTTGTACCGCCGACGCTGGGTCGGGTCCGAGGTCGCCGGCGGCGCGATCCCGTGCGACTCGAACAACGCAATGTGAGCGTAGAGGAGGGCCGCGAGACCGAGCGGGATCAGGAGGACGTGCGCATCGAACATCCGGGAGAGGAGCCCCTGCGCCGTTCCATCCGCGAGGA
Organism: Thermoplasmata archaeon; assembly: GCA_030038895.1. Classification (GTDB taxonomy): domain Archaea; phylum Thermoplasmatota; class Thermoplasmata; order Lutacidiplasmatales; family UBA184; genus Lutacidiplasma. The sequence continues at coordinate 18,586 of JASHQX010000030.1, forward strand.
TGAACGGCCCGAGGAGCGGGCCGATGGTGGGGAGGCGCAGCGCGAGGACAATCCCGACGTTCGTCGCGTTGTAGGAGAGCTGGGTGTACGGAAGGAGGTAGCCGGTGAACCCCATCCCGAGGGTCAGGATCATGAGGAGCGTCCCGACCATCCAGGAGAACTCGCGTGGCGCCTTGTACACCCCGAGGTAGTACCCACGGAAGAAGTGGACGAACATGAGAAAGATCATCGCGTAGGCGCCGTAGAGGTGGCTTGTGAGGAGGAGCGAACCCATCGGAACGGAGTGGAGGATGTAGTAGGTCGAGCACCACGCCGCCGGCGCTGCCGAGTACGCCCCGACGGGCTGTCCGCACGCGGTGAGGGTCGGGGCGGTGCTTGGTTGGTAATAAAGGAGGAGAAGCGCGCCCGAGACGACCTGGTAGAGGAACGCGTTCACGACGAACGCGCCGGTCCAGTACGAGGGCTTGAACGTGAACTCCGGCTGCGGGCGGAGCGCCCACTTCTTCATCGAGGTCCGGTCCTCGACAAAACCCCAGATGCGGTTCAGCGTCCGATTGTACCAGTTCGAGAACCCCATCGCCGGACTCCTACGTCGGGAAGTTGCACAGGATGACCGGCGTCTCTTTCACGAGCTGCGAGGTCGCGCCGACCCCGTAGTCGCCCTGAAGGGTGTTGAGGTGCCCATTGACCGGCGGGCTCCCGGGACGCATCCCATTCGCGAAGATGTTCCCGGCCGCGTCCGTTTCGAGGAGCACCTGCGGGAGCGGGAGCACGGCCGGCCCGGTCAGGTTCGCGGCCGAGTTCGTGACATCGTAGGTCGACCCGTGGCACGAGCAGTGGATGTAGAAGGTGTGGCCGCCCGGCGTTTCGGGGCACGTACCGGGCGGATAGAACGCGATCGCGGGTGCGGGGCACCCCAGGTGCTGGCAGATCGCGCTGTAGGCGACGATCGACTGGTGCGTCCCGATCCCGTACGGGACGTTCTCGGCGCCGTTCGAGCCGTTCGGCGTCCCGCTCGCCGGGTAGAGATTGAGTAGGAAGTTCGGCTCGTTCTCGAGCGGGTAGTAAAACAGGTAGAGCTCGCTCGTCTCGACGTTGTACTCGCTCTCGACCTTCGCGACCGTGAGGGGACTACCGTCGGTGTCGATCAACTGGACCTTGGGATAGCTCGAGATCCCGATCGTGGGGGGCTGGACGAACTGGAGCGTCCCCCCGATCAATCCGCCCGCCCCGGCGCCGACGAGGCCGGCGACCGCGAGCAGCTTCAAGACGTTGCGCTTCGTTTCGTCGACCTCCTCGCCGCCGTTCGAGGGCAGGGAGGCGACCCGCCGAATCCGGCCGACAGGAAAATCGAACCGGGACGAGCGGAACGACGCCATCGGGCAGGTCGCGGCGCAGGCCGGGAAGTTCGGCATCACAGCGTCCTCCCCGAGGTCTCGGGCCGGGCGTCGTCGACGCCTTCGGGCGAAGGGACCCGGGCGTCGCCGGGAAGCTCGGCGTTTTCGCTCCCGCGATAGACCGCCCAGGTGATCCCGATCCCCATCAGCACGACGAGGATCTCCGTGAGTGTGACGATCTGGTCCGGTGAAAGGCCGCTCATCGATACCCTCCGACCTCGTTCGGCACGACCGGCATCGTCATCGTCCAGGTAGGGACAGGAACGCCCCCGGTCCAGGGCGAGACTGGGGACGGGACCGGCGGGGGGATGGGTGGGGCGGGAGGGACCGCGGGTGGGACCCGAACGGCCGCCGGGATCCCCCGGCTCTGCGTCGGGATCGGCTCGAGGCCGAGAAGCGCTCCGCGCACGGTGAGCGGCGTGCCCGGCGGGGGAAGCGGGAGGTCCGCGGCCTTCGCGAACTCCCCGAGGAGCTCCTGCTTCAGGCGCCCCGCGCGCCCGTACCAACGACCGAGCGTCCGGAGAAGCTGGCCACTGTCCTTGCCGAGCAGGAGGAAGAGCGCCGCGGCCCCGATGATGAGCCAGTCGACGTCGGAGAAGAGCGCCATCGGTTCAACCGACCCCTGCCGCGGCCACCGGGCCGCGACGTTTGGCGCCCAACCGTTCCCAGCGCGCCGCGAAGTACGCCCCGCCGAAATAGAGCCCGATCATCGGCGCCGCGATGAGGAGCATGGTGATCCCCGAGTTGTCCGGCGTGACGATCATCCCGAAGACGAGCGCGCCAAGAACCGCGGCGCGCCAGTGCTGACGCCAGGTCGAGGACCGGACGACGCCCATCCGGGTGAGCGCATAGATGAACACCGGCAACTCGAACACAACGCCAAATGCGAGGGAGTAGAGCAGGGCGAAGGTGACGAAGTCCTGCACTCCGAGGTAGGGCTGGAGGCCCATCGCGGCGACGTACCGGAAGAGGAGGAGGAAGGTGAACGGCGTGAGGATGAGAAGCCCCCCCACGGTCCCGATCGCGAAGAGGACCGTCGCGGGAATCCCGATCGAGCGCAGGAGCGCCCGCTCGTTGCGTCGGAGCGCGGGAACGAGGAACGCGCCGACCTCGTGGACGATCCAGGGCATCCCCACGATCGCGGTGAGGAGCAGCCCGATCTCCATCTGAACCATGACCGAGTCGCCCACCCCCACGTTGAGGAGCTTCACGCCCGGCGGGAGCATCCACGACACCATCGCGTGGAAGACCTGCGCAGTGACGTTGTAGAACGGGCTGGGCCAGGGGTACACGAACGGAACCGAGTGCCCGAAGACCGAGACCGTGATCGGGCGTAGCTCGAAGAGAAGCAGGAAACCGAAAATCGAACCGAGGACGAGCGCAATGCGGACTAAGCGGCGTCGGACCTCCCCGAGTACCTCGAGGATTCGGCTCAAGTCGCTCATCCGCGCCTCCGAAAGCCCTCTCGAGACCCGAGCCGGGCGGGGGCCCGGGCGTACCGAGAATCGATCGAGGCTCGTCCCTCGGGCATGCCGGGTCGGGGGCCCGGCCTAGTGCCCCGGCGGCGTCGGCGTGCTGGCGCCCGCCGCGGCGCGTGCCTGCTCGGCCTTCAGTTCTTGTTCGCTCTCGAGGCGTCCCTTCTTGAACTCCCCGACCGAGCGGCCCAGGTTGCGGGCCAGCTGCGGGATCTTGCTGGATCCATAGAAGAGGATCCCTGCCACCACGGCGATGATCAACCAGTCGTCGATGGAGTCGAACACCGTATCCCTCCGCGGTTTCAGCGAGGTGCGGGGGGATATGGAGTTCGTACGGGCGGAACCGGACGGATACCAACCGTCCGGACCCGGGGTAGATAAAACGCCGGTCAGGCGGCCTCGATCAGGACGGTTTCGCTCCCGGCGGCGACCGCCCGGTCGATCGCGAGCTCGGCGAGGAGCGAGAGGCACCCCACGCTGCGGGGCAGCCACTGCAGGGTCGAGCGGGACGTCACGCTGCTGGATGTGCGGCGGCCCTTGACGACGGTCGTGGCCAGCGTTTCCGAAAAGGAGGTGTTCTGTTGGTACACTTCGCAGGCGTGATCGAGCGAGGGGTGCATCAGCGCTTCCATCACCGCCTTCAGGTGGCCCTTCATCTCGGGGACGTGGGTCGTGAGCGAATCCCGGACCTCGGCCGGAAGCTTCGGGGCCTCCTCGTAGAGCACCCCGAGCGCCTCGCCGAACAGCTGGGCCAGCTCCTCGAGCGCATGGACCGCGACCCGCCACTCGAGAAGCTGGCGCGGGTCAGGGCTGCCGATCCGTCGCGCGAGTGCCCAGTCCCGGCTCGCGAGGAAGAGCTGGCGGACCAGGAGCGCGAGGACCTTGTTCGCCTCCTCCTCGAGCGTCGCGAGTCGACGGTTGCGCGAGGTGCGCTGGACGATCGACTCCATCTCCTCGAGGAACGCGATCAAGATCATCTTCATCCGCTGGACGAGCTGGGGGAGCCCGTACTTCGACGGATCGATGAAGTTCTGAAGGACCATCCGGTTCGACTCCTGGGCGACCACGGATACTCCGAGGAGACCGCGAGCCGCTCCGAGGACCTCCTCGACCCGGTCCGGGGCGAGGGGCATGTCCGTGCGTACTTCGATCGCGTCGTGCCCGACTCGGTACGCGCCGACGATGAGGCGCTCAAGGACCCCCGGAGTGTCGAACGCGCGGGCTTGTACGAGAAACGGAGCTCCCGAGGAAGCGGCTCCAGGAACGGGCGCGGGCTTGAGGTAGAGGGCGCCGTCGTCGTTCTGGTCAAAGACGATGAGGTCACCGGGCCGAAGGTTCATCGCCTCGGCCCACGGTTTCGGCAACGTGACCGCGATCGATGAATGGCCCGCTTTCAGCACCCGTCGCTCCCGATTCGGCGTCCCCCAAGCCATCCGAGTTCCCCCCAACCTACTACAAGGTTCGTAGGTTTAACGAGGGGCCCTTTTTGAATGTTTGGTTGAGTTTTTTCCCCGGACCTTTGGGATTGTCACCCCGTCGGCGTGAGCGGAGGCGAGGGAGGATGCGGCGATTCTCCGGGGGTCGGAGGCTCCGCGTACCCGAGGCGTTCGGGTGGCATCTCGAACTCCGAGCCGCGGCGCCGGCCGACGACGAATCCGAGGACGATCGCGATCACCACCATGCTCACGATCGTCCCGATGATAATGAAGACCGCCGCCCCCGGACCGGTCGCACCGGAGGAGACCGTGAGGTTCGCGGGGAGGACCTCGCCGAAGGCGATGAAACCGTACATCCCCGAGGCGAAGTGCCCGGGCTCCTCGCAGACGAACTCGTACCAGCCGACCCCCGGCGACGTGAACGTCTTGGTGACCACGTCCCCGGAGCCGGTCACGTTGATGCTGACGAGGGCGCCGTGCGCCGCGAACTCCGCGGGGATGTCGGCGGACGGCCAGGGGAGGACGGTTCCTTCCAGGTTCAGGATCGAGAACGTGTGGGGAAGCGTGTCGGCGTCCGTGACGGTGACGGTGACCGTGGTGTTGGTCGCGACCTGCTGGAAGGTGTTGGGGTCGAACATGAACGGCGCGGTCGTCGTGACGTCCACCGTCGTGGTAGTGTCGACATGGGCCGAGGCGGCGCGAGCCTCCTCGGTCGCGACCCAGCCGCCCCCCACGATGAGCAGCGCTACGCTCACGAGGAGCGTGACCAACGTGCGGGCCCTCCCTCCTCGAATCGACATTCCCATTCTCGCCGACGCGAATCGCACGCGGGACGGGTGTGTGATTCAAAGCCCCTCCGTACGTACGCCATCCACCCGGCGGGACGGAACCCAGCCCCGCGGGTGGGCATCAGTTCGTACGTGGGGAATATGTAGCCCGATAGGCCCGTCCGGCGCAATGCGCCTTCGCCGGGGTCTCGAGCGTATCCGAGCCTCGCTTCGCCCGGCCGGTCTCGCCGTGGCCGGCGGGTTTCTATTCGCGTCCTCGAACCTCCAGGAGACGAACGATCTGGTCTGGACGATGGTCGCGATCGGGGTCGCGGGCTCGATCGTGACGTTTTCCTTCCTCGTCTACTCGATCTGGCGATTCCGCGACCCCAAGGCGAAGGGACGGCGGCATGGTTAACAAGTACGAGGTTGCCTGGACGCTCGCGGTCGTCGCGCTCATCGCCGGGGTCAGCGTGTACTCCACAATCCTGCTCTACCAGCTCGACCAGCTTCCGGGCGATCCGACCGAATACGTCGACGTCACCGGCCACCAGTGGTACTGGGAGTTCTGCTACCCGGTGAACAACACGTGCTTCAACTCGAGCTACGACGCATCGACGAACACCGTCAGCGGCGGGGCGTTATGGGCGTCCCCGGGCGCGGAGCTCCAGATCAACGTTACGGGCGCGGACGTGATCCACTCATTCAACATCCCACAGCTCGGCGTGCGGATCGACGCGATCCCCGGCCGGATGAACCACTTTGCCTTCCAGGTCCCCACCGTCGCAGCGGGAACCAGCTACCTGATCCAGTGCACCGAATTCTGCGGCGAGTTTCACGGAACGATGCGCTCGTTCCTCATCGTGACCTGAGCGGTGCCGCGCGGGTCCTCTCTCCCCCGACGGGATCGGCGGTAATCCCGGTGGCCTCAGGAGTGGCCACCGTGTCCACCGGCGCGCCCTCTACGGGGGAAGCGACCAGTGAACGATGCGATAACCGCGAGGAGGACCCCGATCACGAGAAGCCCGCCGGACCCGGCGAGTACCCAGGTCTCGACGACCGCGGTGCTAGGGGGCGCCGGCGGGGCCGGGACCGGCACGTTGACGTAGAGGAGCCCGTCCATGCCGCTAGCGAAGTGCCCGGGGACCTCGCAGATGTACTGGTAGACGCCCGGAGCGGCGAGCGTAAAGTTCGCCCAGACGGAGCTGCCGGCTCCCGCCGGCACCGTCGCGGAGACGAGAGGGGGGTGGGCGGTGAAGTACGAAGTGAAGTTGGTGGGAGAGAGCGTATAGTTCGACTGAGCGGCGAGTGTGAACGTGTGCCCGAAACTCCCCATGTTCGTCACTAGGACGTCGACCGACTCGGGGAAGTGGGGCGCGGTGACCGCGAGCTCGTTCGGAACGAACTGGAGGGAGTCGGTCGTGGTCTCGTTGAGCCGGACCCCTGGACCCGAGAACGTGACGTTGAGGAACCCGAACATTCCGGCTTGGAACTGGAACGGTACGAGCGAGACGAACTCGAACGAGTCGCCGCCGACCGACGCGTTGAGCGAGATGTTCGCGTACGCCTGCTGGCCCGGGGCGACCGAGACGTTCGCGAGCGAGCCGTTTTTGGCGAAGAACGACGAGAGCTCCGCCGGGGTCCAGGAGGTGTTGAGAATGACCCCCGGGACCTTCGAAACGGTGAACGTGTGGTTGTAGTGGCCGAGGTTATCGAGGTGGACGGTGAGGGTCGAGTTCGTGGCACCGACGAGCGAGCGGGGCACGAACCGCGGCGTGTCGGTCATGTTTACCGTGACGGTCGAATTGCGGCTCAGGGGGCGGGCGAGCCCGACCGATGGTGCGGAGGGCAGGTGCGTGATCGCCGCCGCGACGGGAAGGGCCAGCGTCGCAAGGAGCAGGCCCGCGGCCAGCCATGGAGCCGCGCGACGCCACGGTCCGGGATGTCGGGCCTGGCGCAAGTCGATTCCCCCTTCTTTCGGACACCGACGCGACCTGAGGTGCGTTGATATGCGCGATGTACGAATCGCCCGCTCTCGCCGGCCCGCAGGGCAGCGTTAACGGTTCGCGAGGCTCCCCGGGTCCCCCGACGCGAGGGGGCGGGGCACCGGCTCGCCCGAGGGAGCCTCGCCTTCCACCGAGCGGGCGATCCAGGGCCGGAACCTTGGACCTTGGTAGAACCTCCAGTACAGGTAGGTGGACTCGACCCCCATCACAAGGGCCATGAGGCCGCCGAACGCCGACGCGGCGATCGGGGAAGCCTGGGTGGCCGCGACCGCGATCCCGCCCGCGGTCATCGCGAGGAACGCAGAGGTGAGGCCGACGAAGAACCGCGCCTCCTCCGGACCGGCCCGTCCGCGGGCGAGGCGACGCACGAGGACGGCGGACACGCCTCCCATCAGCGCCGCCATGAGGATCCCTCCGACAGTGGGGTAGGCGGGGACCCAGGGGGCGATGACCGCGGCGAGCGTCAGCGCGACGAATCCTCCCTGTTCGGCCCGGGAGATCGGCGCCCAGAGGAGCACGGCGGCCATCACCCCCGCCATCGACCACAGAAACCACACGGACGTGAGCCCGCCCGCAATGGTGTTCAAAACGGAGAGAGGCGTCGCCGCTCCGCCGTAGGTAAAGAGGACCCCCATGAGAACTTCGACGCCGGTGGCATCGACCGCGAGGAGCGCGGGCCAGAGAACGTTCCCCCGCGCGACGCGGCGGTCGTGGAACAGGATGAGCGAGACGAACCAGAACCCGGCCGGGGCCATCATCATGAAGTTGAACGCGAGGAGCACGAGCGTCCAGGTCGTCGTCCCGTTCGAGTTCAGGAAGACGTAGAGGAGCGACATCATCAGGACGCTTCCGCCGAAGATCACGCCGAGCCCGAGCGTCAGCTGGGTCAAGAGGGGGGGTCGGCCGTCGGCCGGGAGCACCTTCCCCAGGATGAAGATCGTGATCCCGACCATCCCGACGGCGATGATCACGTAGGCAAGCGGGTCCGGGGGCATCGCGAGGGGCGGCAGGGGAAGGTCCATCGCGACGGCTCGAGACGGACGGCTTTCTTATGGACCCGGTTACGACCGGATCCCCGGATCCTCGGAGGATCGGTCCGGCCGGCTACGGCTCCCCGGACGACTTGCCCGTAACCCCCGCGTCGAACCGGCGGATGAGCTGCGTCGTCACCTCGACCAGCGGGTGATGGCTCGTACGGTCGATCTCGATGTCCGAGACCGTGGAGAGATGGTGCTCGCGTGCGAGGCGCTCGAAGCCGGTCTCGAGGTCGGCGAACTCGTGCGGTCGGTCGCACCTCAGGATGAACGCCTGGAGCTGCGTCAGGCCCATCTCGCGCGCCGCGAGCGCCCGGTGGTGCCCGTCGACGAGGATCCAGGCATCCCCCTTCTGGAGGACGAGGACCGGCTCGGCGAACCCCCGCTCGATCTCGTAGCGGCGACCCTCGAGCTCGTCCTCGAAGACCTTCCACTGGGTCGGGGTCAACCGGTCGATCGGGACGAGACCGCGGTGGAATGAGAACGGAAGCCCGTACCGCTCGCTCAATAGGTGCTTTAGCGTGTCCGCCTTCACCGGCGACGCGCGCTCGAAATGCGAGCGGACGACGTCGATGTTGGCGAGCATCCCGCAGAGGCGGCCGTCCGCGTCGACGATGGGGAGGTCGCGCAGGCCGAACCGGAACATCACCCGCGCCGCATCGTCGAGCGCGGTATCGGGGGCCGCGGTAATCGTCCCCGGTCGGATAATCTTCGTGAGGGGGGTCTCGCCCTCCGCTGCGTGGCGGAGGAGCTCCTTCGCGCTGACGAAGCCGACCAGCTTCCCCCGTGCGTCGGTCACGGGCAGTCCGTGGTGGCGGCTGCGCATCAGGCGGGCGGTCGCCTCGCCTACGGTCGCGGTGTCGCGGACGTGCTCGACCTCGAGCACCATGTAGTCGCGGACTCGGACGCTCATCGGGGCGGGGCGGGCTGCTCGTCGCGCAGGTACGTGGTGAGCATGTGGCAAACGATCAGATGGAGGTCCTCGGTGTGCTGCATGCTCTGGGACGGCACGACCACGGGGATGTCAACGAGGTCCTTCAGTTTCCCACCGCCCATCCCCGTGAGGCCGATTGTCGAGAGTCCCATCTCGCGAGCCGTGCGGACCCCCTCGAGGACGTTCGGGGAGTTCCCGCTCCCCGAGATCGCGACCGCGACGTCCCCCTTCTCCGCGAGCGCGCGCAAGGGACCCGCGAAGACCTTCGAGTAATCGGTGTCGTTCGCCCAGGCGGTGAGCCCCGGGGTGTTGTCGTTGAGCGCGACGCACTTGAAGCGACCCCCTTTCCCGCGCGGCTCGGTCCCTCCCGCGACCTTCGCGATGTCGGTGACGAAGTGGGAGGCGGTCGACGCGCTGCCGCCATTGCCGAAGAAGAAGATCGTCCGGTCCTCCGACCGGGCCCGGAGGAGTATCGGAACGATCCGTTCCATCGCCGAAAGGAGGTAGGGGGCCTCGAGCGTTGCCTCGGCCTCGCGGACGTACCGCTCGACGAACGGCTTCAGGGTCGAAAGGTCGCTCATCGTCCCACGAACAGGATTCGAGACCCCTCGGGCGTGATCCGCACGGAGAGGCGCCGCATCGGCGACAAGGCGTCCGCTATTTGACGGCTCTGCTCGGGCGGGTGGAGGAGGAGGAGGAACCCTCCGCCCCCCGCGCCGGTGATCTTTCCGCCCCACGCGCCGGCGGCGCGCGCCGCGGCGTACTGCTGGTCGATCGTATCGTTCGAGATCCCATTTGATAATCCGCGCTTCAATCGCCACCCTTCGTCGAGGACGCCGCCGAGGCGTTCCCAGGAACGCGAGGCGATGGCGTCGCGGGCGACCGATGCGAGTTCGCGCATCCGCGTGAGCGATTCCCGGTTGACCTCGGTCCGCGCGCTCTGCTGCTTCAGGATCCCTTCTGCGCGCCGCGTGACACCGGTATAGAAGAGCGACAAATGGTCGCTCAGCGCCTCGCGGTCCGCGGTCGAGAGAGGGATTGGAGCGACCCGGACCGTATCGTCCGGACGGAACTCGAAGTACTGAACCCCTCCGAACGCAGCGATGTACTGGTCCTGCTTACCCAGCGTCCCTTTGAGGCGGTCGATCTCGATCCGGCACGCCTCCTCGGCGAGCTCAGCCGGGTCCTTGAGCTGACCGCGGTACGCGGCGAGTGCGTTGAGCAGCCCCACGGTCACGGTTGACGACGACCCGATGCCCGTCCCCTCCCCGGGGATGTCGGCGATCGTATGGATCTCGATCGAGTCATGAACGCCGGCGCTACGGAGTGCCTCCCGAACGAGCTCGTTATGGAGCTCCTCGATGTGGTCGACGTTCTCGGTCCGAGAATACGCCACGCGGATCGAACTGTCGAACTTCTTGTTCACCAGGACGTGGATGTACCGATCGATCGCGGCGTTCGTTACCGCACCGCCGCCGTACGTGCGGTAGAACGATGGGAGGTCCGTCCCCCCGCCCGCGAAGCTGATCCTGAGCGGGGTGCGGGTGATGATCATCACGCGAAGAGCGTCGGTCGGCCCTCTTAGGTTTTTTCCCTAGAGGGACTTGCCTCGCCGGCCGCCGGAGAACCCGAAACCGGCCGGGTCGAGGGGGACCAGCGGGCCCGGCGGCCGTAGAACTCGGCCGTGAACCGGGCGAGGTTCTCGATCGGCGTGAGGCCGGGGAGGCTCGAGGCGAACGAAGTGGCCCGCCGGTCGAGGATGATCGCGATTCCTCGGTCATTTTCGGACCGGATCATCCGGCCGCACGCCTGGAGGATCGACCGCTGGGCGGGGGCCTCGACGGTGTACTGCCAACCACGCCCCGTTGTCGCATCCAGGAACCTACGGAGAGCCTCCCGCTTCGCGGTCGGCCGGGGGTACGGGATCCCGACGAGGACGACCGCCTCGAGCTCCTCGTCGGGGTAATCGATCCCCTCCGCGAGGCGGCCACCGGCGACCCCGAGGAGGATCGTCCCCTCCGGGTCCTTCTTCCATCCCTCGATCGAACGCCAGAGATCCCCGGTCGGCATCTTGCTGTACTCGATGAAGACGTTCCCGGGGAGTTGCGAGTGGAGCCCCGCTTCGAGGACGCGCTGCAAGAGATCGAAGCTCGGGAAGAAGACCGCCGTCTTCACCGGAAGGGTCTGGAGGACCTCCACAAGGCGATCCGAGAGCCGGGCGATCGCCCGGGGGTCCCCCCGGAGCTCTTCGAAGCGAGTCGTCACGCTCGGATCGTAGAGGAACCGCCGGTTCTCCGCCGGGAAGTGCGACGGCACGTCGAGGAGCCGGGTCTCCGGGCCGAGACCGAGGGAGTCGCGGTACTCCTCGAGCGGGGCGAGGGTCCCGGAAAGGTGGACGGAGAGGTGGCAGTCGAGGACCGGGCGGGCCGGCCCCGAGGCGTCCAACGCGTACGCCTCGAGCGCGGGGCGCGGCAGCCGCGTCGCGACCTTGACGTACGCCGGGGGCTCGAGCTGGGGCCAGGAGAGCAGCGTGAGCGCGACCGTGTGAACCCACGAGCGGGGGAGCCGGCGCTCGCGCCGTCGCTCGTCGCGCAGGTTCTCCCCCCACGTGGCGAGCGCGCCGAGCCAGGTGTCGAGCCGGTGGGAGGTTCCGCCGAGCGCGGTCAGGAGGGCCTCCTCGAAAACCGACGGGGGAAGGACCGCGTCGTCGTCGCGCGCGAGGGCGTGGATCAGCTCCTCGACGGCCGCGCCGACGAGATCGAGGAACCGACTCGCGCTCGGTCCGTCAGGAAGCTGGAAATCCCCCCGCTCGGCAATCTCCGCCCGGGCCCGCCGCACCGAGTCCTGCGGGAGCGCGACCGTGGTGAGCTCGCGAAGGTGGTTCGGAAGGTTGTGCGCTTCGTCGATGACGAGGTCGATCCGGTCGGGGGCGATGCGCATCCAGTCGAACAGGGACCGACGGATGTGCGGGTGGAAAAAGAACGCGTACGGCGCGGTGACGACGCGAGCGTCGGGCAGGAGTCGTTTCGCGAGCTCGTAGGCACAGAGGTTCTCCTCCCGGGCGTACGACTCGAACTCGTGCGGTGTGGGAAGCTTCGACCGGAGCCGCTCCGTGAGGCTGTCGAGGTCTGCTTGGAGCACCCGCGCATAGTAGGGGCACCCGTCCAGGTCGGCGAGGTCGATCTCCCCTCCCTCGGGGAGGTCAGGCGAGGGGGGGACCGGCGCCTCGCCGCGCATCGCTTGCTCGGTCGCCCGCTTGCGATCCGCGCACAGTTTGCCATGCTCCTCCGCCGTCGCGCCCTTGATCTCCGCGACGTTTTCGAGGAGGAAGCACCGCCGGGCGCGCCCGGCGAGTCCCACAGCGAGGACCGGATGGGAGAGTCGGTGGCTGATCGCCCGCGTCTCCTGGAGGACCTGGACCTCCTGAGAGTGCGTCCGCACGAGATAGAGAATCTTGTGATCCGCCAGCTCGGCGTGCTCGAGCAGTGGGGCAAGAACGGCGACCGTCTTGCCGCTGCCCGTGGGAGCGTTGACGAGAAGCGGGCCCCCCCGTGCGGCGATCGTCCCCACTTCGCGGAGGATCGCGTCCTGCCCCGGACGGACGCGATACGGAAAGAGGGTCGATCCTTCGGTCGAGGTGGTGAGCGGCGTAGACCCGGGCTCCGGCCGGGCGAGCCCGTGCCCAGAGCTTTAAGCTGCGCGTTGACAGGAACGCCGGCGGAGGATGGCGGGCCTTCCCTGCTCGCTCGACCATCCTGACCGATGGCACGGTAGCTTCATGGGCGGGGGCCGGCTCGCATCCGGCTGAGGTCGATCCCTACGGCGTCCGAAACGTCTCACGCGATCGAACGCCAGCCGGCAGCCCCTCCTCACTTCCTCGCCCGGTACGGGAAGTTCCTCGTGGTGGGGCTCACCGGTGTGGTCGTCAACCTCGTCGTCTTCGCGTTCACGCTCGACGCGATCTCCCCCAGCCCTACGTTCAACTTGGTTCAGAGCCTCCTCCATTTCGCGTCGACCCGCACGGTGAACCCCGTCGACGACTTCGTGGCGAGTGCGGCGGCGTTCGTCGTCGCGACCCTCTGGAACTTCCTTTTCAACAGCCTCTGGACGTTCCGGACCTCTACCGGGCACCGCCACCCGTTCTCGCACCGTCTCGGCCTATACTACGGAGTCTCGCTGGGTTCGCTCGCGGTCAACGAGGCAGTTCTGTACGCTCTCGGCTTCTTCGTACCTCCGCTGATCGGCCAGGCGGTCGGAATCATTGCTGGTAGCGTGGTCGGCTTCGCCGGAAACTACCGGGTCACCTTCGCCGAGATCCGACCGGAGCCGACGCCGGACGACCCTCCGTAGCCCGGACGTCGTTCGCGTCGCGCCCCCGGACCGGACTCGCCCGGCCGGCCTCCGGTTAACCGTAGGCGTACCGGACCCCGTACGGCCCCCGCGGCAGGTTCCAAGTGACCGATCCCTGGTCGCAGGCGATGTCGCACGCCCCGCACTCCACGCAATCCTCGTACCGGAAGACGAGCCGGCCCTCAATCCGTTCGTAGCACTTGGCCGGGCAGACGAAGGTGCACCTCGAGTGAGGACATCGGGCGCAGATCTCGGGCTTCGTCGTGATGTGCGCGTGGTCCTTCGAGTCGGTGTTATACCGCAGGGTCCCGAGCCGCTGCTTGATCTCGATTGCGGCGACTTGCGGTCCTGCGGGAGTTTTGGACTCGGCCATCGACCCCTCCCCTACCCCGGCCCCAGCTTGGAGAGGACTTGAAGGTCGGCCCGCACGGCCTGGACGCTCGCGGCGAACGCAGCCCGCTCTGCGGGAGTGAGCTCGACCTCGACGATTCGCTCGACGCCTCGGCGTCCGAGGACCACCGGCACCCCGACGTAAACCCCCCGTTCGCCGAACTCCCCGTTGAGGTGTGCGGCGGCGGGAAGGAGCCGGTGCTCGTCGTTCGCGACCGCGCGAACGAGCTCGGCCTGGCTCGCGGTCGGGGCGTAGAAGGCACTTCCGCTTTTCAGGAGGCTGACGATCTCCCCCCCTCCCTGCTTCGTCCGTTCGACGATCGCACCGAGGCGTTCGGGCGGGAGTAACCGGGAGAGCGGCACCCCCGAGACGCTGGTGAGAGACAGGATCGGGACCATCGTATCGCCGTGCGTGCCGAGCACGAAGCCCGTGACGTCGCGCGGGGCGACGTGGAGCGCTTCGGCCACGAACGTGCGGAACCGGGCGGTATCGAGCGTCCCAGACTCACCGAAGACCTGCTGCGGTGGAAGCTGGCTCACCTCTCGGAAAAAGTAGGTCATCACGTCGACCGGATTCGTGACGACGATTGAGATGGCCCTCGGCGCCTTCGTCCGAACGGCCTCGGCGTGCCCCCGGACGATCGCCGCATTCTTCTCAAGGAGGTCTGATCGGCTCATGCCGGGCTTGCGGGCGAGACCCGCGGTCTCCACGACCACGTCGGCGCCCTCGAGCGCGTCGAGCGAGGTGCCGCCTGTCACCTGGGTCGAAAACTCGAGGATCGGCGCAGACTCCTGAATGTCGAGCGCCTTCCCCTGCGGGAGGCCGTCGATGATGTCGACCAGTGCGACCTCCTCTGCAAGGTCCATCTCGGCGAGGCGCTGGGCGAGCGAACCCCCGATGTTCCCGGCGCCGAGCACAACGACCTTGTGAAGCGCGCTCATCCGACCTCCGGTCGGACCTACCCCTCTCAGGCTTAAGGGTCTCTCCCTCTCTGCGCCAAAGGGGCCTCCGGTCGGCCGAAAGGTTGATTCGGCTTTTCGCCGTCCTTCGCGACATGGTCGACGTCGACTCCGTGCTCCTGAGTGTTCAGGAGCGGGACAAGTGGCGGCGCCGGATGGAGCTGCTCGAGCGCTCGCTCCGGGACGTCCGCGAGCGCCGCCACCGGCTCGAGATCCGGCTGCGGCGCATCCGCAAGGACCTCGCACGCCTCAGGGTTACGGCCGACGCCCTCCTCGACCTTGCGCGGAGCCAGGCGCCCCGCAACGTGCAACATGGCCAGGCCACTCTCCCTCTCCGGTAAGCAGGAGACGCTGCTCGCGACCCAACGCGAGATCGCCTCCGAGCTCGTTCGGTTGCGCCGCGAGGAAGAGTACCTGTCCCTCAAGGTGCGGCAGGCCCGCGAGCAGGTCCGCTATTACGAGGGGATGCTCGAGCTCCTCCGCCGCGACTGGGGAAAGACGCCCGGTCTCACCGACCTCGTCCGTAGGCTCGGCTGATCCTACCGTGAGGATCGCGGTCGTCGGTGCGGGGGCGGTCGGCTCCCTTTTCGGCGCCGGCCTGGCGCGGGCCGGCCACTCGGTTCTGCTCGTCGGACGCCCGGCCCTTGTCGCGGCCGTCCGGGATCGCGGTCTGCTGGTCCTCGGCTCCGGGGAGGCGGTCTACCATCTGGACGCAACCTCCCAGATCGAATTCCGAGAGCCATACCCCGAAGCGGCGCTGTTGACCGTCAAGACGTTCGATCTGGAAAGCGCAGCCGAAAGCGTCGCTCGCGCCCTGCCGCGCCCGGTCCCGCTCCTCCTGCCTCAGAACGGACTCGGCGTCGAGCGGAAGGCCAGTGCCGCTCTGGTCCGGGGGGGCTGGAACGATCCCACTCCCTGGTCGGTGCGTGCGGTTCATTCGGTCCCGGCCACGCTCGTCGCACCCGGGGTCGTACGCGTGGCCGGGTCCGGAGAGGTCGTCCTGCCCGACCCCGCCGCGGCCGGGCCGTCCGCGCCCCGGATCGAGCTCTTCCGTGACCTACTTCGAGCGGCCGGCTTCACAGTCCGAACGCCGTTGGACTTCGAGCGCGAGGTATGGCGGAAGGCGCTCGTCAACGCCGCTATCAATCCCCTCACAGCCGTCCTCGGCGTCCGGAATGGAGAGTTGCTCGTCGGGGAAACCCGTACCCGGGCCCTTTCACTGCTCACCGAAGCGCGGAGGGCCGCCCAAGCCGCGGGATTTACCTTCTCAGAAGAGGAGGTGGTCGCAGACTTCGAGCGGGTCGCCCGGGCGACGGCGCAGAATCGCTCGAGCATGCTTCAGGACCTCGACCGGGGCCGCCCGACCGAGATCGACGCCATCTCGGGCGAAATCCTGCGTGTCGCGTCGGAACGCGGTGTCGACCTCCCCGCGACGCGGGTGATCGTTGACGAGGTTCGTCGCCGGGTAGAAGAAAGGTCGAGAGGTCCACAACCCTCTTAGCGCCCGGGACATCGTTGGATCCGATGACGGCAAAACGCGACGTCGGCTCCGCGCCGGTTCGGGGCCGCCGGGTCCTCGTCCGGGTCGACTTCAACGTGCCCCAGGACGCGAATGGACAGGTCGCGGACGATCGGCGGATCGTGGAGGCGATGCCGACCCTGAACCACCTGCGTGCCTCGGGGGCGCGGACGATTCTCCTGACGCACCTGGGCCGTCCGGGGGGCCACCCGGACCCCCGCTTCTCCCTGCGGCCCGTCGTCCACCGGTTCAGCGCGATCCTGGGCCAGCCGGTCCCGCTCGCGGAGGATATCATCGGGTACAAGGCCCTCGAGATGTCCGCGCGGCTCGAGAACGGGCAGTTTCTGATGCTCGAAAACCTTCGGTTCCATCCTGGCGAGGAGGCGAACGACCCCGGCTTTGCCTCGCAGCTCGCGCACCTCGGCGAGGTCTTCGTCGAGGACGCGTTCGGCACGGTCCACCGGGCCCATGCTTCGACGGTGGGGGTACCGAGGCGACTCCCGTCGTTCGCCGGGTTCCTCGTCGAGCGGGAGGTCCGTGAGCTCTCTAGGCTGATCGACGAACCCGAGCGCCCCTACCACGTCGTGCTCGGCGGGGCGAAGGTCGCGGACAAGCTTCCCCTGCTTTCGAGCTTTCTGGGGCGCGCCGACGCGGTCCTGATCGGGGGGGCGCTCGCCTTTCCGTTTCTTGCTGCCCAAGGGAACCGGCTCGGTGCGACGAAAGTCGAGGCGGGACTCGAGAAGGCGGTGGACGAGTTCCTCTCGGCCGCCGAAGGAGCCGGGACCGAGATCCTGCTGCCGGAGGACCTCGTGGTGGAGCGATCGGGATCAGCCGGGGTCGAGACGGCAGGGATCGACCATGTCCCGGCGGATGGGATCGCGCAGGACATCGGGCCGGCGACCCGCGCCCGCTTCGCCGGACGCCTCGCGGAGTCGCACACCGTTTTCTGGAACGGCCCGCTCGGCCGCGCGGAGGACACCCGCTTCGCCGAAGGGACGCGGGAGGTCCTCGCGCGCCTCGGATCGGTCACCGGCTATCACGTCGCGGCCGGCGGAGACTCCGCCCGGATCGCCCAGGACCTCGGCGTCACAGGTAGCTTCCAGTTCATCTCGACGGGGGGCGGCGCGGCGCTCGAGTTCGTCCAGGGGCTCGAGCTGCCTGGCCTGGCCGTCCTCCCCGACGCGTAGGGCGCGTTCGGACGCGCGGCCCGGCCCCGGATGCGCCGAGGGTCGATCCGAGGTACGCAAGGTACCGATCGTTCCCCCGCGGCACGTCGATCTCGACGACCTCGGGGGTCTCGTACGGGTGGGTCCTTTCGAGGAACGCCAGGAGCGCTCCCACCTGCTTCGGCACGGTCTTGAACAGCACGAGCGACTCCTCGGCGGACTCGAGTTTTCCCCTCCACCAGTAGCGCGATTCGACCGGGACAAAGTTTGCGCACGCCGCGAGCCGCCGGCCGAGGACCGAGTCGACCGCGCGGCGCGCGGCGGCTCGAGAGGGATACGTCGTCAGGACGAGCCGCATCGGCCCTACCGCCCGGACCGGGTCGAGCGGGTACGGGCTCATGTCGGGACGGCCGCGAAGGTTGCCGTGCCGGTCGAGAAGTCGCCGGTGAAGAGCCCGAGCGTCGAGAGGTCCACGACCGCGGCGCGCGCCGGCACGGGGGAGATGTTGCGCATCCGCTGATACTCGGTCTCGGCCTGCCAGGTCGAGGCGTTGAGGAGCAGCACCCCGCGGTACCGGTCGACCCCGTAGGTGTGTGCGTGGCCCGTGACGAGGATATCGGGGGCGGGGTCGATCACGAGTCCGTCCCGCGGGAGCGGGGCGAGAGGGGTCCGGTCCCCGTAGATCGGGGCGAGGTGCCGCATCTGGAGCATCCGCTTCATCACTTCGGTCGGCCGCGCGTAGGACGCCCCGGGGATCGCCGGGATGAGGTCGTCGAAGCTGCGACCGTGGTACGCCTCCACCACGACGCCTTCGAGGGCGAAGGCGGACGGATTGGCGAGAACGCGGACGTTCGGGGGCAGGTGCGTCGCGAGGCTCGAGGGAAGCGTCGGCTGGGGCTCGGCCGGGCATACCGCGTCGTGGTTGCCGGGGATCGCGACCACGTTCAGACGCTCGGGAAGCTCGGAAAGCCGCCGGCCGAGCTCGACGTACTGCTCGACGACGTCGGAGATCGCGAGGTCGCGTTCCTGCCGGGGGTAGACCCCGATCCCGTCGACGAGGTCGCCGGCGATAACGACATGATCGATCGACGCGGCGAGCCATGGCTCGGGACCCTGACCGCGGAGGAACTCCGTGAGGGCCTTCCAGGGCTCGAGGAGGAACGATCGAGAGCCCACGTGGAGGTCGGAGAGGAAGATGGCGCGCCGCCCTCTCGGAGCCCGACCGACCGCGCGGTGCACGGGGATGTCCGGCCGCTCGATATTCACGACCCGGGGAAGGCGGCCCGCGTCCTTGGCGAACGAAAGGTGGACCCCCACGACCTCGTCGGGGAGGATCGCGACACGCGCGCCGGGCGAGCCTTTCGGAACCAGGACCTCGACGGATCCGGTGTCGTCGTCGACCGTCAGGATCAGATGATGACGTTGGGGGGTCTCCCGCACGTCGCGGACCATCCCGATGATGGAGGCCCCGCCCTCTGAGGCCCGAAGGTCCTTGATCGGCCGTAGGTTCGGAAGCTGCGGACGGCCCCTCATGAGCCGGGCGAGGGCACGGTACCGGGAGTGGAAGAGCGCCTGGTATGCCGCGTGCGGCTGGCTCGCGACCGGGGGCCCGACGAATCCCTCCTGCACGAGTTCGAACGGAGAGGGGCTGGGAAGCGCGTGCCGGGCGAGCTCCGCGGTCGGCGCGGCCCCGACGGCCGGCGTGCGGCGGAGAGCGAGGACCGCCTCGACCATCTCCCGCGTGACGACGGGCGAGCCGTCCACCGAATTCTCGACCAGCTCCTGGGACAGTACGAGTGGCTGATGATCGTCGAGAAGGAGCTGGAGAGCACCGGCCTCGACCAGCTTGTGATGCTCTTCGAAGAAGTGGACCAGGTGCTCGCGCAGATCGCCGGCCACTCTCCTCCTCCGGACCAAGACCCGGGAGGCCCCCGAGAGGGCCCGAGCTCGGGTCGCTGGGGCGCGAAGATGTCCCGAGTTATTTCAACCTTCGTCGGCCAGCGTGGGTCCGGCGGGCCCGACGGGGCTCAGCGGTACGATTCCTTCGCGTACGACGCACCCTTGGGGTACTTCTCTTTCAAGTGCGCGACAAACGACTCCGGCGTCCGTTCGAGGTGCGCGGCGTACCACTGTACGACCACGTCCTTGAGGATCCGGTGGAGCTCGCCGACGCTGACGGACTCCTCGGCAGCATCGTAGAGGACCGCCTGGCTCATCATCCGCATCCAGCCGGAGTAGCGGTGGTAGCTCTCGCCGTCGCACCACTCGAAGATCCCGCGCAGCCGCGGCTTCCCTTCGGGAGTGCGGTAGTACCAGAACCGCATCGTGAACCCGACCCATCCGGCGGAACGATCGTTGAGCTCAATCGTCTTGACGGCGCCGAAGTCGAAGTTGTCCTTGAACGTCCATTTCGTCGGATACTCCGCAAATGTCGCGAAGAGGGTCTGAGAGGGGTCGATCGTGAGGTGGACCCCGATGTCCTCGAACTGGTTGTGGACCTCCCATAGATCCTGCAGGAGGCGGCGGTTGAGCTCGGCGCGCTCGCTCAGGTCCTCCCCGGTCTTGGCCCCGGCGACCTTCTGCGTGTGCGCGAGCTCGGACTTGAGCGAACTGACGAAGTCGTCGTCCGCGAGCGGCGGCTCCGGCGACGGGGTTCCGGGTTCGGGAACGTCCGCGACCAACTCGGCCTTCCGAGCCGTACGACGAGGCATGAGAACAATCCTCGGGGCCGCGTAGAGGGGCCGGGTATTAAGACTGTAGCGGCGGAGTGGCGAGAAATCCCTCGGCGACCGGCGCGCCGGACTCGCCACTTCCCGGCCCGCCCTCCCGCTTAAATACCCTCCCCGGCTCATCGGGAGTGGAAAGACCCTCCGGGGACGGAAGGAGGTTGACTCCCGACGTCGCTAGGAGATCCGGAATCACGACTCATGTTCCGCCGCCTCCTCTGTCGTAGGCTCCGCGCATCGTCCGGCGACACCGGGTCCGCCTAGTTCCTTCCCGGCGACGGGCTCCCGCCCGCGGGTGCTTTCCGTCAACAGGAAACCAAAGAGCCATGACGAACGACCCCAGCGCCGCGAAATACGAAGTACGAGCCCGCATCACCGCCGAAGGCGTCATCGACAAGCCAGACGTGGTCGGTGCGGTCTTTGGCCAGACCGAGGGACTGCTCGGCGACGAGCTGGACCTGAGAGACCTACAGAAATCCGGCCGTATCGGCCGGATCGAGGTCGAGATTGACAGCCGGAAAGGAAAGAGCGAAGGCGAGATCGTCATCCCGTCGTCGCTAGATCAGGTGGAGACCGCGATTCTCGCCTCCGGCCTCGAGACCGTCGACCGGATCGGTCCCTGTCGCGCCAAGATCGAAGTGATCAGCGTCGACGACATCCGCATCACGAAGCGCCAGAAGGTCGTCGAGCGCGCGAAGGAGATCCTCGCCCGGCTCCAGGAGGAGTCGAAGGGCGTCGGCGTGGACCTCACCGAGGCGGTCCGCAAGGCCGTCCAGGTCGAGGAGATCACGACCTACGGGTCTGAACACCTCCCGGCCGGCCCCAACATCGACCAGGCGGACGCCCTGATCGTCGTCGAGGGCCGTTCCGACGTGCTGAACCTCCTCCGCTGCGGGATCAAGAACGTCATCGCGGTCGAGGGAACGAGCGTCCCCCAGACCGTGAAGGACCTCTCCCGCGGGAAGACGGTCACCGCGTTCACCGACGGCGACCGCGCCGGTGAGCTCATCCTCCGCGAGATGCTCCAGACGATGGACCTCGATTTCGTCGCGCGGGCACCTCGGGGCAGCGAGGTCGAGGAACTGACGCAGAAGCAGCTACTGAAGTGCCTACGGAACAAGATCCCGATCAACCAGTACCTCGAGATGAGCGGGTTCGAGTCGACCGGCGCGACCCGTGAGCCCCGCGAAGAGCGGAGCGAGGAGGGCGGGGGACGCCCCGACCGACGCGAGGAGCGGGGACCCGGAGGCCGGCGCGACGAGCGCGAGCGTGAGCGCCCGTTACCGCCGCGCGCGATGCCACCCGCTCCTGCCCCCGCGCCGTCGGCCCCTGCCGCGCCCCTCTCCCCCGAGCTTCAGCGGTACTTCGATCTCCTCGCGAGCGTCGAGAACGCCTCCAGGACCCTCGTCCTTGGGGAGAACGACGAGGTCGTCGCCGAGACACCCGTGAAGGACATGATCGAGACGCTGAGCGGGCTTGCCGTTCCGGCGAAGACCATCGTCTTCGACGGGATTGTCAGCCAGCGCCTCCTCGACGTTGCCCAGGAGAAGGGAATCGGACTCGTGGTCGCGACTCGTCTCGGCCCGATTGGGAAGATTCCGGACCAGGTCCGCGTCTACACCAAGGCCGACATCGCCCCCCCGGCCCCGGCGCGGTAACCGCGTGCTGGCGAGAACTCGAGCCGGCCCCGGGCGCTCCAAGAGACTATAACCCGAGGTCTCGCTCACTAGGATGACCGTGGCCGCGTCCGCGCCCGAAGGCATCCGCCGGGGCCCGACGTCGCTCGACGAGATCGAGACGACGGAGGACATCCCGATCCCGTCCGATCCGCTCCAGCGGGTCATTGGCCAAGAGAAGGCCGTCGAGATCGCGCGGATCGCGGCCTACCAGCATCGCCACCTCCTCTTGGTTGGTCCTCCGGGCATCGGCAAGTCGATGACCGCCCAGGCGCTCGCGCTTCACCTCGACCGGCCCCGCACCGAGTTACGGGTCGTCCACAACCCCGAGAACCCCGAACGTCCGAGCATCGAGCTCGCGACACGCGAGGAGGTCTACCGCGAGCGGGAGGCCGCCCGCTCGGTCGAGGGCGAGCTGATCCTCCCGACCGAGGCCCCCGCGTCCGTCGCCGAGCGGCTCGGCTACCGGTGTCCGCGGTGCAGCTTTTACTCCCTGCCCAGCGAGCGGTACTGTCCGAGCTGCGGGAATGTTAAGCAGGTCGTCCCCGGCGTCTCGGGAAGCGGAAATCCATTCCGCGACCTCGTCGGCGGGATCCTCGAGCTCACCGTTAGCCCGGGCGGGAACCCGCAAGAGTCCGTTCGGACCACGCGCTTAAGGAATGGCGTCGAGGAGGTAGTGGCGTACGAGCGGGCCGCTGATCGGATCAAAGTCCTCGACCAGCGGGCACTCGAGCGACGCCGCACACTCCAGCGGGAAAGTCCGCGCAAGGTACTGGTGAAACTTGACCGAAACTCGTTCGTAATGGCGACCGGGGCGAGCGAGACCGAGCTCCTCGGCGACGTCCGCCACGACCCCTATGGCGGTCATCCCCAGCTCGGTACGCTCCCGTACGAGCGGGTGATCCCGGGGGCGATACACGAGTCCCACGAGGGCGTCCTTTTCATCGACGAGCTCCCTCACCTCGGGTTCCTCCAGCGCCACATCCTCACCGCGATGCAGGAGAAGCGGTTCCCGATCTCGGGCCGCAACCCGCAGTCGGGCGGAGCGGCGGTACGCGTCGACGGCGTGCCGTGCGACTTCATCCTCGTGGCCGCCGCGAACATCCAGGACATCCACCGAATCCTTTCTCCCCTGCGCTCTCGGATCGCCGGGTCGGGCTACGAGGTTCTCCTCGAGACCTCGATGCCGGACAACGACGCGAACCGGCTGCGCATCGCCCAGTTCTGCGCGCAGGAGATCGCGGTCGACGGCCGCATCCGGCCGGCGACCCGGGCGGCCATCGTCGAGCTGATCAAAGAGGCGCGGCGCCGTGCCGAGGCGCTCGATAGCCGGCGGAACGCGCTCACCCTGCGACTACGCGAGCTCGGAGGACTCATCCGGACCGCGGGCGATCTCGCGGCAGTCTCGGGCAGCGCGTACCTCGACGCGCGCCATGTCCAGGAGGCCCTCCTCCGGGCGCGGTCGATCGAGGAACAGGTTCGCGAGGTCTACGGATCTTTCCAAAGTGGCCTCCGGCAGGAGTCGACCGAGGCCCAACGGCAGTCGATGGGCTACTACAACTGGACTGACCACCCTGACTCGAATCAGTACCCCGGCGGGTATGGGTGACACGCCCGCTAGGGCTATGTGCCGCGCCCTGGTGGCCGCCGAAGCGGGCGCGTAGTCTAGTGGTTATGACGTCACCCTGACACGGTGAAGGTCGCCAGTTCGAATCTGGCCGCGCCCATCGCTGTCCCGGGGTAGTACCAATTGCCCCGAAAGTGACCCCACCCGTCCCACCGTCTGAGTTCGACCTATCCCAATGCTGAGGCGGGGTAGCACCGCAGGAGCCTAGAATGACTCCCCCACCGCTCGGACCGTGGGCTCAATCGCGGCCTGGCGACCCTCGAGGCTCGCGATGTGGGACCGGATTTTTCCAACCGCCACTTTTCGTAGAGGTCGGCGTGCTCTGAGTGTAGGGACCGAGTGAGGGCGACTTGCCCCCTGCCCCCACGCTGCGCCTCGGGATTCTCGTGGTACCCGAGTCGCCGCCACACGGCGATGTTCGACCGGCCGGGGTTGGCCCGGAGCTCGTCTTCGAAGATTCGTTCCGGATTACGGGAGTACGACACCGTATGCGGCGTCGTCCAAGTCGGTGTGTTCGGGGTTCACGAAGATGTGACGGGTTTGAGTGCATTCGAGGATCCCCTCCAGTCCCAACTCCCTCCCAATCCCGCTATTCTTGAAACCGCCTCTCGGGGCTGCCGCCGAGAGCATATGGTACTCGTTGACCCAGACCGTGCCGGCGTCGATCTGGGAAGCCACCCGCTCCGCCCTCGTCAGGTCGCTCGTCCAGACCCCTGCGGCAAGCCCGTACTCCGTGCGGTTGGCGAGCTCGATGGCCTCTGACTCCGTTTCGAACTCCATGACGGACAAAACGGGTCCGAAAATCTCCTCTCGCCAGACCTCCTGGTCGTGATGCACCTCCGTCAGAACCGTGGGAGGATAGAACAGACCACCCGGCGGCGAGAGCACCGACACCTCCTTGCGGAAGTAGACCTTGGCGCCCGCCGCCACTCCCGCCTCCACCATGGTCTCGATCTTCCGCTTCTGTTTTTCCGTCGTGATCGCGCTGATATCCGTCTCCATGTCCATCGGATTGCCGGGCCTCATTCTTCCCATCAGCTCGCGCAGCTTGGCGAGAAACGACTCTCGGATGGACGCCTGCAAGAGGAGCCGACTACCGGACTCGCAGAGTTGCCCTGAGTTCAGATAGATCCCGAAGAGAGCCCCCATGGCCGCCTGCTCGAGGTCGGCATCCGCGAAGACCACGTTGGGGGACTTCCCTCCCAGTTCCAGGGTGAATTTCTTTAGCCCGGAGGAACCGGCCATGAGTTCCTGGCCCGTTTTCGTCGAACCGGTGAAGCTGACCATGTTTACGTGCTTGTTCTTAACCAGCGCATCTCCGACGACGGGTCCGTAGCCGGTGACCACGTTGACGACGCCGGGCGGGAAACCCACCGCAGCTGTGTCCCGGCCCAGTTCCAGGGCGGTCAGGGGCGTGTAGTGAGATGGTTTGAGGACCACCGCGTTCCCCGCGAGGAGCGCCGGGGCCAACTTCCAGATCGCCATCAGGAACGGGACGTTCCACGGGGCGATGGACGCGACTACTCCCATCGGAGCGTACTGCACAACGCCACGCGTTCCCGGGTACTCGGGGTGCTCGATCTCTCTCTGGAGAGCGAACTCCTTGGTGGTGGCGAAGTATCGAACGTTCTCGATGCCCAAGGGGATGTCCAAGAGGGTGCTTTGCCGAAGGGTCTTACCAGTGTTCAGCGATTCTAGGAAGGCGTAGGTCTCGGACCGGGACTGAATCCGCTCCACCAGGCGGAGCAAGAGGTCCTGCCGTTCCTTCAGGGTCGATGTTTTCCACTTTTTCGAGGCTTCCCGGGCCGTCTCGACCGCCTCGTCGGTCTTCTTCGCGTCCGCGTAGGTGACCGTGGCCACATCACGGCCATCCGCGGGGCTCTTCAGCAGGTGGCCCTCCCCGTCGAAATCCTCCCGCTCCCCGATCCGATTGCCGTATCGCGGCTCCATCTACCCGTGACCTCCGTACGCTCTCGTGAGCAGCTCTCGTAGCTCCGTCGTGCCCGAATCGCGAGGATTCATCGCCAACCCCGTCGACTCCGATGCGGAGGCGACCAACTCCTCAAGGGCGGCAACGTACTCGGCCCTTCCCACGCCGGCCTCGCTCACCGTAGAGGCCTGGCCCATCGCTCGGAACAGGTTCCGCACTGAGCCTGCGAGTGACTCGGCCCGATACGCCTCTGGAAACAGCGCGTTCAACCGGGCGTATCGGTCTCCGCACACCGGACTGTTGAATTCGATCACGAGAGGAAGGAAGATGCCCACCGTCTTACCATGAGGTAACTTGAAACGCGCACCCAGGGCGTGACCGAGCGCATGGGCCAGCCCGATCTGCGAGTTCGAGAACGACAGGCCCGCCATCGAGGCGCCAATGTGCACGTTGGCCCTCAGCTTCCGGTTGGTCGGTTCCGCGAGCACGCCGGGCAAGCTGCCCAGAATGAGCTCCAGTCCTTTCTCGGAAAACGCGTCCGAAAACGGGTTCCTCCAGGTGCTCACGTAACCTTCGATCGCGTGGGTTATGGCATCGACGGCCGTGTTCTTCGTCTGTTCGGCCGGGAGAGAGATGACCATATCCGGGTCCAGAACCGCGTAGTCCGGAATGATCTCGGGGGAGGCCAGTTCGTGCTT
>JASHQX010000031.1 GCA_030038895.1 Thermoplasmata archaeon
GAAGATCGATGGCGAGTGGAGCTGGCCGACCGGTCGGTCGAGACCCCCTCACTGATTCTCGCCACCGGGGCATGGACCAAGCGATTGCTTGAGGAACTGGGCCATCCCCTCCCGTTGGCTCCGTTCCGGACTCAGGCGTGCCGACTCCGACCGCGACCCCTCGCGCGGGAGTTTCCCACCTTTCACGACATCGATCAGAACCACTACGTAGCACCTGCTGACCAGGGGCGGTTGGTGGCCGGGGACGGAACGGAGAAGGTCGAAACGGATCCCGTTCGCGCCCATCGGAGTGCCGATTCCGACTTCCTCGAGCGGATTACCGAGACGGTTCGGGCTAGCTTCCTCGAGTTCGAGTCGGTCCGCGTCGAGGAGGGATGGGCCGGGGTCTGCGTAGCCTCGCCCGACCGATACCCTCTTGTCGGCCGTGTCCCGGGGGCACCCGGATTATTCGTCGCCACGGGATTCAACGGCTTCGGTGTCATGCGGGCCGCCGGCCTGGCCCGTCGCCTCGCCGACGGCATCCGGGAGGACCGGTGGGATGACTTGCTCCCCGCCGATCCCGGACGGTTCCCGACCCCCGATTCTCCCTTCGAACCTCGCCCGGCATTCCCGCTCGACACGACGGCCGAAGCCGAGGGAGCCGATCGCCGGGTGGGGGACCATCGAGTACCGTCCCCGCGGGAGGTCCCCTCGTTCTCGGAAGAGGTCTCGTACCGATCGGTCGAATCTCCGTTCGAAGTGGATCGACTTCGACTCCCCGGACTCTCCGAGTGGTTCGGACCCTTCCTCCCTCTCTTCATGAAGGAGGCGCTCCGAGCGCGTGGAGAGGTCGTGCTTGCCGAAGTGGACGGAGAGGTACGGGGAATTCACCTCCCGGCGTCGAGCGAGGGCGTCGGGTCCCTCTTCACCCGGACCCGGTCGATCGCCGAACGCTTCCTTTCGCAGATGGGGGCCCAGGGTACCTACAGTGAACGGTCGTGGCTGCCCGGGGGCGAGCCGATCGACGTTCTGGCCGCGGATCTCCGGGATTGGCCGGGCGCAGGGACGTTGCGCAATGTTGTCCGAATCGCCGAATCCGAGGACCTACCCGCCCTTCGAACCCTGGTGCGCGAAGTCTCCGGCCCCGGGGAGGTCTCTTGGTTCGATACGCTGCCCCGCCCGGAGGAGACGGTGTTCCTCTGTGAGATCGATCACCGGGTCGTGGGGATGAGCGGACTCACGCGGGTAGGCCCCTACGCCCGTGGGCACTCGTTCCTGGTACATCCTCGATACCGGGGTCTCGGCATCGGGACCGACCTGCTCCAGGCCCGCATGCTGTGGCTCGCCCGCACCGGCGGACGGCTCGTGGTCTCCGAGATCTACGACGGGAACATCGCCTCCCACACCGCGGCCATGAAAGCGGGGATGGCGATCGTCGGCCGGATGTACCACTTCCGACCGATCCCGCCGCGGTAGGCGACCGGCCTACGTTCGGGGCGCACCGCAATTGGGACAGTTCGTCGCCGTGGAGTCGATCAGGGTCCCGCAGTACCGGCAAGGGACCTTGACGGTCTCCTTGATCACAACCTGCTGGACGGTAGGCTGGTCCCGGGGGATCAGATTGATCGATGGTGGAGGAGCGTAGCTTGGTAGCGTCCCCGGAATCGTGGCGGTCGGATGACGGGGGAGCCGGGCGATCGAACGTCGGCGCAGGACGTAGACCACCACGATGAGAAGCACGACGACGATGACCACAACCACGACGACCACTACGAGCGTGGAGAATCCGGATGCGGAGGAGGTCCCGGTCGGGGGCGGTGTCGCGACCGTCAGGGGGAAGCTCGTAGCCATGTCGGTGAGGGTGTCCGTGTAGAGGAACGATGTCCCGTTGGGATTCGTGTCGTGCTCCACATAGACGTACTCGAGGTTGTAACCGGTCGACGGATCGAAGTACGCCTTCCAGTTGTAGGTCGCTTGGAAGACGCCGTAGGAGTCGTCCCGCTGGTACGATCCGTTCCCTTCGGCGAAGATCGCCGAGATGTATCCGGTCGAACTCAGCCGGAACGGGATCGTAGCGTTCGTCGAGACGATCGTGAGCTCGGAGTTCAGAAGGGTGATCGTCGAGCCGGCCCGCAGGGTGTTGTCCATGTAGAACCAGACGAACGGGTTGACGTAGCCGGTCTGGTTGTCGGTGCCCTGCACGTATTGGAAGGTGTTCGCAGAGAACGTGAACGAACCGTTCTCTGACCATGGGTAGCTCTCCCCCAAGCTGTTGCTGTAGGTCCCGGCGCTGAGATAGCTCGCCAGAACGGTTCCGTTCGGGGACGCGCCGGTGATGGCGATCGAACCGGTGTAGTTGCCGAACTCGCTGTATCCGGCGTAGTAGCCCGTGCCGTTCGAAACCACGATGTACTCGCTGTAATCGAAGCGGTCGCCGGCCCGGGGGATGTAGTGGGTGATGGGCGCGCTGACCTGCGCCGCCAAAACGGCCGCGAGGCAGACCGTGAGGACCCCTAGGAAG
>JASHQX010000032.1 GCA_030038895.1 Thermoplasmata archaeon
TAACAACAGACAGTCGATCTTGTGGAAGATCCCAAGCGGATAGCCCACACGGTCGAAGAAGTTACCGTAGGAGCGCGACGGCGAGACCGCACCCAAGCGTTCCAGAGGCGATCAACGGCCCGTGCTTCCGAAGCCACCGCTTCGCGATCCGATGGGGCCGACGGGCCCCGGCCGGAACTCTACGGTAAGGTCCGCGATCAGTCGAATCTGCGCGATCCGGTCTCCGACCTCGATGCGGTACGCACCGTCGAACAGGTAGGTGAGGGGGACACGCACCTCGTCGGAGTAGTCCGAGTCGATCGTTCCCGGCGAGTTCACCATCAGGACCCCCCGGCTGGAGAGCCCGCTCCGCGGCCGGACTTCGAGAAACGTCCCTCTCGGACAGCGCATCTTGAGTCCGGTGCGGACCCTTGTGACCTCACCGTGGCGCAGCTCGACCGCCTCCGCCGCGGATAGGTCGAAACATGCCGATCCGGCGGTGGCGCGCGCGGGCACTGGCATATCGGGAACCCCGGGGACTCGCTCGACGATGACCCTACGCACACGGCGAGCCACGTAGGTTCCGTAGCGGGGCGCTTCTTTACGCTTCGTGTGACAGCGCGCTCTCGGGCGAGGGCGGTTCGAGGGCGGTGCCTTCGGCGGTGAGCCACCGGGCGACGAGCCGGCCCTCGGCGCGGCGGAGGATTTTTCCCAGCGCGGTCGCGCTCCGGCCGGATTGGCGGGCGAGGCGGGTGAGCGTTACGCGCCGGGGGACGGTATAGTATCCGAGGAGCCAGGCGCGGGCGACGAGCTGCGCCTGGAGTGGTGTCAGGGAAGCTGACGCGGCGTCCGGCACCTGAGGCCGCCCGCTCGCGCGGACCACGCGGTAGGGAAACTCCTCGCGGTCGAGGCGCTTCAGGACGCGGCGTAGCGCACGCTCCTCCCCGTGGAACGACGCGATCAACTTCTCCGGGGTGAGGCGAAACGGGGCGGTAGGGCTAATCTCACCGCCGGCGAGGGACAACCAGCGACGCAAGCGCTCCGGATTCCGCTGGCGGACGAGAAGGATGTAGTCCCGCGTCCGGGGCCGGCGCTCGACGAGCTCGAAGCTTTCGAGCCCGTACATGGCTCGAATCCGCCGGGACTCGCGCTCGAGCTCGACTGCGGTGCGTAACGGTCCCCGCCGGCGGACGCGGAGCAGCTGGAGGCGCCAGCCCTCCTCGAGCCGCAGCGTCTCCAGGAGCTCGACTTCCTCGTACTTGTCGAAGAGGCCCGGAGGAATGACGCCGAGAAGGGCGAGGTCCTCGGTCCGGAACTCGAGCGTGACCGATTGCATCGCCCCATCGAGCTCAGGTTCTGATATGAACCTTGGGCATCCCGAACCCTTGTTTAATAACCGGTGGGGCTCCGCCCGAGCCGTGACGTACCGCTCACTCGGCGATTTTGTCGCAGACCTCGAGGCCCGGGGCGATCTGGTCCGGGTCACCCAGCCGGTATCGCGCGATCTCGAGATCACCGAGGTCACCCAGCGCGTGCTCCGGGCCGACGGCCCCGCGCTCCGGTTCGAGAACGTGCCCGGTTCCTCGATGCCGGTGGTCACGAACCTCCTCGGTTCGCCACGGCGGATCGCGCTCGCCCTCGGCGCAGAATCGGTCGACGCGGTCGCGAGCCGGGTCGAGCAACTCGTCCACCTCCGACCGCCGGCCGGGCTCCTGGGGGCGGTCCGCGATCTCTCCGGCACGATCGAGACACTTTCGACCCTCCGCTCGCTCGCGCCGCGTCGCGTGCGGTCCGGACCGAGCCAGGAGGTCGAGGAGACGACGGTCGACCTCGATCGTCTTCCGATCCTGAAGTGCTGGCCCGGCGACGGCGGACGGACCATCACCTTCCCGGTCGTGATCACAAAAAATCCCGACACCGGCGAGTCCCACGCGGGGATCTACCGCCTCCAGCAGTACGGCCCCGACACGCTCGGAATGCACTTCCAGGTCCACCGGGTCGGTGCGAACAACTACCGGGCGTGGGCGGCGCGAGGGGAGAAGATGCCGGTGGCGGCGGTCGTCGGCGCGGATCCTGCGACCGTCTTCGCCGGGCTCTCCCCCGTGCCAGAGGGCGTGTCGAACTTCGCGTTCGCCGGCTTCCTCCGTTCCGAACCGGTCGACCTCGTCCCGGCACGGTCGATCGATCTCGAAGTCCCGGCCGAGGCGGAGATCGTCCTCGAGGGGTACGTCGATCCCACCGAGCGGCGGATCGAGGGGCCGTTCGGCGATCACACCGGCTACTATTCGGCCCCCGAGCCGTTCCCCGTGTTCCATGTCACGCGGGTGACGCACCGCGCGCGCCCCCTCTACCTCACGACCGTCACGGGCAAGCCTCCAACCGAAGACGCGATCCTCGGTAAGGCGGTCGAACGGGTCTTCCGGCCGGTGGTGCGCCTCGTCCTCCCCGAGATCGTCGACATGAACCTCCCGCTCGAGGGGCTGTTCATCAATGTCGCGATCATCTCGATCCGCAAGGTCTACCCGGGCCACCCGCGCAAGGTGATGCACGCCCTCTGGGGTCTCGGCCAGCTCATGTTCGTACGGTACCTCATCGTAGTCGACCACGACGTCGACGTCCACGATCTCTCCGAGGTCCTCTACCGGGTGGGCCTTCAGGCGGACCCCGCCCGGGATCTCGAGCTGGTCGAGGGCCCCGTCGACCAGCTCTCGATCTCGAATCCCGTCCCGAACCTCGGGGGGAAGGTGGGGATCGACGCGACCCGGAAGCGCCCCGAGGATGGGTTCCCGCGCGAGTGGCCCCCCGAGATCCAGTCCGATCCCGGGGCGGTCCGCACCGCCGAGCGCTTACTTCGCGATGACCCCGCCCTGGCCCGCCTTTTCGGCCGCCCGCGATCGTGAGCGGTTCGGCGGCGCCGGAGGGGAGCTCGCTCCGCGGGGTCGGCCGCTTCCTCGAGATCCAGAACCTCGGCCTCAACCTGCCGTTCGCCCTCGCGTTCCTCTTCCTGGCCGCGCACGGGCTCCCCCGCCTCCTGACGGTCCTCCTCGTCGTGATCGCGTTCGTGGCGGCGCGGAACGCCGGCCACACCTTCAACCGCTGGGTGGACCGCCGGCTGGATGCGGCGAATCCCCGCACCCGCGATCGCGCGCTCGCTTCGGGTCGCACCTCCCCCGGGCTCGCGCTCGGCTTCTGCGCCGCGAACTCCGCGGTCATGGTGGTCGCCGCCTACTTTCTGAACCCCCTCGCGTTCGTACTCGCGCCGGTCGCCCTTGTGCTGGTGCTGGGGTACAGCTACACGAAACGGGTCACGTCGTTCACCACCGCGTTCCTTGGTCTCGTCCAGGCGATCACGCCGGCGGCGGTGTTCATCGCGGTCGAGGGGACCCTCCCCGTTGTCGTGCTCTGGGCCGTCGGCGGACTCCTCGCGTGGGGGACCGCGTTCGAGACGATCCACAGCCTCGGTGACCTCGAGAGCGACCGGGAGCTCGGGCTGTTCTCCGTGCCGCTCAAATGGGGGATTCGCCGGTCGGTCCGGCTCGTCTTCGTCCTCCACGCGCTCGCGCTCGCGCTCCTCGTGGTCTTCGGGCTCGAGCTCGGCCTTCGCCTGCCGTACTTTCTCGGCCTCGCCGCGATCGCCGGGCTCGTCGCGGTCACCGATCGAGCGCTAGCTGCGAGGCCCACCGAACCGCGGGTCCCGTTCCGTCGGCATTTCGCGATGTCCCTCTGCTATCTAGCCGGGACGACCCTCGCAGTATTCGTTCCGGTTGGTCCGGTACTGCTCTAGTGAACGGGAACACTAGATCCGGGCTCGGGAAACAGGTAAATCGGCGCCTTCCCGTCCGGATCGGGGTGGTTCATGCCTCAGGTCATGATCGGACTCTCGGCGCGTGACTATCGGACGACGAATGAGGTCTGGCGCCTCGCGAAACGCCACCTCAACCCAGCGGTCCGCCGGCGGATCGGCTGGCGGGGACGGTCGAGCTTCCTGCGCCAGCTCATCCTCTTCGGTTTCGAGAAGGCGAGCGCTGATCCGGCGGGCTTCCTCCGGGAGGTCCGTGACGTGCACGACCCGCTGTTCGGGAAGCGGGGCCGATCGGAAGCGGGAGCTGAGCGGCGCGAGGCGATGGTGGCCAGCTGGCAGGAATTCTTCCCACCGTCCGCCCCGACCAACTTCCGCCGCAAGAAGGGATCGCGACCGCCGGACTCGGGTTGAACCCCGGTGGTTGCTCCCACAGAGTGAACGTGGCGCGCACGGTCGACCGGATCGATGGTCTGGCGTTGCTGGGCACGGCTCTCCTAGGGCCGGTTCGCGTTTCTCCCCCAGCGCTCCTCGAGGACCGGGCCGGTGGGTCCGGACTTACCGTGGAACAGCGCGACGATGCGATCGGGATCCGACGGCTCGTCCTTGCCGCGGACGGAAAGGAGGTCGAGCTCCGGTTTCCGGTACTCGCCCCCGAGATCCTCGGTGTGGGGAGCGGGGTCCACCCGATCGGGCCGGAGGCTTTCCTCCTCCACGCGCCGTTCCGGGCCGAGGACCTCGCGGTCCTCAAGCCCCGGCGACCGGCGCTCCTGGTTCTTGGGAACGCCCGCGCCCTGTGGGAGGAGGGGGAAGCGTTCGTCGAGGCCCTCCGGGAGCTGAGGGCCGCGATCGGCGCGGAGCCCCTCGTGTGGGCCCCGCGGATCGCGCTGCCGCACCGGATCCCGTTTCTCGCGTACGTCGGGATCGACCTTCTCGACACGGTCGAGGGTGCCCTGCGGGCCGCCCGAGGCCAGTTCCTCGACCCCGCAATGGGGATCCAGGATCGGACGCTCGTGCGGCGGGAAGGGGCCTGCGATTGTCCGGCCTGTTCCACCGAACCCCCCGGCCCACTCGTCGAGCACACACGGTTCGCCTACCGCCGGGCGCTGGCCGAGACCCGCGCGGCGGCCCGCGCGGGGCGGCTGCGCGAGCTGGTGGAGTCGCGGCTCACCGCCGAGCCCGCCCTGGCGGAGATGCTCCGGTACGTCGACCGGCGCCTCTCGTCCTCGCTCGAGGAGCGGGCTCCCGTCATCGGGAACGGGACCCGGGCGTACGTGCTGGCGGAGTCGCACCGCCGGCCGGAGATGGTCCGGTTCCGATCGCGGCTCCTCGAGCGGTACCGGCCGCCGCCATCGAAGACGGTGCTGCTCCTCGTCCCGTGCTCGAAAACCAAGCCGTACCGCCGCTCCCGGTCTCACCGGCGCTTCGCCTCCGCGTTCGAGGGGCTGAGGGCGCTCGAGCGCGTGCACGTGGTCTCCGTGAGCTCGCCGATCGGCCTCGTACCCCGGGAGCTCGAGGACGTCTACCCGGCCCGCCAGTACGACATCCCGGTGACCGGGGACTGGACCGAGCCGGAGCGAAAGGTGGTGATCGAGGGCCTCGACCATCTTCGAAGGACCGGATCGTACCGGTCGATCGTCGTCCATCTCGACCCGGAGGAGTACGCGTTCCTGAAGGAGAGGCTCCCTCCCGGACCTGAGGTCCGATGGACCCTTCGTGACGGAAGAACCACCTCGCCGGAGGCGCTGGGGGAGCTCCGGCGCGCGATTACCGAGGCCCTGGGCCTGTCTGGCCCGGTGAACGGTGGACCGCTCGCCGTCGTCCGCGAGGAGCTCCAGGAACTCGCGAGCGTCCAGTTCGGGAGATCTGCAGCGGAGCGGCTGTTCGCGTCTCCCGTCCGACTCGCCGGGCGACCTTGGTTCCAACGGATCACAGACGGACGAACCGACCTCGCAACCGTCCGGGAGGAGCGGGGGATCTTCCACCTGACCGTCGCCGGTGCGAGACGGATCGGCTTCCCGTTCCCGCTTTCGGTCGAGATCGATCCCGCGCTCACGCTAACGGGGGATCTCTTCGTCCCCGGGGTGCGAGGCGCGGATCCCGGGATCCGCACCGGGGATTCGGTCGTCCTCCTCCGCGGCGGGGAGATCGCCGGGGTCGGGGAAGCGTCGTTGCCGGGTCCGCTCTTATTGGAGCTCGGCCACGGCCTCGCGGTGAAGGTACGCCACCGTTCCTCCTCCGCCACCGACACGCCCTTGACCGCGAGCAGGTCTACGATGGACGACGGACCGGTAGTCTAGCGGTGAGGATGCCGCGCTTACAACGCGGAGGTCGGCGGTTCGAATCCGCCCCGGTCCATCGGAGATTCGAACCGCCGGCGCCGGTCCCATGAGATCGGTGATCCGCCAACTACGAAATGGGATCTCCTTGTGGTGTTCCCCGCAGACTCGGAGGGACCGAAAACCTTCGTACTGACCCGTTCCCCGGCTCACGGATTGAAGCCGGTTTGCCCTAACCGAACCCACATGAATCCCTGCGTAGGTTGGACCCGAGCTGAAGAAACGAAATATGACGGAAGATGTCGAAAAAATGCCGTACCCGCCCTCCTTCTTCGACCAAAAACTGTTCCCTCATCTGCCTTGGCTTACTGCGCGCAACTCGGCATACTTCCTCATCATTTGGTTCACGGCCTTCTTCGTGGGAAGCCTCGCCGTCAACAACCCATTCTTGCATTCTCCGGGAGCTGCGGCTGCGCTCTGGGCTGGTGTCGGCCCCGGGTACCCGAGCTACTACTGGGTGGTGATGTACCTTCACGGTCTCAACTCGGGGCTGATGGCGCTCGCTGGGCTAGCAGCGGTCGCTCTGCTGGAACTGCCTTCGCTGCATGTTCGAAAGGGAATTCTGATAGGGGCGCTGATTGCTGGCATACTATCGCCTATCGGCGCCATATTCAACAGCCAACCTGCGTGGAACGCCGGCGCCGGGTTGTGGGTCCAGATTACCGCGTTCCTGGCGCTCGACGAGATTGTGGTCCTAATTCTCTGGGGGATGCTGGAACTCTGGCGTACCGGTGCCGAAAGGAGCCGAACGATGCCCTTCATCACGGTCGCACTGTGCGCTGGTGACTTGCTACTCGCGGCAATCTTGGGACACATAGCCGGCACAATGGTGGGGTTCGGAGACCCCTTCAGCGTCTTCAGTGGGTATGCCGCGCAAATCGGAGTATCGTTTAGCGACCTGGAGACCAGCGTGATCGAGAATCACGCCTACCTCATGATTTCGACCGTCCCGGTAGGAATGGTCACGCTCCTAGCGATCCGATTCGGCTACTATGGGCTCAAGGGATGGACGAAGAACTTGGCGCGAACCGGTTTCGTGCTGATGAGCCTCGGCTTACTATTCCAAGCAGGTTTGGCCCTCATAGAAGGGGTGGGGGCATTTTCCAACGCCCCCCCTGCCTGGGTCTCGTCGTTCCCGCTCGTTCCGAGCTTTCTTGGGGTGGACGATGGGGTCAATGCCGTTTTCATGGT
>JASHQX010000033.1 GCA_030038895.1 Thermoplasmata archaeon
CTTGGCCCCGACACGGGAGCGGAGACCGACACGGGGGGTTCCCCCTTCGTAGGAGGACTCCTCGCCCGGGCCGCCGAGCCGGCGCTTCAGCGAATCTTCCAGGGGGCGACCTTCGTGATCGTCGTCGGGAGCCTCGGCGGCGGGGCCGGGAGCGGAGCCCTGCCCTACGTGCTCGAGGTCGCGTCGCGGAATGCCGAGGTCGTCAGTGCCTTCGTGATCAAGCCGTTCCGGTGCGAAGGCGAACGCCGGTCCCTCGCGGACCGCTCGATCGCCCGCCTGCACTTCGTCGAATCGTTCGTCGAGAAGAAGGAACGGGGCCTCGCCACGCTCCGAACGCTCGACAACGAGAGTCTCGTCGAGACCCAGTCCCGTGTGCCGTTCTGCCGGATCAGCCAGCATTGGGCCTCTCTCATCGAGGATCACATCGAACAGTCATTTCTCGCCCCGGTCGAATCGATGCTCGCGGCGACCGAAATGAACGCGGAGCTCGTGGCCGGCCCCATAAACCGGCTGCCCGCGGCGGAAGAGTCGACCCCTCTCAACCTCGTGCCACCATCCCCGGCCACTGCTCCGGCGTTGCCTCCGGTCCTTCCTCCTGCGGCGGGGTCGGACGCCGAGGTCGAGCTCACGTTCGAAGTGGAGAGCGGACCCCGGCCCCCCGCGGCTCAGTAACGCTGTCCGGACGGGGAGCCGGGTCCCCCTTGGGCTCCCCGTCCGTCTTTTGCTCGTCGCAGTCCTCCGGTAGGGTTTAAGTGGGGGTCGTGCTCGCTTTCCGGCCGATGGACGGACGCTGGGTGACTTTCTTCCTGCTGATCGTCCTCCCGGCGGCACTCATCGGGATCACGATCGAATTCTTCAGCTCGAACCCGGTCTCGATCTTCACCCTTCTCGCTGCGATAGTGGTCGGAGCTTTCTACCTGTTGACGTACACCGAGGCGTTCGCCTAGGGCACGCGCGCGCGGGGGCCCCGGACGCACCTCCGTCAACCGTACATGCCGGGGCCCTTGCCTTCGTCTGCGGGGGTCGGCGGGGGGGCCTGGGGCTGCCTCCGCATCGCCGCCCGCAGGGCCTTCTCGATCTGCTGGGCCTGGGCTCGGAGGGGACCGGTGTCGATCGCCACCTCAGGAAGAAGGCGGTCGAGGGTCTCGATTAGCGCCGCACCCGCACGGTGATCCGGAAGGCCGCCGGCTTCGCGGGTGCTCACGAGCAGCACCGCGACCGGTATTCTCCGCGAGATTCCCTGGACGAGGAGACCTCCCGAGACTCCGCCAATCACCCCGTCCTCGAGGACCCGGACCCCGGTCGGCGCGAACGCCTTCACGACGGCCGGATCCCGCCGAGAGAACGCGACCCAAACGTGCTCCGTCGTGTCCTCTTTGGAAGGGCTGGCGTCGGGCGCCACAGAGGTGGAAACCTCTTCCTCGGCCTCCTCGTCCACGCCTTCCGGGTGCGGGACGACCCCTTCGAGGCCCACGATCAGTCGCGCGTGGTGCTTCTCGGCGTTATCGAGAATCGTCTTGGCGAGCGAGTTCGCCTGGGAGGGCGTGGGGGGAAACTCCGACAGGACGATCGCGAGATCCGACCGCCCGTAGGCACGGACCATCGGGTTCACCTCGCCTCCCTGGACGATCGCAATCGGCGCGAGGTCGACCGAGTCGAACCGGCCGATCCGGGGGAGCTTCAGCGATCGGATTGCGTAGTGGGCGGCGACGATCGTGGCGAGCCCCGCGCTCGGGAACGCCGAAATCACGACGGAACCCTCTCGGAAGTTCTGCCCGGGAGGCACCTCGTCACGCCACTCGAACTCAACCACGAGACTCACCGATGTCGGGACGGCCCCGGAACGATAAATCGTGGAGGGCGACGGCCCGCGAGCCCACAAGCCCAAAGTACTTCGCGCCGCTCGGAGCGGGCCGTGGGGCTACCCCTCAGGGACATCGTCACCGCGCAGCAGCTCCCATGGGACGCCCTCGCGGGCCGAACCCTGGCGGTCGACGGCTACAACGCGGCGTACCAGTTCCTCGCGACGATCCGTCAGCGGGACGGCCAGCTCTTCACGGATGCCGAGGGCCGGGTGACGAGTCACCTCGTGGGCGTCTTCTACCGGACGACCTCTCTCCTCCGAGAGGGGATCCTCCCGATCTGGGTCTTCGACGGCAAGCCGTCCGAACGCAAAGCGGGGACGATCCGTCAGCGGATCGAGGCGAAGGAGAAGGCGGAAGAGGAGTGGCAGGCGGCCCTCGCGGCCGGCGACCTCGAAACCGCGCGGCGTCGCGCCGCACAGACCTCCCGGCTCACCCGACCGATGGTCGAGGAGACGGTCCGGCTTCTTGTCGCCTTGGGGGTCCCGTCGCTGCAGGCACCGGGGGAGGGAGAGGCCCAGGCCGCCTACATGGCCGCCCGTGGGACCGTTTGGGCTTCCGCGTCCGAGGATTACGATACCCTCCTCTTCGGATCGCCTCGGCTCGTGCGAGGGCTCGCCGCGCGCGGCGCGGGCGGGGGAACGGCGGCCGCTCAATTGATCGACCGGAGCGAGGTCCTTTCCTCGCTCGGGATCGACGGCGAAGAGCTGATCCTCCTCGGGCTGATCGTAGGGACGGACTTTAACGACGGGGTGCGGGGGTACGGACCCAAGAAGGCGCTGAAGGTCGTCCAGCAGCACCTTGGTTTTGACGCAACGTGCGGTAAGGTCGGTCTCGATCCGTCCGAAGCGCGTGAGGTCGCCGAGATCTTCCGGCATCCGAACACGACGGACGCCCCCCCGCCCGCGTTCGGACCGGTGAACGAAGAGGAGGTGCGAAGGCTGCTCGTCGACGAGCACGGGTTCGCGGAAGCCCGGGTCCGAGCGGCGGTCGCACGCGCCCGCCAGCGGCCCCGGCCGGCCGCGACCCCGGCCGAGACGCGTGGGCATCAGACCCTGTTGGAGACCTTTGGAGGCAAGAGCACATGAGCCGCTTCGAATGCGTTCCGAACTTTTCGGAAGGAAGGGACCCGGCGAAGATTGAACGAATCGCGGCCGCCGCGCGCGAGGTGGCGGGTGTGACGGTACTCGACGTCGAGCGGAACGCCGATCACAACCGGTGCGTCATCAGCCTGGTCGGAGAGGGGGATGCCCTGATCGAGGCGGTCCTCCGGATGATGCGGGTCGCGACCGCGGAGATCGATCTCACCCACCACCAGGGGGAGCACCCGCGGATGGGCGCGACGGACGTCGTCCCGTTCGTTCCACTCGGGACCTCCACGATGGCTGACGCGGTCAAGCTCGCCGAGCGTCTGGGAGAGCGAATCTCGAAGGAGCTTGGAATTCCCGTTTACCTCTACGCGGCCGCGGCCCGGCGACCGGAGCGAAGCGACCTTGCGAAGGTGCGGGAAGGGGAGTTCGAAGGAATACGGGATTCGATCGCGACCGACCCGTCGCGCGCCCCGGATTTCGGGGAGGCGAAGGTCCACCCGACCGCCGGGGCAGTCGCGGTGGGCGCCCGGCCGATCCTGATCGCCTACAACGCCTACCTCACCACGCCCGACGTCGGAATCGCCAAGAAGTTGGCGAAGGCGGTGCGAGCCCGAGACGGCGGACTCCCCGAGGTCAAGGCCCTGGGGTTCGAGATCAAGGAGCGAAACCGCGCCCAGGTTTCGATGAACCTCACCGACTATCGCGTGACCCCGGTCCATCGCGCGCTCGAGGCGGTTCGTCGCGAGGCGCAACGGTACGGCGTAGCGGTCGAGGAGTCGGAGGTGGTCGGACTCATTCCCGAGGACGCCCTGTTCGACGCGGCCGAGTACTACCTCCAGCTCCACAGCTTCGACCGCGCGGCGATCCTCGAACGGAAGGTGCGCGCCGTCGACGAGACCCAGCCCGGCCACGAATCGATCGCCTCGTTCGCGACCCGGCTCGCCGCGCGAACACCGACCCCTGGCGGGGGCGCAGCGGCGGGGGTCGTCGGAGCGCTCGCGGCGGCGCTAGGGGAGATGGTCCTGGCGTACTCCATCGACCCGGCGAAGCCCGCGGAGGATCTCGTGGCAGTCTCTCGGGCGCTCACCGAGGGCCGGCACCGGATGCTCGAGCTCGCCGACGAGGACGCCTCCTCGTACGACGACGTGCGGAAGGCAAAACGGGCCCGAAAAGAGAGGCCGAGCGACCCCGCGACCCAGGCCGGGTACGTCGCGGCGGTCCGACACGCGGCGGAGGTCCCGCTCGAGACCGCCCGGCGGGCGCGCGAGATGGCGTCGCATCTCGATGCCGTCCGTACGAGGACCCGCGCCGCGCTCGCGAGCGACCTCGTGACGTCGCTCGCGATGTTCCGTGCCGCAGCGGAGGGGGCGCTCGCCAACGTCGCGATCAACCTGGACGATCTCCGGGCGGCGGGCGAGCCCACCGAAGCGCTGGATGCCGAAATCGCTCGCCTAAGGTCGATGGATACGGGATAGGGGCCGAGACGGAGCGATGGGAATCCCGAACGAGTTCCCGGCCCGGCGCCCCGCGGTCTGGGTGAACTGCGCTGCCTCGCTCGATGGCCGGCTCGCGCTCGCCGGCGGCCTGCGGGCGCGGCTCTCGTCGACGGAGGACCTCATCCGAGTCCAGAACCTGCGAGCGCACGCCGACGCGATCCTGATCGGCGTCGGGACGGTCATCAAGGACGACCCTTCGCTGCGGGTCCACTGGGAGCTCCTCGGGGAACCGCCGGGGCACAACCCGACCCGGGTCGTCGTCGATGGCAGCGGGCGGACCCCCGAGAAGGCTCGGGTGCTCGACGGTTCCGCGCCTACGATCATTGCCACGTCGGAGAGAGCCCAACGTACCTTCCCTCCGACCGTTCACACGATCGTCGCGGGCCGGACCCAGGTTGAGATCGCGGAACTATTCCCGCTCCTCTACGGCCTCGGAATCCGTCGGCTGATGGTCGAGGGAGGGGCGGAGATCCTTTCGAGCGTCCTCCGCACGCGCCTGTTCGACCGCCTCACCATCTATTACGCGCCGGTGGTGGTCGGCGGAGCGACGGCGCCTCCGATCGTCTCGGGTCCCGAGACCCGAGCGCCGGAGGAAGAGGTCGCGCTCGAACTCGTGGCCCTCGAGCGGATGGGCGAGGGATACGTCGCGACCTACATCCCTCGAC
Source organism: Thermoplasmata archaeon (assembly GCA_030038895.1). Classification (GTDB taxonomy): domain Archaea; phylum Thermoplasmatota; class Thermoplasmata; order Lutacidiplasmatales; family UBA184; genus Lutacidiplasma. The sequence goes on from JASHQX010000033.1 coordinate 5,115, forward strand.
ATGCCTCCCCGGTCCCTCCGTAGAGTAGCGGACGGGTCACGAACGGACCGTTCGAGCGCGACATCGACCGGCACTTTCTGACGCGCCTCAAAACATACCTTGATATGGAGCGGCCAGGGTGATTCTTCGCAACTATGACGGCGACGACGTACGCCCCGGCAACCGCGCCGGCCCCCCAGCCTTCCCGGCCACTCGGCGTGGCAATACTTTCCGTCCTGGTCGGGATCTATGGGTTCCTGGTCTTCCTGGCGGGCCTTCTCCTCGCGGTCGGGGTCGCGGTGATCGCGTACCTGGGTGCACCGAGCACGATCGCAGGCTATAGCGGCGTGCTCGTAGGAGTGATCGTCCTCATCATCGGCCTCATTATCCTCGGCGTCGCGGTGGGACTCTGGCGCCTGCGCATGTGGGCCCTCGTCCTCGCCATAATCTTCACGTTCGTCGAGCTGGTCGTCTACGGGCTCGCGGGTGCCTTCGTCTCCCTGGGGTTCATCCTCTCGCTGATCGTATTCGTCTACTTGCTCGCGGTTCACCGCCACTTTCTCTAGGCGTCCGCGACCCTTCCGGGTCGAAGGGGAACCCGCGCGGCGCCGGTAGGCGCGCCGCGCACCGCTTATCCGCGCGGGCGCCTCGCGGGCGGTAGGTCGCGACCCATGAAGCTCGTCCACTTTTCCCTTCAGGACCAGTTCCATTTCGGGATGATCACGGACGCGAATGAGTTCATCGACCTCGACATCGCGTGCCGCGACTACTACGGGGTCAACCCTGTGAAAGGAGCCGACCCAAGCCGGTTCCGCGACATGCAGCAGTTCTTCTCTGGCGGGGCCGATTCAGTCCAGCTGACCGGTAAGATCCAGGGGTACATCGACCGCCGCCGCCAGATGGGATGGACCCCGCGCGCGGCGACCGGGGCCCGCTATCTGTTCAAGCCCGAGGAGGGGGTCAAGCTCCTCGCCCCGGTCGTACACGGGTCGAAGATCTACTGCCTCGCCTCCAACTCCCGCTCGCACGTCCTCGAGCAGGGAAAGCCCCTCCCGACGCAGCCGTACATCTTCACCCGGTTCTTCAACAGCTTGGTCGGACCGAGCGAGAGCCTGGTGCTCAACCCGACCGGCACGTTCCCCGACGTCGAGCTCGAGCTCGCGGCGATCATCGGCAAGGCGGGCAAGCGGATTCCCGTCGAGAAGGCGACGGAGTACGTCGCCGGTTTCACCATCGCCCTCGACATGGGATACCGAGACCTCCAGTACCCAGCCAATGGCCCGGTCGACTGGGTCATGGGCAAGGGGTTCGACGCGACGATGGCCGTCGGACCTTGGGTCGTACCCAAGGAGGAAATCGGCGAGCCGTACCCCCTGGCGATGGAGCTCAAGGTCGGGGGCGTGACCCGCCAGAAGGGGGACACTTCGGACTACATCTTCCGGATCCCCGCGATCCTCGCTCACCTGTCCCGGGGGATCACCTTCGAGCCCGGAGATGTCCTGTCGCTCGGGAGCCTCGGTGGGGTCCCGGGGTTCGAGTTCGGGAACGAGTCGCGTCGGCTGAAGGCGGGCGACTCGATCGAGGCGTCAATCGAGAAGGTCGGGCGCCTTGTCATGCCGGTGAAGGCCGAAGCTCCGCCTCCCCCCGCAGCACCAAGAACAGCGCCAACGGCGTAGGCAGCTCGTCCGTATTCCCGGGTAAACCGGTGAGCTCCGTCGGTCGGAAGGGGTAGCGGACCTCTTCGAGGAACGTCACGGGGACGGCCCGCTCGCCGTCGCTCGGTACGAGCGCCTCCACGAACGGATCGAACGACGTGATCGCGTCCCGACTGAGGGGAACGACGCGGAATCCGGTTCCCCCGTGCAGCGAGTTCGGGAGACGGATCAGCCGGTGGATGTCTGTCGTCACGGGCGCGTCCGTCTCGCCCTGGACCTCGATCTTCGCCCGTCCGACGACCGCTTCCAGGATCTCGGGCGGGAGGGGTTCGCGGAACCCATCCAGCGTAAGGGAGCTCCGAACGCGGGCCGCGCCTCCGTTATCGATCAGGAGCTTCGCCCAGTGGCGCGCCCTCGCGCGCGGGATCCCATACCCTACCATCTCCTTCGTGGCGGCTTCGACCCCGGCCGTCTCCCAGCGGGCGAGGACGCTCAGGAGCGCACGGGTGGTCCGACCTTTCCATCCGGGTGCGTCGGGGGGAGCCAGCGACCGTAACCGAGGGAGTCCCCGGCGCCCAGTGGGGGAGGAAGCCTCCTCCTCGATCGTCCCCGCGGTGGGCCCGCTCCGGACATCCTCGCGTCGCGCCTCGACGACCCGCATCGGGTCAAAGCCGGTGCCGAGGACGTAGTCGACCAGCTCGCGTCGCTCGGGGCTGGTCAGCGTGAGGAACCGTTCGTCGTGGACGTGCACGTGGTATCCCCGCCCCCCGGAGAAGACGAACTCGGTCGAGGCGGGATCGATCCCGAAGTCTCCGAAAAGGAAGTCGTCCACGAGCTCGGTGAGACGGGTTTTCACCAAACGGAGCTGGCCCGCGTAGTCGAGCGACTCCGCACCGCGGAGGTGGTCGGAATCGAGGTCGAAGATGAGGTCCGCCCCGAGCCATTCCTTCGCCGTCATCGAGCTTTCGGCGGGGTGGCGGTAGTAGGCGGAGGAGTAGTAGACGTGGCGGGGCGCCTCCCGCGCGAGGAACGACCGGAACTCCTCTGGCGTCCGCAGGGTCGCGTGCCGACGCATCAGGTTCTCGGTCGCGAACGGGAACGCCGCAAACTCCCTTCGGTTGAGGCGGCTCGGGGGCGATACCGTGGCGGTCCGGTAGTACCTCGCGAATTCCGCCTGCGCCCAGGCGAGCGCCGGCCCCTCGAGGACGACCGTCTTGGCCACAGTTATGCCTCGAAGTCCGGGGCGGCCGAGCCGCGGGTGGCATCCTCCAGAGCCGCCTCGCGTCGCGCCCGTGCGAGGTAGTGGAAGACCGTCGAGTGCTCGCTCCCTTTGAGAAGGAGCTCGACGGCGTGGGTTGCCCGCTCGAGCTGCTCTTCCTCCCCGATCAGCGCGACCGTCGAGCCATAGACGCTCATCGAGCAGCCCGAGAGCTCCTCGATCCGGGACCGCGCCTGCCCGTGGGTGCCGATCGCCCGCGCCCGGATACGCCGGAGCGCGGCCTTTTCCCGATGGCCCGTCGTGAACTTGACGTCGAGGATGCCGAGAAAGGTGTTCTCCTTGAGAAGGCGGAACGCCCGTTCCGGCGAGAACCCCCGACCGATGGCCAGGACGATGTCCCTCGCCTTGAGCACTCCCATGGGGTCGGAGTCGGGTCCAGAAAGCCGGACCTCTCCATCGTTGGTGTCGATCTCGATATCCGTCCCGGTCCGGATCGCGAGGTCGCGCTTTGTCCGACCCCCCGGGCCGATCAGGACCCCGAGCCGATCCTCCGGAACGCGTGCGTAGAGAACGGGCATCACTCGCTCACCGGTGTGGGGGGTCCGACCAGATCCCCGCCGACTTCCCGGAGGAATTCCTCCGGATCGACGTCGAGGCCTAGCCTCCCCAGGAACTTCGAGAAGTTGACGATATCGCGTCGCAGGAGCGCCGGAGCCGCCGGGTGCTCCCGCTCGACGGACTGCGCGACGTCGATGAGCACCGCGTGGCCCTCGAACCAGAGAACGTTGTACGGGGAGAGGTCACCGTGGACGAGGTGCGCGTCGCGGACCATCCGGCCGATCTCGCGGACGAGTTCCTCGTAGAGAGCCCCGGGATTCTCGACCAGCGCGTCCTGAAGACGGGGCGCCGCGCCGTCCGAGGTACCGATGAACTCCATGACCAGCACGTTCCGGTAATGACCGAACGGCAGGGGGGCCCGGACCCCGGCGTGCTTCAGCCGGCCAAGGATCGTGTGTTCTCGCCGGGTCCACGCATAGATGAGCCCCCCGAAATTCCGGACGCTCGACTCCCGGCGGAGCTCCTCGAGGGCGTGGGGAGGGAGGTGCCGGAACGTCGCGTTGCTGATGCGGTAGATCTTCACCGCACGGAATTCATTATTCTTCGTCGCCCGGAAGACCCCGCCCTCTTTGCCGGTCGAGACGGGAAAGTCGATCGAGTCGATCAACCCGTGGCTGACCAGCCTCGAGACCGCGAGGAGCGTACCGTGGTCGAAGAACTCGTCGAGGAGTTTGCGCTGGTGGGTCTCCTTGCGACGGTCCTCGAACCGCTCGCGCTGTCGCGGGAAGACGATGTCCTCGGCACGGGGCATGAGACCCAGAGAAGCCGTGCGACGCTCATAGGATTGGGGGTGCGGACGGCCTTGGCATGGGAACGGAGAACGGAATGGGTAGGCATGTAGCGTGTGGGTTAGCGACTCTATATCCCTCCTTTCTTGACTAGTGGAAACCATGCGGTCTCTCTTCCTCTCGACTCCCGTGCGCCCGGCGGCCGGGGTGAACCGGGTCTCCCCCGGCGGGGTGAGCCACGATTCCCCGTTCCCGCTCGCTCATATCCTGGACGGGCCGGCCGACTACGATGCGGTCTTCCGGGTGGTACGGGGCGCGGTCCAGCGCGTGCTCGGTCTCGAACGGCCCGGGCTGGGCTTGGGCCTCTCAAACCTCCCCCCACAACTCGGGGCCTACTGGCAGGTGACCGGCAATCTGATCGTCATGAACGAAGGGCTGGTCGAGATGATGCGGGCGAACGCCCGGTCATCGCTCGAGCTGAACTCGTTCCTCTACGTCATCCTTGCCCACGAGTACCTGCACTCGCTCGGCTATCTGGACGAGCGCGCGGTCCGTCAGGTGACGGCCTACGTCACCCACGTCGCCTTTGGGCCCGGACACATGGCCACCCGGATGGCGGAGGGCGATCTCTGGCAGATGTTCCCCTTCCTCGCCTACGCCCCGTCCGGCGACGGACGGCGTCTCAAGGTCGTAACTCGCTTCGATCTCGCGACCACGGAGCGGTATATACGGTAAGGAGCGGGGCTTCCTCCACCTCCTCTTTATCCGTGGCGGCCCCCTTTACTGGAGCCGAGGAATGTCGGCGATCGACCCCGCCATCGGCGTGACCCTCGTCATCGCGGGCATCATCCTGCTCGCGGTCGAACTCGTCCACCCGGGGGCTCTCCTCATCATCCCGGGCTCGATTCTCCTCGTCGCGGGGTTCCTCTACCTGTTCCTCCCGGACGTCCTCCTCGACAGCTACATCGGTCCCGTCGCGATCATTGTCGCCGCGATCGTTGGGGCGATGGCCGAAGTCCCGTACTACCGCTGGGTCGCGCCGACCCATCGTCCATTATCGACCACGAGTGGAGGCCTGGTGGGCGATGAGGCGATCGTCGTCGCGGATATCGTGCCGAACACGCTCCGCGGGAAGGTCCGGGTCCGCTCGGAGGTCTGGTCGGCGCGTTCGAGTGTCCCAATTCCCGCCGGGACGAGGGTTCGCATTATTCATGGAGAGGGAGTATCGGTCTCGGTCGAACCGATCGAGTCCCAACCTCCTCCGAAGACCCCATGAGCCCTTGCTGGTCGGTCCGCGAAAGCGTATCACCTCCTATGGGTTTGCCGGTACGCCCAGTGCAGGCGGGGGAGGGATCGTAACCCATGGCGGATTACACGTTCTTGATCATCGGGATCGTCCTTGCGTTCATCGTCATCCTGGTCCTGATGACCCGGATGATCTACACGATCCAACCGTACCAGCAGGGGATCGTGACCCTCCTCGGGTCGTACCGCCGGATGATCAACCCCGGATTCAACATGGTGAGCCCCCTCGCCGTCGTCCTCAAGATCGACCTTCGTACCCAGGTCCTCGAGGTGCCCCGTCAGGAGGTAATCACGAAGGACAACTCGCCGACGAACGTCGACGCGATCATCTACATCAAGGTCGTCGACGCGCCGAAGGCGATCTTCCAGGTCCAAGACTACCACGTCGCGACCGTCGCGCTCGCCCAGACGACCCTGCGTTCGATCATCGGCGACATGGAGCTGGATGAGATCCTGTACAACCGCGAGCGGATCAACACCCGGCTGCGCGACATCCTCGATGAGGCGACGGACAAGTGGGGTGTCCGGGTCGACGCGGTCGAGATCAAGGAGGTCGATCCGGTCGGTCCCGTCAAGACCGCGATGGAGGAGCAGACCGCCGCCGAGCGCCAGCGGCGGGCCGCGGTTCTGAGGGCGGACGGCGAGAAGCGCAGTGCCATCCTCGTCGCCGAAGGCCAGAAGCGGTCACGCATCCTCCAGGCCGAAGGGGTCCGGCAGTCACAGATTCTCGAGGCCGAGGGCGCCCGAGTCGCGACGATCCTCGAGGCTCAGGGCGAGTCCCAGCGCCTCAGGATCCTTTCCCTAGGGGCCGGTGTCCTGGACGCCAAGGCCCTCACCGTTCTCTCTCTTGACACGGTCAGCAAGGTTGGGGACGGCCAAGCGACGAAGATTCTCTTCCCGTTCGAGTTCTCTCGCCTAATGGAGGGCGCGAGCGAGTACATGGGTACGAGCCGCCAGGTGCCGGACCGCAGCCTGAACGCCCTCGACGACCTCGAAAGGAAGATCGGTTCGATGGACGACATCCTAGGTCCGATCCCGCGCCAGGAGGAGCTCCTGACCGAGATCAAGTCGATCGAGGACGAAATCAAGGCCGAGTCCGACGAATCGACCTCGATGGTGACACCGTACGGCAAGGGGACGAAGGCCCCAGGGGTGCCGGTCCTGCCTCCCCCCGACGATATCGCTCCGCCGCCGCCCCCGTCCCAAGCCGCGAACGCCTCCTCCGCGCCCTCCACGGGCCCCGTCCCGGGGCCGGCCGAGGCGACCCCGCCGGAGCGCCGACGGCGGTCCCCTGCTCCCTCCAGCTGAGGTCGGTCCCGAACGGGGCGTCTCCCCCGCCCCCCGCGCGTTCCAGGCCTGGCCGGCGAGGTTTATGACCCGGGACCTACGGTCCGGGGCACGCCATGGAGCCTATTCGTACCGAGCGGCGAGGTAACGTCTTCGCGATCACGATCCAGCGACCCGAAAAGCTCAACGCGCTCGACGTCCCGTCGATGATGGCGCTGCGGCAGGCCCTGCAGATGGTTTCGACGGAGCGGGACATCCGCGCCGTTCTCCTTACCGGGGCCGGCAATGCCTTCTGTGCGGGGGGAGACGTCGCGGTCATGGACGAGTTCCGGGCCCGGGGGGAGCTCCCGGCGCTGTTCCACGCGCTCACCGGCGAGATGGAAAGCGCGATCCGCGAACTGATCGGGATGACGAAGCCCGTCGTAGCGGCACTACCCGGTGTCGCGGCGGGAGGGGGACTGTCGCTCGCCCTCGCGTGTGACTGGAGGATCGCGAGCGAGGATGCGATCCTCGTCCCCGCGTTCCCCACTCTGGGCGCGGTGCCGGACGGTGGCCTGACGTACTTCCTCCCCCACTTTCTCGGGATCGGCCTCGCGCAGGAGGTCCTCTTCACCGAGGCCCGGATCCCGGCGTCTCGCGCGCGCGACCTCGGGCTGGTGCACGAGGTCGTGCCGGCGCAGGACCTCGCGCGGCGGGCGTGGGAGCGCGTGACCGAGCTCGCGGAAGGGCCGACGTTCGCTTACGGATGGACGAAGCGGCTCCTGCACGCCGCCTACCGGGAGAGTGCGGAGTCCCAGATGATGATCGAGCGGCGCGCGGCGGTCGAAGCCGCGCGGCGGGGCGAGCTGCCGGAAGGGATCCGGGCGTTCCGCGAGAAGCGGAAACCGAAGTTCCCGCCTTCCTGAGTGCTCAGGTCGTGGCCCCCGCGGGGGCGGCCGGCCGGGTGCCGGACCAGGGTCGGGTCAGGTTTTCCTCGAGCCTTCGCTTCACGGCCGGCCACTCCCCTTCGAGGATGCTGTACACGATCGAGGTCCGGTACGATCCGTCCCGAAGTCGGATGTGCTCGCGGTGCATCCCTTCGGAAACCCCGCCGAGCCGCTCGATCGCCCGCTGGGAGCGCACGTTCCGGAAATCGGTCCGCAGCTGGACCCGGTGGGCCCTCTCCCGGTCGAAGGCGTAGGAGAGGCCCAGATACTTCACCTCCGTATTGGCCGGGGTCCGCCAGTAGTCGGAGTCGAGCCACGTACCGGTTTCGACCCATCGGTCCTCCCGGTGAATGTCGAGGAAGCGGAACATGCCGATGGGGACGCGATCGGGGAGGGCGAGGACCGCGAAGGGGAGCGCGGCACCCTTCCTCTGCTCTTCGAGGATCTGTTCGACGAGCTCGGTCATCTCCGAGAGGTTTCGACCGGGCCCGATCCGAAGGAGCCGCCAGACCTCGGGGTCGCGGCCCGCATGCGCCAGGGCCGATACTTGGCCGCGATCCAGCGGGACCAGCTCGACATACCGCCCCGTAAGGAGTACCGGGGGGCGGAACGACAACGATGGCAGTTCGGAAGACCCTCCGCCACCTGGAGAGGGCACACTGGGTCCGGGTACTGAGACGGACGCGTTCGGGGGTGATTGCACCGGGCCGGCATAGGGGGTCTCGAGCTTCGCTTCCAGCGAGCGTTTCACAACAGGCCACTCCGGCCGAATAATGCTGAAAAACACCGAACTACGGTACCCACCGGTGTTGAGCTTCCGATCGTCACGAAGCGAGGCTTCCCGTACGGCACCTAGCCGTTCGATCGCGCGCTGCGATCGCTCGTTTCGCTGGTCGGTCTGGAGGCAGACCCGGTGGGCCTCCTCCATCTCGAAGGCGTGGTGGAGCATGAGAAGCTTCGCCTCCGTGTTGAAAGGGGTGCGCCAGTACGCCGGATCGAGCCAGGTCCCCCCAATTTCAACGGAATCGTTCGACCGGTCGATGTGAAGGTAGCGGGTCATCCCGATCGGCCGAAGGTCGGTGGCTCGGAGCGTGGCGAACGGAAGGTCGGTCCCCACCGCCTGTCGCTCGAGCAGCAGTTTGATCATCCGGTGGAGATCGGCGCCGGCGGGAGCGGGCAGAACCCCGATCAGGTATCGATTCACGTCGGGATTCGCCCAGATCGGCGCGAGCCTCTCCGCGTAGGAGTCCTCGAGCGGTACCAGGCGAACGTGCTTCCCCTCGAGGGTGACTGGGGATCGAAAGCTCTCTGTCCGCATTCCGTCCCGCCGATCGGAGCAGCGAAGATAACGGCTCGCGCAGGTACCGGGGCGCTCGGATACAGAGGAGAAAACCTCTTCCAAGACGAAAGAGCGGGCTCAACTTAAATAACGGTCTTGGGTCCGACGTACGTACTCCCGGGCGGGGGTGGAACCGATGGAGGCCGGCGTTGCGACGTTCCTCGTTTTCGCGTTGGTCGCCGCGGCGTTCGGTGTCGGTTCCCTCGTGGCGAACCGGATGCTGGGGGCGAAGCGCCGGCAATCGTACCTCCAGCTCACGACGTACGAATGCGGCGAGGAAGCCGAGGGAGAAGCGCAGATCGACTTCCCGACCCAGCACTACACGTTCGCGATCATCTTTGTCGCCGTGGACGTGCTCGGCTTCGTCCTTGCGCTCTGGGGGCTCACCTTCCGTGGCGTGAACTCCGGATGGTACCCCGTCTTCATCGCGGTCGCCTTCACCGGGCTCGCGATCACCGGGATCTACTACGCGCTGAGCGGTGAGAGGAGATGGGTCGTATGACGGCGCCGACGGCGCAACTGGCACGTCCGAAGGAGTCCGCACCGCCTTCCGGCAGTCTCGAGCTCGGAACGGAGCTTCCGATGGTGGGCGAGGCCGCGGTGCCGTTCCTCGAGATCGAGACCCTGCGGGCGAAGGAGTTCATCCCCGCCGCCAAGGAGGCGCTCGGATCGCTGATCGCCGAGCAGGGACATGCGAAGGTCATCCGCCCGGTGTTCAACTGGGCCGGCCGCAACTCGCTCTTCCCCCTCCACTGGGGGCTCGCGTGCTGTGCGATCGAATTCGCAGCGGCGTTCGGCGCCCGCTGGGATGCCGAGCGATTCGGCGTCGTTCCGCGGTCCTCCCCTCGTCAGTGTGACGTGATGATCGTCAACGGAACGGTGACCTGGAAGGTCGCGCACAAGCTGATCACGCTCTACGAGCAGATGCCCGAGCCGAAGTGGGTCATCGCGATGGGGAACTGCGCCACCGGTGGGGGTCCGTTCCGGACCGCCTACTCGGTGGTCCCGGGGGTCGACAAGCTCGTCCCGGTCGACGTCTACATCGCCGGATGCCCGCCCCGCCCCGAGGCGATGCTGGACGGGATCCTCGAGCTGGAGAAATTGATCCGCGAACGGAAGGAGTAGGTCGGGCGAGCACCCGGGAGCGGCCGAAGGGGAGGAGTCGGATGCAACCGGACGACCTCACCGGAGTTCTGGCCCCAAAGCTCGGGGTTCGCTTGAAAGGGGTCGAACCGTTCCCCGGGACCGCCGGGCGAGTCCGGTTCGAACGCGAGGCGGCGCTCGATCTCTTCCGCGCGGTCCGCGATGACCTCGGTTTCCGCCATCTCTCCATGGTCGGTGGGATCGACTGGGTCGACCACCGCGAGGTCTTCTACGTACTCTGGTCGGACGATGCGAAGCAGTACCTTGTGCTCTCCACCGATGTTCCGGCGGACGATCCTCGCGTCGAGACCGCGAGCTCGGTGTGGCCCAGCGCGAACTGGCACGAGCGGGAGGCGTGGGAGCTGGTCGGAATCGTCTTCGATCACCACCCGGATCTCCGCCATCTATTGACGCCGGACGGGTACGAGTTCCGTCCGCTCCTCCGCAGCTTCAAGCTGCACGAGCCCGAGGAGCTCGAGGTGAAAGCGCGCCATGTCTGAGATGTGGGTCAACATGGGGCCCCAGCACCCCATGACGCACGGACTGTGGAACTTACGGGTCTTACTTGACGGCGAGCTGATCCGCGACGTGGACCCCGAGGTGGGGTACCTTCACCGGGGAATCGAGAAGATCAGCGAGGACCGGCACTACAACGAGGTGATCACGCTGATGGACCGGTGCTGTTACGTCGCCGGCCTGACCTGGGAGCACCTCTACATCATCGCGTCGGAGGACGCTCTTCACCTTGAGCCGCCGGAGCGAGCGCTGTACCTGCGCGTAATGTGCGACGAATTCCAGCGCATCGCGTCCCACCTCATGTGGTATGCGGCGTTCGTCCAGGACATCGGCCTGATGACTCCGTTCCTGTACGGAATGCGCGACCGCGACCTGATCCTCGACCTCTTCCAGAGCTTCACCGGCGCACGGATGACCTACGAGTACCTGCGGGTCGGGGGGGTCCGCAACGACCTGCCCCCCGGCTTCACCGACCATACACGCAAGGTCCTCGACTGGCTCACCGCTCGGTTCGTCGACTATGACAAGCTCTGCCTCGGCTCGGACATATTCCACAAGCGGTGCGACAACCTGGGGGTCCTGAAGGCGGCCGATTGCGTTGCGCACGGCGTGACCGGTCCGATGCTCCGATCCGCCGGACTCCGGCGGGATCTGCGCAAGGACCGCCCCTACGCCGTATATAACCAGCTTGACTTCGAGGTCGCCCTCGCCGACAGCGCGGACGTCACGGGACGGTACGTCGTCCGCATGGAGGAGATGCGCCAGGCGGTCCGGATTCTGCGCCAAGTCGTCGACTGGCTCGACCATCACCCCGGGCCGGTGATGGCTGAGCAGGTGCCGCGCTGGTTGGGGGCCCCTTACGCACCCGTCGGCAAGGAGGGCTACCTGCTCAAGCGCAATTACCCGAAGGGCGTTGGGTTCTCCTCGGTCGAGGAACCGCACGGAGAGGCCCAGGCCTACGTAGTGAACGAGGGCGGGGAGCACCCCTACCGGGTGAAGTTCCGCTCGCCGGTCTTTGCGAACATCAGCGCCGCGCGCCAGTACCTGGTGGGATACCGGATCGCCGACATCCCCCCGATCATGGGAAGCGTCGACGTCTGCGTCGGTGAGGTCGACCGCTAGAGAGGGGGTGTCGAAGTGTCGAGCATCACGTTGTACTCGGTCTCCTACGACATCTCGAACGCGATCCTCGGCGGGATCGGTTCCGTCTTTCCCTCGCCGGAGCGCTTGGCGATCACGAGCACGGACGTCGTCACCGGCCTCGCGGTCCTGATCTTCGCCGTCATCTTGCTCGCGGCGAGCATGCTGAACACGATCCTCCTCATCTGGTGGGAGCGCAAGCTCCTCGGGCGGTTCATGGACCGGAGGGGGGCGATGCACGTCGGCTACGCCGGCCTCCTCCAGAACTTCGCCGACGGGTTCAAGCTCTTCCGCAAAGACACCGTGCAGCCGCGCGACGCCGACACCCTGGGGTTCCTCACCGGGCCTACGGCCTACCTGGTGTCGTCGTTCGTCATCTTCGGCATCCTGCCGATCTCGTCGGGCTGGAACTCGGGCGCACTCCCGCTGAGCCTGCTCCTCGCGCTCGCGATCTTCTCCTTCGCACCGCTCTTCATCTTCGTCAGCGCCTGGTCGAGCAACAACAAGTACTCGCTGATGGGCGGGATGCGCTCCGCCGCCCAGATGATCGCCTACGAGGTCCCTCTCCTCCTCGCGGTCGTCGCGGTCGTGATCGTCTCGGGGAGCTTCAACCTCACGACGATCGTCTACGAGCAGCAGAACTACTGGTACTGGGGACCGCTCATTGTCGCACTGATCGTCTTCGTCGCGGCGATGCTCGCCGAGATGGAACGGATCCCCTTCGACCTTCCGGAGGCGGAGGCCGAGCTCGTCGAAGGGTGGAATACCGAGTACGGTGGCATGCTGTTCGCGTTCTTCATGCTCGCCGACTACCTCCGTGCGCTGGTCGGCAGCATCCTGGTCGTCCTCCTATTCCTCGGGGGTTGGACGATGCCGTCGTGGATCCCGAGCGCTGCGACGTCGTTCCCTCTCGCCGGGATCTTCTGGTTCATGGTGAAGACGTACATCGTCTTCGGCGTCTTCGTCTGGGTCCGCGCCTCCTTGCCCCGTGTGCGGACCGACCAGCTGCTCCGGGTGGGGTGGAATCGGATGATCCCGCTCAGTCTCCTCGCGGTCTTCCTCGCTGCGCTCCTCGTCACCGTGAAGTGCCTCCCCGTGTTCGGCTGCCTCCCCTCGATGGGGGGGTAGGAGGGAAGGGACGTGGCGACCCCCGAGAGACCGGAAGAGAAGCACCGCGAGAGC
>JASHQX010000034.1 GCA_030038895.1 Thermoplasmata archaeon
TACCTCAAGGCGGTCCTCGAGGAGGACCTGAAATCGGAGAACCTCGCGCTCACGCCGGATGTTGAGGAGCTCGCGCGGCAGGCACTCGTCCTCCCTCCCGAGCAGCGGACACTCTTCCAGATCGTGAAGAACCTCCGGGTCGGGATCTACAAAGCGCGGCTGATCAAGGTCGTTGAGGAGGCGGGCTCTGCGGTCCACGCTCCGCTCCCCTCGCTCGACCTCGGCGCGTACTCACCGGAGTTCCGGCCGAGCGAAGGCGGCGAGGCGAGCGAGGAGGGTCCGACGCTCGCCGCCTCCGCGCCGGCTCCGATGGCGGCCGGCACCATGGTCGCCGGATCGGGCCCGACGGACTGGACGACCGCCCCCGAGCCGGTCGCCCCCGCCCCGACGCCTTCCGCCGCCCCGTCCGGCCCCGCGACAGCGCGGTGCGTGGGATGCGGCGGGATCGCCTCGGTCCGCCATTCGTGTGGGGCGCCGCTCTGCCAGCACTGCATCGGCCAGTTCCCGAACTGCCCCAAGTGCGGGCAACCGGTTTCCATGGATTCGATCCGTCCGATTGAGGGGGTCGTGGCCCAGAGCTCGAAGGCCCGCCCGCCGGCCCGTCCAGCGGGGGCCTTCAGTACCATCAAGGGGGTCTTCCAGCGCCCGAAGGCTCCGGCTGCGAAACCCGAGCCCGCCGCGAAGCCCGCGAGCGCGAAGCCGGCGTCCCCAGCCAAGCCCGCACCCCACCCCGCGGCCACCCCGGCCCACAAAGAGGCGGCCCCGAGCGCCAAACCGCCGCCAGCGTTACCGGCCAAGCCCGGCGCTGAACCCGCGACACCGCCGCCCGCGACTCACCCGAAGCGCGAGAAGAAGGACGACGAGCCCCGGCTCTAGAGGCGCGAAGACCGTTCGTGGAATCGGGGGATCGCTCCGTACGGCGTCCGTCCGTTCTCCTCCCCGAGCCCGGGTCGAGTCGACGGTGGCACTCTCCTTCTTATAGTCGGGCCGTATTTTTCGAAGGGTTGAGACTCATGGCAACGGGCACTCCCACTGTCCAGCCGGTCCGCACGAAGTGGAGCGGGTGGCTGATCACCGCGCTCTTCCTCGTGGTCGCCGCGCTCGTCTTCGCCGCCATCTATTACACGATTACCTCGGACCACGGGTTCTGGGCGCTGGTCACAATCGGCATCGTCGCACTCGTATTCTCCCTAGGTTCCTATCTCATGGAGTCAGTCTCGCGGCAACCCACCGCCCAGCGGTCGCTCGCCTGGGGGTTCTTCGGGATGGGGTTCGCCGTCCTGTTCCTGACGATCGGCCTTGGGCCGCTGTACGGCGTCCTCTCCACGGTTTGGGCCCTCTGGGGCCTCGTCATCGTGGTCGCAGTACTGATCGTCGCGGTCGCCCTCATGGCCTGGCGGGTCCGCGCGGTCCGTGCGACCGAGAACCAGCAGGTCCCCCGGACGGCGTGGCGGACCGAGCCCGCCCCGTCGGCGTTCTCCTACGCCGCCGCAAACTCCCCGAGCGTGCCCTCGACCGCGCCTCCGCCTCCTTCGGGCGGCAGCCCGCCCCCCCGGAGCCCCTAGGATGGCAGCGAATCCCGTCCCTCCATCCGCCCCTCCCGCGGCCGCGACCACACCGCCACCCCCGCCGGCGACCGTGCTGACGTGTCCGAAGTGCGGGGCCCAGGCCCCGCCCAACGCCCGGTACTGCAACTCGTGCGGCTCCTCGCTCTTCACGGAGGGCGGAAGCTCGACCGGTACCCAAGCGCCGACGAACGCGCCTCCGATCGACCTTCGCGAGAAGGTCGAGAGCGACCGTGGGGTCCTGAAGCGCCTTCAGTTGCTCGTCCCCGGTTTCCGCGGATACCGTCAGGGCGAGGACATCCGGGAAGCAGACTCCTTCCTTCGGCTCCAGGTCGCGGACAAGATCAAGAACGCGCGGACGTCCGTGGAGAATTCCCGGACCGCGCTCACGAACGCCAACCAGTTCCAGGCGCTCTACGACCTCGCCCCGCTGATCGCCGACCTCTGGCGGTTCGAGGGAGAAGTCCGGCACGCCGAGCAGGGGTACACGGGGATCTCGCCCGCGGTGCGCATTAACCCCCAGCAGCTCGACCGGCTGTACGAGTACGACTACGGGTTCGTCTCGGCGGCCGAGACGCTTTGCCAGACGATCGCGCCCCTCCCGACGATCGCGGGGGGGCCGGACGGCGGTAAGGTGAGCCCCCTTCTCTCGACGGCCCGCAGCCAGCTCAACCAGCTCGAGCAGGCATTCAAGGCGCGCCTCCAGGTCATCGAAGGCATACGGATCTCGTAGGGAGGAAAAGCAGGACGATGGTGACCAACGCTCCGATTCCGGCGAAGGGCGGCTCTCTGATTGGCGCGACCACGATCAACTGGGAAGACGTCTACAAGGGCCCCAATGTGATGTGGCGCGTTCCGCGGAACATCCGGTTTAACGACAATATCGTAGTCCGGCAGGACGAAACCGCTGTCTTCTACCGGGACGGGAAAGTCCTCGCCTACATCGAACGACCCGACCGGTACGCGCTCACCAGCATCAACGCTCCCATCGTGGGTAACCTGGTCAAGGAGCTCTCGGGTGTCCGCCAGGAGGCGGAGGTCTACTACCTCCAACGGCGCATCTTCGACGGCAAGTTCGGCAGCTCCGAGCCGTACGTCTTCCGCGACCCGGATTTTGGCCTCGTCCAGCTCCGGGTCTTCGGCAGCTACCGTTGGAAGGTCGGCGCCCCGGACAATTTCATCAACCAGTTCGTAGGGACGTTCGGCGCGGTCACGACCCCCGACGTTGAGGCGCGCCTACGCGAGCAGATGGTCCTGCTCGTCTACAACACCCTGGGTAGGATGAAGGACCAGGGGATGAAGGTCACCGACCTTGCGACGTCGCTCACGACGATCGAGCAGGCGGTGCTCGGCTTCGCCCCCCAGCACTTCAGCCCCCTCGGGGTGGAGGTCAGCCAGATCCAGGGGCTCTCGATCAACCTGCCCGACGAAGTTCAGCAAGCCGTGGACACCCGGTCAAAGATGGGTGTCCTGGGCGTGAACTATCTGCAGTACCAAGCAGGTCAAGCGATGACGACCGCGGCGGCGAACCCCTCGGGGGGCGCGGGAGCGCTCGCCGGCGCCGGTGTAGGTCTCGGCGCGGGCCTCGGGATTGGCTACGGGATGGCCGGGCAGATGTCCGGCGTCTACGGACCCGGGCCGGGCCAGCCATGCCCGAAGTGTGGCACGCTCGTGCCGGCCGGCAACCGGTTCTGTCCGGGTTGCGGCAGTCCGATGGGCCCCGCGGCCGCGCCCGCGGCCGCGGCCGGGCCTCCGTGCCCGAAGTGCGGCCAGCCCACGACGGTTGGAGTCAAGTTCTGTCCGAACTGCGGCGCGTCGCTCGCGCCTGCCCCCCCGCGCAAGTGCCCGAAGTGTAACCAGGACGTACCGGCGACGAACAAGTTCTGCCCGAACTGCGGCACGGCAATGCCCACCAGCTAGTCCGGGGAGACAGGCAGAAGAGGTCGGGAGGGAACGAGTTCGTCATGTTCTGCACGAAGTGCGGCGCCTCGCTGCCCGACGACGCCCGCTTCTGCTCGAAGTGCGGGAACCCGGTCGGAGGAGGCGCCGGGACTCCCGCGGCCCCGGCGGCGGCTCCGAGCGCGGCATCGAGCTCGCCCACGCTCGGCGGGGCGGGCGTCCAGGAGCTGAAGTGCCCGTCGTGCGGCGCCCCGATCCACCCAACGTTCGGAGAGACGGTCATCTCGTGCGACTACTGCGGTGGGTCGGTTACCCTTGGCGGGCAGGGTTGGAAGGAGATCAACAAGCACACGATGCTTCCTCTCAAGGTCAACGACCCCGAGGCGGTCCTGAAGGTCATCCACGGGTGGGTCGACCAGGGGTTCTTCCACCGGCATGACTTCGAGGATTCGAAGGTCGTCGAAACCAAGCTCACCTACGTTCCCTTCTGGGTGATGCCGGCGTCGGCGTCGACGACCTACACCTTCCAGGCGGTCGGTACGAGCGTCGGAGCGACCGCGGGAACGGTCGCGGCCGGAGCGCTCCTCGGGAGCGCGCTCGGCGGGCGACGCGGCGGGTTCGCCGTGGTCCCGATCATGGCCGGACCGGTGGTCAACCCGAACCGTTCCGATACGATCACGGGCCAGTACGAGTACCCGGTCATCGCGGTCAAGGCGATGGGGGCTCTCCAACCGAAGGATTACCAGTTCGCGCTCGGCGACCGGACGTTCTTCGACAAGAAGTCGATCCCGAGTGGAACCCAGGTGCTGAACGGCGACTTAAGCGAGGACGCGGCGAAGGGCGCGGCGCGTGCCTGGGTCCAGCAGCTCCAAGCCGACGCGGCCCGCAAGAAGCACAGCACGTGCTCGAACCTCAAGACCGAGGTCAACGTCGGGGACGCCGAGCTCCTCCACGCGCCGATCTGGCAGTACGCCCTAGAGCGGAAGGGCCAGCGCCAGACGATCATCGTGGATGGGAACGCCGGTCGGGTGATACGGACCGTTTAGAACCCACGTTTCACGTGGCGCCCCTCCTTTAAGACCCCCTCGCGACGTCCTCACACCGGATGGGAGTCCGGGCCTCCTTCTCCTTACACAGGGCTACGGCCGTTTTTCCATTGATTCTCGCGGTCTCGGTGGTCACTCTTCTCCTGGTTTCCTGTGCTCCTATATCGGCGCTCCCCATCGCCGGCGCCGCCCATCCTGCAACCCATTCCTTGATCCCCGGCTCAGTATCTTCGAAGGTCAACTTCGAGCCCGTCGCGACGATCGCTGGCTCCAAGGCACTTTCCGACGCGCCCGCTTTGAGCGGTCCGAGCGCCGGCTCGTTGTTCCGGACCGTCTATCCGAATTACAATGCCACGACCTCGTTCAACTTCCCGGGATCGGTTTGGGATTGGTTGGTGGGTACTCCGGCGTACGTCCCTTCAACCCACTCGCTTTGGATCCCGACGCGAGCAGCACCGCTCATCAAGGGTCCGGTTCCGCTAGTCGCTCCCGCGGTAATTTACAACGAATCTCTGAATGAGTTTACGGGCGTGGTCCCGTCGATACAGAACGCATCAGCGTTTCTTTACAACCCCGAGAATGGGCTGCTCTACTCAGCGGACTACTCAAATGGTTCGGTCGGAGTGATTGACCCATTGACCGAGCAGTGGGTTAAGCCAGCAATTCCCGTCGGCACCGAACCCACCGCTCTAGCCCTCGACCCGTCGTCGAATCGTCTATTCGTGGCAAATCAAGGTTCGAGCAACGTCACCGGAGTCAACTGCACCACCAACACCGTCTCGAACCCCGGTATTTCGACAGGTTCTGGTACCGATCCCCACGCTTTGGCGTACGACTCTTTAGATCACACGTTGTTCGTTGCGGATGCAGGCGACTTCTTCGTCCGAACAATCAACACTCTCACCAATGCCACGGTAGCATCTGTCCCGCTGACTGGAACTCCCGCGGGGGTAGCGTATTCTTCCGCTGTCGGTCAAGTCGCCATCACGGTCCCTTCG
>JASHQX010000035.1 GCA_030038895.1 Thermoplasmata archaeon
TTAAGGCCCGGATGTGGAGCGGCCGGTTGGTCCGTCCGGACCTCGTTCGAATCCGCTCGGTCAATTGTTTAGGTGCCGGATCCTCGGTGCCACGGAAAAGGGTGAGGAGTACAGCTCGATGGACTCCGAAAATCTAGGTTCGATTGCCGTTGCACTCACCGGGCTCCCGGTTGTCTGGAGGGCCTCGCGTACTCGGAAAGACCTGTCGTCTCCGCGGTGAACGCCTCCACCTATAGGGCGCGCACAACCCCTTCCGACCGGGACGGGGGCCCTACTAGGGGAGGACGGGGGACGCTAGGCGAACGATTCCTGTTTCTATCTTGAGCCCGCATGAAATCGTGATGAATCTGGGGGTTATCCGAGCGCTATGAAACTCAGGAGACTTGGACGGACCGGGGTCCTGGTCAGCGAGCTTTGTCTCGGAACAATGACCTTCGGCTGGCAAGCGGACGAACCGAGCAGTCACGTCATCCTGGACCGGTTCGTGGACGCCGGGGGGAACTTCCTCGACACTGCGAATGTCTATTCGTCGGGTAAGTCGGAGGAGATCATCGGCGCGTGGCTCGCACGTCAGGACCGAGCCGAAGTTGTCCTAGCGACCAAAGCACGATTCCAGACAGGCGACGGTGTGAACGACCTCGGGCTATCCCGTAAGCACCTGCTCCATGCGGTCCGGGAGAGCCTTCGCCGACTGCGGACGGATTACGTGGATCTCCTGCAGGTCCACGCCTGGGATCCGCTGACCCCCCTTGAGGAGACGTTCGGGACTCTCCACCGGCTCGTAGAAGAGGGGCTCGTGCGCTACATCGGGATCAGCAACTATCGCGGATGGCAGTTCGAGAAGGCCCTCCAACTGTGTCGGTCGCGGGGTTGGCACGAACCGGTGAGCCTCCAGCCGCAGTACAGTCTCTATGCGAGGGCCACGGAGTTTGAGCTGATTTCGATGTGTGTGGCGGAGGGCATCGCAGTGCTCCCGTGGAGCCCGCTGGGGGGAGGTTACCTCACGGGCAAGTACAAGGATGGGGTCCGATCACCTCCGCCGGGCACGCGCATCGCCGAGTCGAAGGACGCCGAGTTCTACGCCCGGCGATTCGAGAACGAAAGGGTGAATCGCATTGTGCGGACGGTGGAAGCGGTGGCAAAGGAAACGGGCAAAACGACCGCTCAGGTTGCGCTCAATTGGATCCTGAATCGCCCCGCGGTCACCGCCCCCATCCTCGGCGTCCGGAACGCCGATCAACTCGTGGAAGACATCGGGGCGACCGGTTGGTCGCTCACCGAAGATCAGATTGCGTCCCTGAACCAGGCGAGCGATATCGAGATTACTTACCCATATGACAAGAGAGCCGAGGAGCAACAAACCTCCGACCGCCGGCTGGACTGAGAGGGTCTAACCACCGCTCACGCTTCGTGGAGACGCCCGTCCTCGCGGGGTGCTACGACTATTACAGCCACCGAGGGAGATTCGACGTAGGGAAAGGCGACGGTGTGTCTTCCACGGCATGATGGCCAAACGGAGGTCGGTCGGATCCCGAGGGATATCTTTCAGCCGACGACTGAAAACAAGCACTCGTGGCGCGTCGCAAGGCTGCGGGATCAAGCACAGGTTACGGTCTTCCAAGTCGAGAAGTTTTGGAACCCGCTGAGAACAAGGGTCAGCGTCTACGCTCGCAGTCCCGTCACGTTCTTCTCGTAGGATAGGTCTTGAAACCGAAGTCCAAGCTCCCGCGCATACGCGTATGCCTCGAGAACCTCGTTGGCATTCGGGTGCCGTGCCATGGTCCGGTATCGGTCATCGTAGGCGTGCGACAAGGGGTCACACGCGTACTCGGGTCGGTATTGGTCCATCACATTGACAAGGGCCTTGGGAACATTCGCTGCGATCCAGTTCAGAACGGGCTTGGTGCAGCATTCGACATGGCCGGGCATGATAAGGTGTCGAATGACGAGGTCCTCGCCCCAGTCGTAGACGAGTTTGTGGTTCGTCGCTACGGTCTCAAAGTACCACGGGGTCCGGGACAGGAAAACCGCGCACTGATTGTTTCCGAACTTGAAGTCCGAGAGCCAGACATCTACGAGAGGCCGCAGAATTCGCATCGTCTCGGGGCTCATGAAGAAGTTCGAATTCCAGAGCATGGGAACGTTGAACTCTCCCTCGTAGACGCCCGGTTCCTCGGACGGGAGGAGGAGTGCCATGGTTCCTTGGTTCACTCGCTGCACGGAGGCCAAGTCCCGTCGGCTCGGCGGTGAGCCCATCTGGCGAATGGCCTCAACGATGGTCTGCAGATGGACGGTGGGTTCTCCACCGACCCAGTTGATGTTGTGACAGCCCGCGCGCCGTAGCTGCCAGGCCATCGCGGCGACCTCCCGCGGGGTCACGAGAATTCCGTTGTTCTTGTCGTGAGAAATGTCGCCGTTTTGGCAGAACTGACACCGCATGTTGCACGAGGTGAAGAAGACCGTGCCAGAGCCCGCGTATCCTCGGAAAACAAGTTCCTCTCCGTGATGGTCGAAGTATGAGGCCACGCGCGACAGGTCGTTGAGTTGGCAGGTTCCGTGTTTCGCGTCTATCGTCCGATCCACCCGACAGTTCCATCGGCAGAAGGTGCAGCGCGCCATCATCCGACGGACCAGTTCTGCGGTCAG
Source organism: Thermoplasmata archaeon (assembly GCA_030038895.1). GTDB lineage: Archaea > Thermoplasmatota > Thermoplasmata > Lutacidiplasmatales > UBA184 > Lutacidiplasma. Next base: position 2,647 of record JASHQX010000035.1, read on the forward strand.
GTCGAGCAATGAGGGATTCTCCGGCGGTAGGCCAGTCAGCCGCACGCCTCTTTGCCGGGTTTCAGTCCAGAGGTCCAAGAACCGCGTCGTCGCGAGGTCATGCTCAATCCAGAGTTCATCGAGGGTGGCCGTGGGAAGGTCGAGGGTACAGCCGATGCGACGAGCCAGAAGGTACTTTGCCGGTTTGACGTCTCGGGCCACTGAGAAGTACCAGGTGAGCCGATCACCAACCCGGTCCCAATCCCGAAAGGCGGAGAGCCGGCGCGCCATGAATCTTGGCTGCTCGATTAGTTATCCAATGCGCCAGGATAACGGCTCCACTCTTGGCCTTTCGGAACTCGGAAACTTCGAGCGGGCCTGGATAACCCCTCGTTGGAACGGTCGTAGCTGCCGTGTCGTGATTTCCACCAAGAAGTAATCCTGTCAGTCACGAGATTGGTCGTGGATAAGGGTTGCAATGACTGCGGCACCTGATCGCCCGCCAAGTGAATGCAAGGGTTGCTGAGTTCAGGTTGAGTCGTCGTGGGAATGGCGCTGGCATCTGACCGAAAGCTCCTGGATACGCCGGGATCAGGTCGATCCTAGCAGACGTTCGATCCGATCCTTCGCTCACCGCCGGCTGAACCATTATAATCAGGGCTCGCGCAACTGTAGAATACACATTTATGCGCACAATGGGGTTTGGAATCGTTCCCCGTCGTCGACGGGTATTCACCGTCCTGCTCGCATTCGGAATCACTGTCGGTGGTGCTCTTGCGTCCGCGGGTACTTCGACGGGGACATCGCACGTCGCGAACGCTTCGTCCGGATCTCGCTCGGTCGAGACAGTGGGCCCAATCCCCGGGCACCGCCCGATTGCATTCCCACCGGTGCACGTCCATCGGATGGAGCTCCTAGTCCCGTCGACGGTGGACCCCACGGGGGTTTACTCTTCCGAGCCCGCACCCATGGGCATCGGGGACTTCGGGGTGGGACAAGGTGGGAATCCGTACACCTACAGCACAACGGAGTTCTTGGGGAACTTCTCTTGGCAGCATCTGAACATCCAGAAGGACGGGGATGCCTACTTCTCGGACCAGCTGAACGTGGTCCTCAAGTTCGTCCAGTCCCACATCACATACGCGTACTGGATCCAAGACGTCGCGTTCATGGACTCCTCCTCGAACAGCCTAGGGTTCGAGAACAACATCTGGAACATGACGACGAGCTCTAGCTGTCTCAACAACACCGCGGTGAGCGGGAACGGAACCGTCTACCCGTACTCGGGGTGCACAGGGTACTACGCCACCGGGGCAACCACTCAGCCCGGGGCGAGCGTGACTATGCCGAACCCGGGGGATTTCGGCTTGCTGGTCCGATCGTACACAAGTCTTTCGGGGACTCCGGAAGTTGCGTTCGAGTACTGGGACGGAGTCACGAGCTACTACGTCACGTACGACAACGTGGTCTGGCCGTGGGCCACGGCGGTGAGCTCGGATGACAATTTCGTGGTCGATGGGACACAGTACAACCCCGGGGGCTGGTTCTACGATGCCGAGCTTGCGATTGGCGGACCTGGTGGCGGTTCCTCTACCACCGCCCAGGACTCGACCCACATCACCTCAAGCCTGGAGTATTGGAACGGGCACAACTTTGAGGCGCCCCCTTCGGTGTGGAACTTCGGGGCCAACACGGCTGAGACCGTCAGCAACATCCAGTCGATCTTCTCGCACAATGTCGCCGGACTTCCCCTCACTCTCCAGTTGAACGGAACAACGCGGAACGCCACTCCGGCCCAGGCGTACACGCAGGATCGCGTCGGTGAGCTCGCGATTACGGCGACCGGTGTTTCTCAAGGTACGGTGGCGATTCCGGGAGACAACTGGTCCTTCGTGGGCTCCGCGGCGGCGCTCACACTCGTTCCGGGGGCCTACTACGTGTGGGTGAATTCCACTTCGGCGCACAACGATCTTGGAATCTGTGTGGTCACGGCCGGGTCCACCACCAGCGTGTCGGTGTCGAACGGATGTTCTCCCGCCGTGGCCACCCCCCTGCCGTCTCCGAGCAGCCTGGATCTGGGACAATCGGTCACATTCCAAAGCTCGCTCGTCTCACCCGGGTCGGGCGGTGATATCTACGCCTGGCACACGAGCCCCTCCGGGCTAGGATGTGCATCGTCCACTTCCCTGACCCTTTCGTGCCTGCCGAACGCCACCGGGACCTACAACGTCAACGTCACCGTGACCGATTCGGTCGGTCAGTCCTCTACCAGCGGAACGCTCACGTTCATCGTTCACTCGGATCCGACGGTAGGGACGCCTTCTTCCAGCAGGTCGACGGTGGAAACGGGTGAGGCGGTGACGTTCACCGCTGCCCCGACGGGAGGCGCGTTGCCCTACTCGTATGCCTGGAGCGGGTTGCCCACTCCGTGCAGCGGGACTATAACGGCCACGCCGACGTGCACGCCATCCAGTCCGGGCTCGTTCACGATCCAGGTCAATGTGACCGACGCGAGCCACTACAACGTCACGAGCCCGACACTTTCGTTCTCTGTCCAGCAGGGACCGTCGGTTCTCACGCCCACTGCTCAGCCCTTCGGGTCGGTCGACCTGGGCCAGTCGGTTCGGTTCTCGGTAACCGTCACGGGTGGCTCGGGCGGGTATACCTACATCTGGCAGGGGCTGCCGACGGGTTGCGTCTCCATCTCCGCCCCGGATGTCACCTGCACTCCCACGGCCATCGGTCTCTCTTCGGTCGGCGTGCAGGTGAACGATTCAGCCGGCGGGGTCGAAACGAGTGGGAGTCTTGCCTACTCGGTCGATTCCCAGCCATACCTCGGAACCCTGAGCGCCACGCCCGCGACCGTAGACCTGGGGGAAACCCTCCGATTCTCGACGAATGCCGCCACCTCCGGTGGAGCCGCGCCGTACCGATACCAGTGGTCGGGGCTCCCCGCCGGCTGCACAAGTGTCAATGCGGATTCTCTCTCTTGTGTCCCGACTGCGGCAGGGGCGGGGACTGCCGGACTTACGGTATACGATGCCAACAATGGTACCAACTCCACAACGGTTCCCTACGACGTATACGTGGACCCCTCCCTGCTCGGTATCTCCCCGGATCCCGCCAGCATCGACCTCGGTGAGAACGTCACGTTCGTCGCAACGGGCATTTCCGGAGGCACGGGAATCTTCAGCTATCGGTGGACCGGTCTTCCTAGTGGCTGTGCTACCACGAACGGACCGGCGGTCATGTGCATCCCGAGTGCGATCGGCACTTCCAATGTTAGTGTGAATCTCACGGACTCTAACGGATTCTCGGTCGAGCGTTCCGTGGCGTTCACGGTTTCCCCTTCCCTCTCCGTTGGCACCCCGACCGCCTCGCCGGGGTCCGGCACCGTGGGTCAATCGGTCACGTTCTCGGTCACGGTCGACGGGGGACGGGGCCCGCTGACCTACGTCTGGGCCGACTTACCGACTGGATGCGTCTCCACGAACGCATCCTCGCTCCTCTGTAGCCTTTCCCGGGCCGGTAGCTTCCACATTACGGTCAATGTCACTGACTCGAACGGTGAATCTCGAGAGAGCGGAGTGCTCTCGTTCATCATCACCTCCGCGCCCCTCCTCGGACTGCCACTGTTCGATTGGTACGTGATCTTCGCCGCCTTGGTGGGCGCCACGGTTCTCTCGGTGACCCTGATCTCGCGCCGTAGACGAAGGCGTCAGAAGGAATCCTCTGCCCATCCGTAGATTCGTCCGAGAGCGGCGCGCACGTCAGTCGGCCAGATGGTGCAGGTTTATGGCAAATCCCTGGTGGATCACTCGGTAAGATTGTAGATCAAACCGAATGGGTCCCGCACATAGAAGCGGGGCACGTGGGGCTCGTCCTTGACCACTCGGCACCCTTTCTTGATCAGAGTCCGCCTCGCATCGCCCACACTCTTCACCGATACTTCTAGCACGGGTCCAAGCGCGGGTCCACGCTCAATGAAGAAGTTGATGTGTTCTCCGTGGAGGCTGATCATGTCGGGCTTCTCTTCGGTCACCTCGAATCCAAGATTCTGGACGTAGAAGGCCGCAGCTTCCTTTGGGTTCGGCGCTTGAATCAAGATGTCCATTCCGAATCGATTCGCCATGGGTCTCAGAGGTCCAAATGCGCCAATAGG
>JASHQX010000036.1 GCA_030038895.1 Thermoplasmata archaeon
CCACTCGATCCGCATCCACGTTCACGACCTCTCCCTTCGAGGTCACGGCCGGGGGGCCAACCACCGGTACAGCCCCCGCGCCGAGGATGAGACGCAACAAGCCCGCATCGACCCGCTCGACCGTGCCCGACCGATCGTCAGAGAGATGGATCACCCGACCATCCTTCACGGCCCGTACCCCTTCCCGGCGACGGGCCACGACGAGCGAGCCGTCGACTCCCGAGAGCCCGACCGCCCGGACCCCCCGTCGGGCAAGGCCCGCGACGAGGTCGGTCTGGATCTTCCCCGCGAGGGCGAGGACGACGACCTCCAGGTGACCGGGGTCGCTCCGGCGCGAGACGACGCCGCTCGGCGAGGTGTAGTACTCGGACGGTCGCCCGAGCGCTTCGCCGAGTCGGTCGACCTCCGCCGAACCGCCGTGGACTAGGACGCAATCGGGCCGTGCGACGAGGTCGTCGAGGACCGGGCCGGTCTCATTACCCGCGGCCCCGCCGATCTTGACAACCGTCGTCATCCTGGCCCCTACACCGGATGGAGCCCGAGGAAGTCGAGCCCGGCGGTCTCGGGGAAACCCGCGCGGAGGTTGAAGCACTGGACCGCGTTCCCCGCCGCTCCCTTCATGAGATTATCGAGCGCGCCGAGCGCGACGATCCGGTGGGCATGCGGGTCGGTCGCGAACCCGACGTCACAGTAGTTCGTGCCGGCGAGGATCTTCGGCTCCGGCTCGCGATAGAGACCGTCGGACTCGTGCACGATCCGCACGAACGGCTCGTTCCCGTAGGCGGAACGATACGCGCGCCAGAGCTCCTTCTCCTCGACCGGGCGGTTCACGAACGCGTGGCAGGTCGCGAGCACTCCCCGAACCGCCTCGACCGCGTGGCAGGAGAGCGCCACCTTGAGCCCGGTCTCCTGCTCGATCTCCGCCGTGTGACGGTGGCCGGTCGGCGCGTAAGCCCGCATGACCCCGGATCGCTCGGCGTGGGCACCGGCCGGGCCCGAGTCCCTCCCGCTCGCCGACGAGCCGCTCTTCGCATCGACCACCACGCCTCGGTCGTCGAGGATGCCGATCGAAACGAGGGGGTGCAGCGCGAGGATCGAAGCGGTGGCGATGCAGCCGGGTACCGCGATCAGGTTCGACGACTTCAGGCGTTCGCGGTACACCTCGGGGAGGCCGAGGACCGCCTTCGCCAGGACCTCAGGGTGCGGGTGGTCCGTGCGATAGTGTTTCGGATACAGCGAGGGGTCCTTCAGCCGATGGTCGGCGGAGAGATCGATCACGATTCCCCCGCTCGCGAGCAGTTCCGGCATCCGAGCCATCGCCTCTCCGTGGGGGGTCGCGACGAACGTCGCGTCGGCCGGGCGGAGGTCGGCGTGCGAGACGAACGTGAGGGTCGAGACCTTCCGAAGGTTGGGATGGGGGCGGGCGATCGATTTTCCTACGAAGGTATCGGACGTCACCTGACTCACTTCGACCTCGGGGTGACGCAGGAGGAGCCGCAGGAGCTCGCCCCCCACGTACCCGGAACCGCCGACAACCGCTACGTTCATCGGCGTCCCACGGTGACGGCGTAGTCGACGATCTTCGCCGCGACGTCCACTCCCGTCGCGGAGGTGAGGGCTTTGAACTCCGGTGTCGGGTTGACCTCGTGGACGAGAAGCCCGCGCGGCGACTCCATGAGATCGACTGCGAGGACGCCTCCTCCGACCGCGTCGGCGGCCCGCATGGCGAGGTCTCGGAGTGACTCAGTGACCGGAGCGGACTCGACCGTTCCCCCTCGCGCCGCGTTCGTCCTCCACTCGGTCGAGCTACGGTACATCGCGCCGATGACCTCGTCCCCGACGACGAGCGCGCGCAGGTCGCGACCCGGTTTCGGCACGAACTCCTGCACGTAGAACACCGAGTGGACAGGCGAACCGAGTGCGCTCTTGTGCTCGAGAATCTGGACGGCCTGCTCGGCGTTGTCGACTTTCGCCAAGAGGCGCCCCCACGAACCGACGGAGGGCTTGAGAACCGCCGGGTAGCCGATCTCCTCGATCGCCTTCAGGGCCGCCTCCTCCGACAGGGCGACGACCGTCCGCGGGGTCGGCACTCCCCGCTCCGCGAGGCGCAGCGACGTGCGGACTTTGTCGCCGGCGAGCTCGACGACCGCGGCGGCATTGACCGTGGGAATCCCGTAATGGTCGTAGCACCAGGCGGCGTACACGGCGCGGGTGTGACTCACCGACCGGTTCAGGACCACGCTCGGCCGATCGGCCGGCGGATCCAGCCCGAACGTGGAGTCGGCGTCGCTCAGCCGCTCGACGGTGAGTCCGCGAGCCTCCGCGGCCGCGAGGATCCACTTCTCCTCGGGGCGGATGATCGTGTAGAATACCCCGAGCCGGAACCCGTCACTCACCCCAGTCCTCAGCCTCTTGGGGGGCCAGCTCGACGGTGAACGGGTTCTTCCCGGTGACCTCGAGCTCGGTCCCGCAATCCGGGCAGGGAAAGACTTCGCCCGGTATCATCGTCGGGTTCTCCACGGCCGCGTCGCACTCTGGGCACTGCGTCATTTTGGCTCCTCGTTCAGTAGCTCCTCGATCAGCCCGACCTGGCGGTCGAGCGAGGAGAGGGAGAGCAAGCGAGCGTTCCGGCGCGTCTCCGCGGACCGGATCTGGTTGGCGACACTGGCCGGAGCTGGTCCGCCAGCGGTGGTGCGTCGCTCCAGAGCCGACTGGGGAGCCAGCGTGAGCGGGGCCACGGAGCCGGCCGGCCCGAGCGCGGAACGCACCGCGCTCTCCGTCGGCCCTCCCTGGGCCGAGTAGATGGCACCGACGGTCTCGTGGGCGGTCCGGAACGGGACGCCCTGGGAGACGAGGCCCTCGGCGAGATCGGTCGCGTAGAGCTCGAGATCAGACGACGCCTCGGCGAGGCGGGCCTTCCCGAACACGAGCCGAGGGAGAAGGGTGGTCATTGCATCCAGGGACGCACCGACGGTGGCGGCGGCGTCGAGGACAGGACCCTTGTCCTCCTGGAGGTCACGGTCGTAGGTCAGCGGGAGGCCCTTCAGGGTCGTCAGAAGTGCCGTGAGGTCCCCGATGACCCGACCGGCTTTGCCCCGGACGAGCTCCGCCACGTCCGGGTTCCGCTTCTGGGGCATGAGGCTGCTGCCCGAACCCAGCGCGTCCGTCCGCTCGAGGAAGCCGAACTCCTTCGATGCGAAGAGGACGATCTCTTCCGCGAGGGCGCTCAGGTGCACGGCGAGGAGGCTGAGATCGAAGACGAACTCTGCGAAGTAATCGCGGTCGCTGACCGCGTCCATCGAGTTCTCGAACGGTCGAGCGAAACCCAAACGATCGGCCACGAACGCGGGGTCGATCGGTAGGGTCGAACCGGCGAGTGCTCCCGCACCGAGCGGGGAGACGTTCGCTCGCTCCGTCGTTGCGACGAGCCGGTCGAGGTCGCGATCGAACTTCCAGTAGTGCGCGAGCAGCCAGTGTCCGACGGAGACCGGCTGGGCTCGCTGGAGGTGGGTATACCCCGGCATGGGCGTGGCCGACTCCGGTCGGGACCGGTCGATCAAGGCGCCCTGGAAAGCGAGGAGGCGGTGTGCCACGTCGGCCACTGCGGTGCGGAGGAACAGCCGCTCATCGAGGGCGATCTGATCGTTCCGGCTCCGCCCAGTATGCAGCTTGCCGCCGACCGGTCCGACCATCTCCGTCAGTCGGGACTCGATGTTCGTGTGGACGTCCTCGAGCTCGATGTGCCAGGGGAAGGTGCCATCGGCGATCTCGCGGCCGATCACCTGAAGGCCCCGGACGAGGGTCCTCGCTTCCTCCGCGGAGACGAGGCCCACGTGCTGGAGCATTTGGACGTGGGCCACGCTCCCAGCGAGATCGCACCGGGCGAGCGGCCGGTCGACACTCAAGGACGAGAGGAACGCGACGCCGGGAGAACGAACGTACGATGGGAGGGCTCCGCTGTCGGACATGAACGATCGCAACCGGGCACGCCTCAGGGCCGATACTTTGCGGATGGGGCAAGGCGGGGTGCGGTGCGGGCGCCGACGGCCGCCCAGGTCCGCGCGGGGAGTCCCCAGACGTAGATGAATCCCTCCGCCATCTGGTGCCGGTACCGATCCCCCGCCGAGTACGTGGCCAGGTCATTCTGGTAGAGCGCGTTCGGCGAGCGGCGACCCGTGACCCTTGCGGAGCCCTTGAACAGCTTCACCGCGACCTCCCCGCTCACGCGCTCCTGGGTCGCGAGGATGAACGCATCGAGGGCGGTTCGCAACGGCGAGAACCAGAGCCCGTCGTAGATCAACTGCCCGTAGCGCTGTTCGACCGAACGCTTGAAGTCCAGCACGTCGCGCGGGAGAACCAGCGCCTCGAGTGCCTGGTGCGCGGCGATGAGGACGAGCGCGGCCGGGCACTCGTAGACCTCCCGGGACTTGATCCCGACGACGCGGGACTCGAGGTGGTCGATCCGTCCGACGCCGTGCGCTCCCGCCGTGCGATTGAGCTCCAAAATGACGTCAAGGAGGGACCGCGGTTGGCCGTTGAGCCCAACCGGTAGCCCGGCCTCGAACTCGAGTTTCACGTACTCGGGCTCGGCGGGAGCAGCGTCGGGCGCCGTGGTCCATTCGTAGGCCTCCTCGGGGGGCTCGACCGATGGATCCTCGAGGATACCGCACTCGACCGATCGACCCCAGAGGTTCTCATCGGTGCTGTACGGCGATGCGCGCGTCGCCGGAACCGGTATTCCGTGGGCCTCCGCATAGGCGATCTCGTCCTCTCGGGTCATGCCCCACTCCCGGGCGGGCGCGAGGACTTGGAGGTCGGGCGCGAGGCCAGTGGTCGAGAGATCGAATCGGACCTGATCGTTCCCCTTTCCGGTGCAACCGTGGGCGACGGATTGCGCGCCCTCGCGGTGGGCCACCCGAACGAGATGCCGGGCGATCAGCGGTCGGGCGAGCGCCGTACTGAGGGGATAAACGCCTTCGTACAGGGCGTTCGCGCGGAGCGCGGGCGCGATGAATTCCTCAGCGAACTCCTGTCGTGCGTCCAGCACGTAGGCCTTCGCGGCCCCCGAGGCAAGCGCCTTTTGTCGAATCTGCTCGAGGTCCACGGGCTGACCAACATCGACGGTCAGGGAGATCACTTCCGCGGCCTTCTTCTCCTTGAGCCAAGGGATGGCCACCGAGGTGTCGAGACCTCCGGAATAGGCTAGGACCACCTTCGAACCCGCCACGCACGTCCTCCGATTACCGCTGGAGACGAGGAACACCATTTTATACGATTTGGCTGTCGCCGGACAATTGTGGGCAGTTTTGTCTAAAATTGAACAAATATGTCCGGTCCTTCCATAGCACAACAGGTCCGGGAGTACCTGGACGCTCATCCCACCCTGGGAGACGCGATTCGGATGGGGATCGGCAACCACTCCGCGATCGCCCGGAGGATCTCCTCCGACCTCGGCCTGACGGCGCGCGACGCGGTACTTGCGGCCTGCAGGCGGTATCCCCACGGAAGAACGGAGAGCGCACGCGAGGCGGGAATCCACCGGGTCCTGCGCAAGAGCCGGATCGAGACCCGAACCAAGGTCGCCGTGCTCACGCTCAGCCAAGGTGCCGACGTCCTCCAGCGGCTCGGGGATGTGGTCGAGGAACTCCTGGATGAGAACCTCCTCTGCCGGGTGATCCAGGTCTCCCGTGGAACCGTCGTGATCGTGGACGAAGACTCGGTGGCCCGCGTCCTTCGCGTGGTGCGTGAAAGTCAGTTGATCTCGATCCGCAAGAACCTCGTCGAGGTGGCCGTTACGAGCCCGGAGAGCATTGAACAGACCCCGGGCCTCCTTCGCCACCTCTCGGGCATCCTCTCGGCCCAGGGGATCAATATCGTGGAAGCGCTCTCGTGCTACACGGACACGATATTCCTCCTCCACGACGACGACCTTTCGCCGGCCCTGAGCGCACTGACAAAGACCTTGAAGTGACGGGTCGCCGGGCGTTCATCGTCGGGACGATCGAGATCCCGGGAGTCATCGCGTCCGAGTTTGGTCTCTCGGGCGGACCCTTCGGCTTCTGGACCACGATGAACTGGCTGAACAACGCGGTCGGCCCGTATGGCCCCGACGTGTGGGGGTACGTCGGAATCGGGATAGTGCTCCTGTTCATCGGTTGCTGGTTGGTTGTGATGTTGGTCTACAAACTGATGCACTACGAGGAGATCGGCTTCGCGCCGTCCCCGGACGATGCGGGGGCCGGTGGGGGTACGGGCCTCACGGGTTAACCGTCCGTCCGGGCGGGCGGTCGGGGTGTCCCCCCGGGCCGTGAAAAGTTCTCATAGCGGTTCCCCGATGCGGGCGCGATGTCGAAGGGTGTCGTGCGAGTTGGCGTCTCCCTCGAGCCCGAGCTCCTCCGCATCCTCGACGCGTGGGTCGACGGGCGAAGCAGCCCGAGCCGTTCGGATGCCATCCGCTCCCTGATCCGCAAGGAGGCCTCCGACCGGACCCTCGCCGATCCGGACGCGGACGCGCTTGGAATCGTCTCTTTGCTCTACCGTCCCTCTACCCCGAACGTCCTCCGCCGGCTCACCGCCGTCGAGCATCGGTGGGGGGAGCACGTTCGGACGACCACGCACATTCATCTGAGAGAGGATGCGTGCGCGGAGGTGGCGGTTCTCATGGGGCGACCGCGCGAGATCGAGGCGGCCTCGGAGGACCTCCGCGGGGTGAAGGGAATCCTCGAAGGGGGTTGGCTGGCCGTCGCCCCCTCAATCGCCGGGGGACGAACCGGCCACCACCACCCCCATCGACCTGACTCCCGCGATCGGCCTTCGGACTAGAATGACGCTCCCCGCGCACGCCGAGGACCGGCTTGCGCGGTCGGTCCTCGGTCCTAGTCTGGGCGTGCAGCCGAATGAGGTCGTGACGATCGAATCGTGGAGCCACGCACTCCCCTGGGCACTGGCGTTGGTACGGGAGGTCCGTCGACGCCGCGCCAAGCCGATCCTCGTGGTCGAGGACGAAGAGACGTTCTTCGAGTCGCTCCGCCTCGTCCGACCGAACTCAGTACCGCAGGTTCCCCTCTCCCTGGTCGAAGCGAGCGACGTCTACGTGTATCTTCCCGGCCCAGAGTCGTTTCCTCGACTCTTCGGCCTGAACGACCGGGAACTCCACCGGGTGGTATCTCGCTTCGACGCCCAATGGTGGCGCGCGGCTCGACAGCGCCGGGTCCGGTTCGCCCGTCTCGCGATCGCCTCCGCCACTTCTACGGCGGCGGACCACTTCGGGATCGACGTCGAAGGGTGGAGTCGAGAGGTATGGCGCGCGAGCCTCTTCCCGCCCGGCCAGCTCCGTCGGAAGGGCCGGCACCTGCTCCGGCGTCTTGCGCGAGCTCGTCGGGTCCGGGTCCGGCATCCGAATGGTACCGACTGGGCGGTCGAGCTGCGGAAGGGCCGTGGATTCGTCGAGGACGGGCGGGTCGACACCGAAGATCATCGGTCGGGGCACCTCGCGACGCAAGTTCCCTCGGGTCTGGTCGCGGTCTCCCTGCGATCGGGCACGGCCGAGGGCGTCTGGGAATCGAACCGACAGACGTACCACCGTTTCCAGGACCCCCCCACCGCAGTGGGGGCGCGGTTCGTCTTCCGCGACGGTCGGCTCAAGGAGTACTCGTTCGACCGCGGAGGAGAGGCGTTCGCGGCGACGTATGCGAGGGGCGGACGGGGTCGGGATCGAGTCACGCGACTGACCTTCGGCCTCAATCCGGCGATCGTTCGCGCCCCCGAGTTCGAGGAGATCGCGGACGGAATGGTGACGCTTTGGCTGGGAAGCGACCGACCCCCGCCAGAGCGGGGACCGGTTCCGTTCTCGTTCCTGAGCCCGCTCGCGGGCGCGGACGTCGAAGTGGACGGCGAGCAGTGGTGGGTCGGGGGTCGACCGGTGCGGGTGGCCCGCAGGGGCGGCCCGAGCTAGAGTGCCGCGAAGGGCGGCCGATCGGCGAACCGTCGAACGAGGTGGACCGCGGGTTCCAGATGGCGCGGGGAGATCTGTTCCACGTTGACTCCGAGGGGCACCGCGATCGCGTGTTCGCGGGCGACGCTCACGATCTCCTCCCATACCTCCAGCGCACGGGACTCGCTGCGGGTGGCGTCCTCCCCTTCCTCTCCATCGAGGATCGCGTCCTCGGCTGAGTCGGAGATGTCGGCGCCCAGCCAGCGGATGAACTCTACGTCCATCTCGTCCGCGATCGGAGCGAAGCTGACGACCACCGTTGCGGGCGGCGTGGCGGCCTGTCGACAGAGTAAGTCGTACTCACGCACGACCTCGATCGCCTGGGACGCGTCGAACAGGATCTGCGTCGTGAAGAATGCGGCTCCCGCCCGGGTCTTCGAGAGCATACGGTGAGCCTCTCCCGTCCGTTGCGGGATCGCAATATTCCCCACGAGGCCGCCGGCCGCGCGGAAGATAGGGCGACAGGCACGATTCGCCTCTACCACCGCGGGACCCGGATACGGAATGTACCGGCTCGCCCCGCCCACGAGTACGGCATTCCGAACCCCTCGACCTACTACCTCGTGCGCCCATCGGTCGAGATCGTCCGGTGAGCCAAGGTGGGCCACGACTTTGTTGAGGATCGCCTCCCGGCCGGTCCGGGTCTGGAGCGCGGAGGCGAACGCGGGTAGGTCCTTCGAGCGGTACCGGGGCTTCCCCTCGTGGTTCTCGTCGACCAGTTCCGGGATCACGAGAGCGTCGATCCGCGGGACCGAGCGGACGAGGCTCGCTACCGACTCGAGTCGCTCCTCGGAAGCCGTTGGCGATGAGCGGAGCCCAGGCGGAACGGGTTCGAAAAAGAGCGGGTGCGATCCAAGAGCGTCGCTGAGGGGACGGGGTCGGAAGGCGTTCGAAGGTTCCACGGCGCCGCGGCGGTGGTCCGTCCCGATAAATCATTTCGGCCGGAGGAAGGGCTTGCGGCCTGCGTAAACTCGGCTCGCACCGAGCAACCGACCGGTCAAGGTCCCTAGCCCCGCTCCCGTCCGGTCGAAGCGGCCGGCGCGCAACGCCAGTCGGAAGGCCACCGCAACGGACCCACGCACAGACTTCATATCCTGCCACCGCACGACGCGCCGATGTCGGCGGCGATCGAGGTCCAAGGGCTCGTCAAGCGGTACGGCGAGCTGGCCGCGGTCGACGGAATCGACTTCACCGTCTCAAAGGGGTCGGTCTTCTCCTTCCTCGGCCCCAACGGCGCGGGGAAGACGACCACGGTCGAGATCCTAGAGGGCCTGCGCCGACGCAGCGCCGGCCAGGTCCGGGTCCTCGACCTCGACCCCTGGACGGACGGCGCAGCGCTCCACCGACGCATCGGGGTGATCCCGCAGGACTTCCGCTTCTTCGAGAAGATCACCGCGAAGGAGGCGATCGAGTACTATCGAGCCCTCTTCGGCACCCACGCCGACCCAGGGGAGCTCCTGGCCAATGTCGAGCTTCTCGACAAGATCCACGCACGGTTCGACACGCTCTCCGGCGGCCAGAAGCAGAAACTGGGTCTCGCGCTCGCCCTGACCAACGATCCCGAAATCTGCTTTCTGGACGAACCGACGACCGGCCTTGATCCCCACGCCCGGCGGGCGATCTGGGCAGTGATCCGGAATCTGAAGCGCGAGGGCCGGACGGTCTTTCTCACGACCCATTACCTCGAAGAGGCCGAACTGCTCGCCGACCACGTCGCGATCATTCACCACGGGAAGATCATCGCCTCCGGCTCCCCGGCCGAGATCATCCGCGAATACGGCCGACCGGAGCGCATCACCGTCGTCGGTCCGCCGGATCTCGCCCAGTACCTCGAGTCCCACGTCGGCCTACCGACGACCACGGACAACGGACGGATCTCGATCGAGCTCGCGGACAAGCGGGACGCGCTCAGGATCCTCTCGGCGATCGACGCGAGCGGGCTTCCCTGGGAATCGTTCGAGACATCCCAAGAGACCCTCGAGGACGTCTTCGTCCGCCTCGTGGGCCAGATGGACGAAGGCGCGCTCAAGCAGGAGACCCCGACATGAACTTCCGCCACGTCGGCGCGGACTACAAAATCGTCGCACGGACCTACTTTCGCAACCCGGTGGCCCTGTTCTTCTCGCTCTTCTTCCCGATCATTCTCATCGCGCTCTTCGGCCTGATCTTCTCCGCGACGGGCAGCGGGCCGGTGACGGTCGACGTACTGAACGAGGACCACAACTCGCCGGTGAGCGAAGCGTTCCTTTCGGCGTTGAACAACACCACGGTCGTGAAGGTCAGCCTCGTCTCCGACACTTCCGTCACTCCCTCGAACTTCGCCGCGTGGCTCGGCCAGAACGACCTGCCAGTCGGACTGATCGTCCCCGCGGGCTTCGAAAAGGACTATCTGAATCGTACTTCGACGAACCTGACCGTCTTCACCAACCCGCAGGACGCCTCGGTGACCGGCACGGTCCTCGGCGCGGTCCAGGGGGTCGCGAACGGGTTCAACCTTGCGTCGGCGTGTGGCGGTCGGGTCTGCTCGCCGGTGATCAGCTACACGAGCCGCAACGTCGGAAGCCAGGTCTACACGTACATCGATTACCTGATCCCCGGCCTCATCGGGTTCGCGATCCTGACAAGCCCGATGTTCTCGATGGTCGACGTCGCTTCCTCCTACCGGAAGGACGGCATCTTCCGAGAGCTCTCACTGACCCCTCTCACCCGTGCCGAGTGGCTCCTCTCCCGGACCACCTGGTACGTCGGGATCACGTTCGTGACCGCGGGGATCATGATCGGGGCCGGGATCTTCCTCTTCTCCGCCCACGTGCAGCTCAACCTCGGGATCCTCCCCTTCCTGGTCGTGGGGCCGTTCTTCTTTGTCTCGCTCGGAATGCTCGCGGGCTCGGTCGCCCGGACCCCCGAGAGCGCGGCGCTGATCGGTAACATCATCACGTTCCCGATGATGTTCCTCTCTGGGACGTTCTTCACAGTCTCGAGCTTCCCCCCGGCCCTGCAGGCGTTCGCCCATATCCTCCCGCTCTACTACGTGATCGACGGAATGAACCAGGTGATGCTGTTCGCCAACGCCTCACGGGCGCTCCTCGACCTCGTGATCGTCCTGGTCGGCGGGATCATTGTCTTCGTCCTCGCGATCCGACTGTTCAAGTGGCGGGACGAGTGATGGTCGCCGGTGCTCCCTCCCCGCCGGACGGTTTCCGACGGCTCATGTCCCGCTGGACGACCGGCGTGTCGGTGGTGACCGCACACGATGGCGCGGTGGACGCCGGCCTCACCGTGAACGCCCTCCTGTCGGTCTCACTCGCCCCACCCGCCCTGCTGGTGAGCCTGATGCACGACGTTGACACTCTACCGGTTCTGGAGCGGAGCGGCCGGTTCGGCGCGAGCCTCCTCGCCGCCGACCAGAGGTCGCTCAGCGAGCGGTTCGCCCTGCCTTCCGCCCCGGCACGGAAGTTCGAGGGGGTGCCGATCCATCGCGCCCCGCACGGCTCGGCGCTCCTTGACGGCACGCTTGGAGGGGTGGAGTGTCGGGTGGTCTCCCGGACCCCCGCATTTGACCACATCCTGGTGATGGGGGAGGTGGAATACCAGGAGGTCGGGCGAGACGCCCTGCCGCTCGTGTTCTACCGTTCCGGTTACGGCGAAGCGGACGCTTCGGGTCGGATCCGGCTCCCGAGCGGGCGACCCTAGACCTCGGGTAACCCGCCAGCGTCGCCTTTTAATCCCCCGCCGGCTCGAATAGGCGATGGCGCCCACCCCCCGAGCCGCCCGCCTAGTCATCCTGGGAAGCGGTGCGGCCGGCCTCACGGCCGCGCTCTATGCGGCGAGGGCCGATCTGAAACCGGTCGTGGTGGCCGGTGTCCCCGCTGGAGGGCAGCTCCTCATCACCACGGACGTCGAGAACTACCCCGGCTTTCCTGAGGGGGTCCAGGGACCGGAGCTGATCGACCTCATGCGTCGGCAGGCGGCCCGTTTCGGGGCCGAGTTCGTCGACGA
This sequence comes from Thermoplasmata archaeon, assembly GCA_030038895.1. GTDB lineage: Archaea > Thermoplasmatota > Thermoplasmata > Lutacidiplasmatales > UBA184 > Lutacidiplasma. The sequence continues at coordinate 11,993 of JASHQX010000036.1, forward strand.
CAACGCGGTCCGCGTCGACTTCTCCCACCCTCCGTTCCGCGTCGAGACCGGGACTCAGGGAACGTTCCTCGCGGACGCGGTGATCGTCGCGACGGGGGCGAACGCCCGGTGGCTCGGGCTCGACTCGGAAAAGCGTCTCACGGGCCACGGGATCTCCGCGTGCGCGACCTGCGACGGGTTCTTCTTCAAGGGCCGTGAGCTCGCCGTGGTCGGCGGCGGGGACACCGCGATGGAGGAGGCGCTCTTCCTCACGAACTTCGCCACCCACGTCACAATTGTCCACCGACGGGACACGCTGCGTGCGAGTCCGATCATGGTCGCCCGCGCCCGGGCCCACCCGAGGATTTCGTTCGTGCTGAATTCGGAGGTCGTCGAGATCCTGGGAAAGGACTCGGTCGAGGGGATCCGCGTGCAGAACGTCAAGGACGCCTCGACCCGGGAGCTCCGAGTCGGCGGCCTCTTCGTCGCGATCGGCCACGTCCCCGCGACCGAGGTATTCCGCGGCGCGCTCGACCTCGACCGAGAAGGTTACGTACGAGTCCACGACCAGACACGGACGAGCGTCGATGGGGTGTTCGCGGCCGGGGACGTACAGGACCGCCACTACCGTCAGGCAGTGACCGCGGCGGGGTCCGGCTGCATGGCCGCGATCGATGCCGAACGGTGGCTGGCCGAGCATGCCGCGTCACCACTGGCGGCGACCCCCGCGCACCGCTGAGACGGCCCGACGCTTCAAAGAAGCCCTTTTATACCGTCCGGTCCGGTCGGAGCCTAGGACGAGGTTGTGCCGAGCAAGAAAAGCCTCCACATCGAATCGTCCGGGCAGTTGTGCATCTACTGCGGGGCGTGCGTCGGAATCTGCCCGCTTAACTGCATCTATCTCGACGAGACCCGAATCACGTTCGACGAGAAGGTCTGCACGCGGTGCGAGATCTGTGTGAAGGCGTGCCCAGTCGGCGCGATCGAGATTGACTGAGAGGAGGGGCGGACGGACCCAGGGTACCATGACCGACCTCACAACGGACGTCTTGGTGATCGGGGGCGGGCCCGCCGGCAGCATGGCCGCGAAGTGGGCGGCGAAGTCCGGTGTCAAGGTCCTCCTCATCGAAAAGCGCCAGGAGGTCGGGAGCCCCGTACGGTGTGGCGAGGGGATGAGCAAGGACTGGCTCCCCGAGGTCGGGATCACCCCCGGCCGCTGGATCAACCTCGAGGTCGAGGGCGCCCGGATCTTCTCCCCGTGCGAGAAGGTTTTCGAGATCAATGAAAAGCAGGCAGGGAATGAGGTCGGCTACGTCGTCGAGCGAGACGGGTTCGATAAGCAGCTCGCGATCGACGCCGCGAACGCCGGCGTCGAGGTCAAACTCAAGACCGCCGCCGTCGGGCTGCTCAAGGATGGGGGCCGGGTCGTCGGGGCGAAAGTCAAGGAGTTCGGCCAGACCTACGAGGTCCGCGCCCCGCTGACGATCGGTGCCGACGGCTTCGAAAGCCAGGTCGGCCGGTGGGCCGGGATCCCGACGAACATCGCGATGCGCGACATGGATACGTGCCTCCAGTACCGCATGACGAACGTCGACTGCGACGTCCGCTACTGCGACTTCTTCCTCGGCAAGGTCGCCCCCGGCGGGTACGTCTGGGTCTTCCCGAAGGCGGAGGGGCTCGCGAACGTGGGGATCGGCGTCCAGGTCAGCCAGGTGAAGAACCCGGCGGACGCGCGGACGTATCTCGACCGGTGGATCGAGCACCACCCCGGCTACGCGAAGGGAAAGAAGATCGACATGGTCGGGGGAGGAGTCTCGATCTCCCCGCCGCTCAAGCAGACGGTCGGACCCGGGATCATGCTCGTCGGCGACGCCGCGCGGATGATCGACCCGCTCACGGGCGG
>JASHQX010000037.1 GCA_030038895.1 Thermoplasmata archaeon
GAGGAGTACGACCACCGGGTGGAGGAGCTCACCGATGTGACCCGCCGCTCGGACGAGGAGGTCGCCCGGCAGATCGCGGCGCTCGAAGAACGCCTCCGAAAGGCCCGTTCGATCGACTGGTCCCGCCTCCCGCCCCCCGATCTGCTCGACGAGGTGCGCTCCGCGCTGCTCCTGCCCACGGCCTCCTGGAACCAGCCCCCTCCACCCCGCGGCATCTTCGCCCGGATCCGGGCGGCATTCGCCCGGTTCTTCGCATGGCTCAAGCGGCTGTTCTCCCGGTCGAAGTCCAAAGCCGTTCCGGCGCGCCCGGCCGGCCGCACCGTCCGGCTCGCGGTTCCTTCGGCCACCGGGCGGGCGATCGGCCCCTCCGAGATGGGCGACACGCTGGCCCAGCTCACACCGGCCGAGCGCACCGAGCTCTCCGAGAGCGTGGCTGGCACCCTGCGGACGCGCGAGCGATCCCTCGAGCGCGAGGCCGAGGCGAAGCGGCGCGAGGCCGAGGCACAGCGCCGGCGGCTCGAGGCCGAACGCGAGGAGGCCCGGCGCCGTGCGGAGTCCGAGACCGAGGCCCGCATCCGGGCCGGCGAGGAGCACCGGCTCGAACGGGAGCTCAAGGAACGGGGGTTCGTCGCGGAGCGCGCGGGCGAGCTCGTCGTCACTTACGGGCTCGTCGAGCGGTTTGCCCGTCTCCTCCTCGAAGAGGAGAGCCGGCGGCTCCCGGGGGACATCCGGCTCTCGCTCAAAGGGGGCGGATCGACCGGGGTCTATGAAAAGGCCCGCCTCCGGCGGCCCGAGGAAATCGCGCACCTCGACGTCCCGGGTTCGCTGCTCGCCGCGCGCCTCACTGGCTCGCGGCACATCGACGAATCGACGAGCTACATCTTCCGCGAGGTGACGAGCGAGCGGGTTCACGTCGTCCTCGCGTTCGACCGGTCGGGGAGCATGGCCGAGTCCGGAAAGCTCGAGGCGGCGAAGAAGGCCCTCCTCGCGCTCTACGTCGCGGTCCGCCGCCGGTATCCCGACGCGACCATCGACCTCATCGCCTTCGACAACGACGTCCAGGTCCTCGATCTCGTCGAGCTCTGGGAGTGCAAGCCGGGGGCGTTCACCAACACCTCGGAGGCGCTCCGTGCGGCCCACCTCCTCCTCCAGTCCTCCCGGGCGTCCCGTCGCGAGTTCTACCTGATCACCGATGGCCTTCCCGAGGCCTACACGGACGACGAGGGCCGGGTCCGCAGCGGCCAGCTTGATGTCGCGCTCGAGCACGCCCTCGAGCGGGCACGCGAGCTTGCGACGGTCGTCCCGCTTCGGTCCACCGTGATCCTCTTGAAGTCTGAGCACCCGGAGTACGAACCCGCGGCCCGGAGCATCGCCCGGACTCTCTCTGGGGAGATGGTCGTGACCGAACCGGCGAACCTCGGGGTCGAGCTACTTGTACGCTGGGCGCATGGGACCGAGACCGAGCGAAGGGTCGCGGCTCCCCCCTCCCCCCTGCCCCCTCCGGCGGCTCCCCCGACCGGCCGGGGGCGGCGGCGCCGGGCCGATCGCCGGATGGGCGGATAGCTCCTTACCGGTCGGGACCAAGTTTTATCTCCCGACTTCCGGTCGTCGAGGTCGAGAGGGCGTATGTCGGAGAACCGCGAGCAGGCCCAGTTCCGCCGTCACCTTTCGGAGATGCGAAGGGCGGCTGGGGGCCTCGGACGCGATTTCGCGAGCGAGTTCTCGAACCTGGACGAGAAGATCGAACGACTCGGCCAGCTGAGCGGGAAGCAGGCGAAGTACCTCGCGATCGATATCCAGGACGGCTTCGCGAACCTCGGTAAGTCGCTCGACGAGGAGATGCGTCGTCTCCCGCAACGGTTCGCCGACGCGGGCGCGGCGATCGGCTCCGGCACGGCCCGGGCGGCCGGGGCGGCGCGCGACGCCGTGGTCACGGCCGGCCGCCGTGCAAAACAAGGAACCAAGAACGCCTTCGCCGCCGCGGCCGGGCTCCGACGGACCCCGATGCGTGAATGGTCCCCCCCGACCACGGGGGAATCCGGCTCGGAGTCTGCGTCGAACGAGGAAGAGCGGTAGTCGGGCGGGGCGGACCCGAGTCTCAGCTCACGGTGGGTGATCGGTCCCGCGCGGACCGAAGGTGCGCGATCGTCTCCGCGACTCGGTCGCGAGCCAGCCGTAGATACTCCTCGTCGAGGTCGAAGCCGACGAAATCGACGCCGAGGCGTGCGGCCGCGACCGCGCTCGAACCGATCCCGACGAACGGGTCGACCGCCATTCGGATCCGGCCGACCCCGTGGAGGCGCAGGCACCACTCGGGGAGCTCCGGCGGGAAGGTCGCGGGGTGGGGGCGGTCCCGCGAACGCTCGCGGATCGTGGGGTAGGGGAGGAACCAGGTGTTCCCCCGGCACCGTCGGTCGCCTTTCGCGGCCTTCCAGCGCGTGACGTTCGACTTGTCCTGGTACGGCACCCCGATCGCCAGCCGGTCGAGCCGCACGTCGCCGCGCCGCGAGAAGTGGAAGACGTACTCGTGCGAGCCGTGCAGGTACCGATCGGAGACGACCGGCTTATAGTGCCCCAGCGCGAGATCGTGGTCGAGTCTCGCCGCACGGCCCGCGGCGTCCCGGTCGATCGCGATCGACTTCACCCAGTGAATCACGTTCTGGAGGACGAACCGGCGTCCGACCTCGCGGGCGAGATCGAACGGCATCCACGGGTCCCTCGGGGAGCCCCCGACGTTGAGGAAGAACGAGCCATCGCTCGCGAGCGCGTGGTCGACCGAGTCCCGCAGGGTAGCGATCCACGCGAGGTACTCCTCGCGGGGCCGCCGGTCCCGGTAGGTCCGGTACGGGACTCCCCGGTTGTAGGGGGGACTCGTGACCACGACGTCCACGCTCTTCCGAGCGAGCCGGCGCTTCATGCCGGCGATCGCGTCCTCGTTCCAGAGGACGACCGACCGTCCCCCAGGGAACGATAGCTCGGCGAACGGACGCCTCGGCGCCTCGGGCATCCCCCGGCCCGAGCCGCGCGGACGGAAAGGCCTACCGCGCGGAGACGGCCACCTTCGTGGCGCCGGGGGGCGTGGCCGCCTTGAGCTTCAGGAGCTCGGCGCGCGCCTCGTCGAGGGCCCGCTTCGGGTCCTTGTAGTAGAACGCGACCAATTGGCCGACGTCCCGGTGCGTGAACGGGTGCTGGCGGGACGCGCGCGAGTCCTTCGCGACCATGTACTCGAGCATCTCGACCCGGTTGCGGACCTCGCGCTCCATCTCCTTCATCGAGAGGTTCGTCATCAGCGCGACCCGCTCGTAGATGTAGGAGTGCCCCGAGTAGAGGAACGTGTCGTCCGCCGGGTTCCAGGAGTAGACCGAGTTCGTGATCAGCTCGTTCGTCTCGGGGTCGAGACCGACGATCTCGGTCAACGATTGGACGCGGCGTGTCATCTTCGTCCCGACCTTGACCTGGCGCTGGAGCAGGACGAGGTTGAGCGCCGAGACGAGCGATCGAGGGAGCGTGATCGGCGGGTTCTCCATCCGGTGAACCATCGCGCTCACACTCTCGGCGTGGAACGTCGTGTAGCAGGTCTTCCCGGTCGCCATCGCCTGGAAGACGATGAACGCCTCCGCGCCTCGGACCTCCCCGACCATCAGGTACTGCGGACGCTGGCGGAGCGCCGAGGCGAGGAGGTCGAACATGTCGATCTCGCCCGGAGCCTTACCGGTGATGACGTTCTTCGCGCCGAAGCCCGCGCGCGTGAGCGACGGGACCCAGTTCTCGTGCGGGAGGTTGAGCTCGCGCGTATCCTCGATCGAGACGATCTTCATCTGCGGCGGGATGAAAAGAAGGGTCGCGTTGAGCGTGGTCGTCTTTCCGCTCGCGGTCCCCCCGCAGACCATCATCGATTGCCCGTGCTCGATGGCGATCCAGAGGTACGCCATCATCTCGGGGCTCATCGTCTTGAACTTGACGAGGTCGACCGGCGTGAACGGGTTGTCGCGGAACCGCCGGACGGTGAACGAGCTCCCGCGCTTCGTCACGTGCGTTCCGAGGGTCGCTTGTAGACGCGAGCCGTCTGGGACGGTCGCGTCCAGGATCGGGCTCGCGACCGAGATGTGCTTTCCGGACCGCTGCGCGATCCAGACGACGTAGTCGTCGAGCTCCTTCGCGTTCGAGAACCTCAGGTTCGAGCGGATCGAGCCGTACTTGCGGTGGTAGATGTAGAGCGGGATGCCGACCCCGTCGCACGAGATATCCTCAACCTCCGTGTCGGTCATCGGGACGTCGACGATCCCGTAGCCGATGAAGTCGCGCTCGAGGAAGTAGAGGATCCGGCCCTTCGTGGTCGGGCCCGGGGCGAGCTCCCACTTCTGCAGCTGCTCGTCGACCATCCGGCGGAGCTCGCGCCGCTTCGACTCCGGGTCGTTCTCGGCGAGCGGCTCGAACGCGTCGATCAGGTAGACGCGCAGACGCTCGGTCAGCTCGCGCTCGATCCGGGAGATCGGGGGCTCGATGACCTCGTAGAGGTACTCGTTGCGGGTGTTGTGGAAGGTGACCCGCACATAGGAGAACCCGGGGCGGATCGGCGCGAGATCGAGCTCGGTGAGCGCGGGATCGGGGAGCGTGGGCACCGGAGTGACCTCGGCCTCCTTTCCCTGGCCCGACACGCCGAGGCGTGCGAGCTTGACCGGCCGCGGCTCGGAGGTGCCGCCGCGCAACGCGGCGCCCATGCGGAGCCACGGGGCGAACCCGCGCTTGCGCTCCTTCTGGGTCGGGATCGCCTCCCCAGTGTCTTCCTCCGCCGTGGGTGTGCTTTCTGCCTCGCCCGCCATGGAACCGTGACCGCTAGACGTTCAGGATGGGGACCACGAACCGCATGATCAGCCAGCCCGAGATGAGCATGATCGTCGCGTGCTGGAGCCCCTCGGGGATCCGCCCGTCGTAGAGGACGCCCGCCATGATCCCGTCGCCGACCGCGTGGACGATGACGGCGACCATGAACGCGAGGAAGAGGACCGGGACGTACTGGTACGAGAGGGTAACGGCCCCCGCACTCGCAAGGCTCGAAGACGACACCGCGCTCCCCGCGGTGATCATCTGCGGCAGAAAGATTGCCGCCATGATGTAGATCGTGACGAGAAACACGAAGAACGAGATGTAGATGACCGTCACGTAGGTCAGCATCGAGATCCGGCGGCTCGCCGCCGCGAGCTGGACCTCGCGGGTATCGTGCGCGACCATCGTCAGGACGTCCGCGACGTTCCCGCCGGCCTCGTTGGCCCGCGTGACGATCGAGACGACCCGCTGGGTGAGCGGGGTCGGGACACGCTCCTCGAACAGGCGGAGTGCGGTCGAGACCGGGACGCCCCACTCGAGCTGGCTCGCCATCTTCTTGATCTCGTCGGTGAGGAGCCCGTAGCGGCCGGTGCTCGCCACGACAATCGCGTCGGGGAGGGTCATCCCGAACCGGCCCGCCTCGGCAACGTCGCGCAGGAAGTCGGGGAGGCGCTCCTCGATTTTCGCGATGCGGCGGAGCTTCGCGGTCATCGCGAAGCCGTACGGCGCCATGAGACAGATCATCCCGATGACGAAGAAGTCGATCGCGGGATTCGCTCCGGACCCTTCGCCCGGGCGCAACTGGATATTGAGGACGCCGACGTAATTGAGCGCCGCGAAGATCCAGAAGACCACCGCGACCGCCGCCCCCGCGATGAGGAGGATCGTCTCGCGGCTGAACCCCTCCTCCTTCGCGGTGAGGGTCGTGGAGAGCGAGCGGACCTTCCGGACCGACGCCGGGGGAGTCGCGGTCGCCATCTAGGTCATCTCCTGCGCGAGCGAGTACATGAAGAAGATGAACCCGAACTGGGCGAGCGGGATCAACGCGCCGACGATCCCCCAGAGGATGTCGATCATGAACGTCCCGCCCCCACCGATGATCGCGAAGATCGCGATGATGATCACGAGAAAGAGCGGGAAGGCGACCACGACCGTGACGAACGTCTCGGCCATGAGCCCCATCGTCTCGACGCGCTGGAGCATGTCGAGCTTGTTCTCGCGCTCGTACTGCTCGGCCTTCTGAAGGAAGTACGGCTTCAGGAGCCCCCCGCTCGTCGCGGTCGTAACGACCCCCTGGAGGAAGTCCTGGAACCGCTTCGACGGGCTCCGCTGGGCGCCGATACGGATCGCGGTCAGGATGTCGACGCCGAGGAGCTCCGTGTCACGGGTGATCCACGCCGCCTCCTCCGCCACCTCGCCGTAGATCTTCTGCTGGCCGAGTTCCTTGAAAATCTGGTCGACGTTGACATCCGCCGACGCCATCGCCGAGACGAAGCTCATCGCCGGGCTGATCTTCCGGTCGATCTTGCGCCCCCGCTCCTTCGCCTTGGAGCCCGGGGTGCTCTGGAGGACGAAGAACGTCCCGACAGTGCCGAGGATCGGGAGGAGGATCCCGATCACGAGGCCGATCAGGAGCGAGCCCGAGAGCACGAAGAGGAGCCCGACCACGATCCCAGCGACGAGTGTGCCGATCCCCGCGACGAGGGTCGAGCCGTAGACGGTCGCCATGTACTCGTCCGCGCGGATCCGGATGTGCGCCTTCAGGAGGTTCTCCTCGAGGATCGGGTCGGGGGGACGCTCGAGCACTCGGCGGCGGAACGTCCTCCAGCACCAGCGCTGGAACGCGGTGAGCCCCGAGTGGGTCGGCTGCTCCCCGCGCTTCAGGCGGACGGTGCGGGTCGCGACTTGGGTGGCGCCGACGTTCGCGCCCGCGTCCGCCGGGCTCATGGCGTCTCCGTCGGAGTCGGCTGGACCCGGTGCATGACCTCGTTCGGGTCCTTGTAGTACTCGGCGATCGTCCGCCAGAGCTGGCGGTAGTCGGTGATCTGGTGCTCCACGAGGTAATGGATGACCTGGGCCCGCCGCTGGAACTCGGCGTCCATCTCGTCGGTCGTGTAATTCTTGAGGTCCATGATCTTGTCGAAGAGGAACGAGTGGCCCTTGAAGACGAACTTGTCGGTCGAGGGGTCCCACTCGTAGACGGTGTTGGTGATCAGCTCGTTCGTCTCGGGTTCGAACCCGACGATCTCAAGGACCTGTTTCAACCGCCGAACGACCCCCTTCTCGGTGCGCGTCTGGATCTGGATGACGACGTTGTTCAGCGCGGAAAGGAGGATCCGCGGGGTGTTGATCGGCGGGTTCTCGAGGCGGTTGACCATCGATTTCACGCTGTCGGCGTGCATCGTCGAGTACGTTGTGTGCCCCGTCGCCATCGCCTGGAACATCGTGTACGTCTCGCGGCCGCGGACCTCGCCGACGATGATGTAGTTCGGCCGCTGCCGCAGGGACGCCCGCACGAGGTCGAACATGTCGACCTCCCCGGCGGCCTTGCCGTCGGGCCCCCGGTCGCCGGTCCCGCTCCGCGTCGCGCCGGGGATCCAGTTCTCGTGCGGAAGGTTCACCTCGCGCGTATCCTCGAT